>CAYWTK010000103.1:0-12432 GCA_964460895.1 uncultured Opitutaceae bacterium
CCGAACCGCATCGGCCAGGGCATCGAGTTCGACTACTGCTGCGTGCACGCGTCGTTCGCGCTGCGCGAGGCCGGCTTCGAGACGGTGATGGTCAACTCGAACCCCGAGACCGTCTCCACCGACTACGACACCTCCGACCGCCTCTACTTCGAGCCGCTCACGCTCGAGGACGTGCTCGAGATCTACGAGCAGGAGGGCTGCGTCGGCGCCATCGCCCAGTTCGGCGGCCAGACCCCCCTCAACCTCGCCAGCGCGCTCAAGGCCCGCGGCGTGAACATCATCGGCACCTCGCCGGAGAGCATCGACGCCGCCGAGGACCGGAAGCTCTTCGCCGCCGTGCTCGACCGCGTCGGCCTGAAGTCGCCCGCCAACCGCATCGCGATGTCCGAGCCCGAGGCCCTCGCCTGCGCGGCCGAGCTCGGCTACCCGGTGCTGGTGCGTCCGTCCTTCGTGCTCGGCGGCCGCGGCATGTTCATCCTCTACAACGAGGCCGAGCTGCGCGACGTCGTCCATCAGGTCTTCGCCGTCATGCCGGGCAAGCCCGTGCTGATCGACAAGTTCCTCGAGGACGCGATCGAGCTCGACGTCGACTGCATCAGCGACGGCGAGACGACCCTCGTGGGCGGCATGCTCGAGCACATCGAGTTCGCCGGCGTCCACTCGGGCGACGCGGCGATGGTCATGCCGCCGCACACCCTGCCGCCCGCGATGCTGCGGACCGTCCGGGAGGCCACCTACGCGCTCGCGCGCGAGCTCAAGGTCGTCGGCCTGATGAACGTCCAATTCGCGATCAAGGACGGGCAGCTCTACGTCCTCGAGGTGAACCCGCGCGCGTCGCGCACGGTGCCGTTCGTGGCCAAGGCCATCGGCGTGCCGCTGGCCAAGCTCGCCGCCCGCGTCATGGCCGGCGCCAAGCTCAAGGACCTCGGCTTCACCGCGGAGATCCAGCCGCGCCACTGGTGCGTGAAGGAGGCCGTCTTCCCGTTCAACCGCTTCCCCGGCGCGGCCATCGTGCTCAGCCCCGAGATGCGCTCCACGGGCGAGGTCATGGGCATGGACGACGACCTCGGCATCGCCTACGCGAAGACGCAGATGGCGGCCAAGCCCGCGCTGCCGCTCCAGGGCAAGGTGTTCCTCAGCGTGAAGGACTCGGACAAGCCCCACGTGGTCGAGCTCGCCCAGGGCTTCCTCGACCTCGGGTTCTCCGTCTGCTCGACGACCAACACCGCCAAGCTCCTGCAGTCCCGCGGCCTCGCCGTGCAGCCGGTCTTCAAGCTCAACGAGGGCCGGCCGAACTGCGTGGACATGATCAAGAACGGCGAGATCCAGTTCGTCGTGAACACGCCGCGCGGCATGATCCCGCGCCAGGATGAGAACGCGATCCGCGCCGCCGCCTACGCGAACAACGTGCCCATCTCCACGACCCTGACCGGCGCGCGCGCCGCCCTCCACGGCATCCGCGCGATGAAGGCCAAGCTCGTCGACGTCCGGCCCGTCCAGGAATACCGCCACAACACCGTGCCGATGGCCTGAGCGCGGCGCCCCTCCCGCCATGACCGCCGCCCCCTCGCCGAGCCCGCTCGTCGCCCTGATGCACGGCCCCGACCAGCGGGGCCTCGTCGCCCGCGCCGCCGGCTGGATCTTCGAGCGCGGCGGGAACATCCTCCACGCCGACCAGCACCGGGACGAGGAGGAGGGCGTCTTCTTCCAGCGGATCGAATGGACGCCGGCGGCGGCGCCCGCCGAGGCCGAGACGGAGAGCTTCCTCCGGTTCGCGCGCGGGGAGCTGGGCATGACGACGACCGTGCGGAGCGCCGCCCACCGTCCGCGCGTGGCCCTCTTCGTGTCGAAGGCCGACCACTGCTTCCACGACCTCATCCTCCGGTGGCGGTCCCAGGAGTTCCCCTGCGACCTCGTCGGGATCGTCTCCAACCACGAGACGCTCGGTCCCCCGGCCCGCGGCTACGGCCTCGAGTTCCACCACATTCCCGTCGAGGCGGGGAACAAGGCGGCCGCCGAGGCGCGGCAGCTGGAGGTCCTCCGCGGCCTGCGCGTGGAGCTGGTCGTCCTCGCCCGCTACATGCAGGTCCTGTCGGCCGACTTCCTGCGCGAGTTCGGCCTGCCGGTCATCAACATCCACCATTCCTTCCTGCCCGCCTTCGCCGGGGGACGACCCTACCACCAGGCCCACGCGCGCGGGGTGAAGCTGATCGGCGCGACCGCCCACTACGTCACCGCCGTGCTCGACGAGGGTCCGATCATCCACCAGGACGTCGCCTACGTCACCCACCGGCACGGGGTCGAGGACCTGATCCGCAAGGGGCGGGACCTCGAGCGGGTCGTGCTGGCGCAGGCCGTCCGGTGGCACCTCGAGAACCGGGTGCTCGTGTACGGCAACAAGACGGTGGTCTTCGACTAGGCGCCGGCCGGCGTCGTCGGACAGGCGGGACCGGGCCCCCTCCGGGCGCGCGCCCCGCCGTCGATCCTCCCGCGGATTCCGGGCTTGAGCGCGCCCGGGCCGACCCCCATGGTGCGCGGTTCCCATGAGCCTTGTCCCCCCTGCCGCCCCCCCGCCGCACGACCCGGCCAACCCGCCGCCGCCCGTCGGCGCCGAGGAGTTCGCCCTCAAGGTCCAGCTGTTCTGGGAGAAGAACCGCTCGGTCATCCTGCTCGCCGTCGCCGCCGTCTTCGTGGCCCTGCTCGCCCGCGAGGGCTGGCAGTGGTTCCAGGCGTCCCGCGAACGCGGCGTGCAGGAGGCCTACGCCAAGGTGGCCGACCGCGTGGACCAGCTGCCGAAGTTCGCGGCCGACAACGCCGGCCACGCCCTCGCCGGCGTCGCCTGGCTGCGCGCGGCGGACGACGCCTACGCGAAGAACGACTTCAAGTCCGCGGCCGGCCACTACGACAAGGCCGTCGGCGAGCTGGCCAACGCCGCGCTCAAGAGCCGCGCCCGCCTCGGCGCCGCGATGAGCCGCCTCGCGTCCGGCGACGCTGCCGCGGCGCAGTCCGCGCTCAAGGCCCTCGGTGCCGATGCCGCCGCCGCCACGCCGCTGCGCGCGGAGGCCACCTACCACCTCGCCGTCCTCGCGCACGAGGCGGGACGCACCGACGAGGCGAAGTCGCTGCTCGAGGAGGTCGCGAAGATCGAGCCGATGGGAGTGTGGGCCCAGCGCGCCTTCGGGCTCCGCGCCCAGATCGAGGCGGCGCAACCCGCCCCCGCCGCGCCCGCGGCGCCGGCGGCGATCGAGTTCAAGCCGGGCGGCAAGTGACCGTTTCCGGTCGGTGAGGGCCTGAATCAGGGGCGGCCGCGAGCCGCCCCTTGCCATTTCCGCGCGCCCGGCCGTCGCCGCGCGGCCGCGGCGAGGAGCAGCGCGACGCCCCCGAGGCCGACGGCGGCGGTCGCGGGCTCGGGCACCGCGGAGACGGCGCCGCCGAGCGCGACGTCGTCGATCCGCAGCGTGCCGAGGGCGGACGAGGCTCCGGAGGCGTGGAGCCGCAGGACCAGCGGGTCCTCGGTCGCGGGCAGGGCGAGGGACAGCGTCCCGGAGCTGCGCCACGTCGAGTCGTTGGTCAGCGTGCCGGCGAGCAGGTCGGACGCGAACGCATCGGCGCTCGTGCGCAGCGCGAAGCTCACGGGGCCGCTGGCCGTCGCGCGGTAGGCGAACGACAGCGACGTCGCGGCGAGCGCGAAGCCGGCCGCCGGCGTCACGGTGAACTCGAACCGGTTCGCGCCCGGCGCGGCGCCCGTCCACGCGGAGGCCGTGAAGAAGGAGCCGCCGCTGCCCGCGGAATGCACGGGGCTGCCGGACGCCGTGCCCGGGGAACCGGCCGCGGCGGAGAACGCGCCCGCGGTCAGGTGCGCGGCGACCGAGGCCGGCGCGGTGGTCGGGCTCGCGGCCGATCCGAACGTGTAGGTCACCAGCTGGGCGGGGAGGGGGGCGGCGAGCAGGGCGAGGAGCGGGAGGAGGCGGTGCATGGCGGGTCGGCCCCACGCTGCGGCGGAACCGGCCGGCGCGCACGCGGCGCGATTCCCGTTTTTCGGGTGGGGCGGGTCGCCGAGACCAGCGTTGACTCCCCCGCCGCCCGGCCAAGGGTGGCGCGGCCACTTCGGGGTGTAGCTTAGCCTGGTAGAGCGCCTGGTTTGGGACCAGGAGGTCGCGAGTTCGAATCTCGCCGCCCCGACCACCACCCGCCCGCGGACGCCGCGGGCCGCGACTCCCGGGAGGCCTCCCGGGGAACCAAATGCTTCTTGCCTCACTCCGGGGCGCGGCCTACAACCCGCTCCTCAATTCCCTCTATCAATGGATACTCTTTCCCGCGACAGCAGCTCCAGCTCCAGCAGCATCATGCCCCTGGCCGGCGTGATCCTCGGCGTCATCGCCCTCTTGCTCGGCATCTTCACGATGGTGAAGGCGAACAAGATCGAGAAGACCGTCACCGCCCAGGGCGATGAGATCGCGAAGATCGGCACGCTGGAGAACGAGATCCGCGCCTCCTCCACCAAGACCGAGGCCGACCTCAAGAACCTCCGCGACGGCATCCAGAACGCCCTCAACCAGGTCGGCACCGAGATCGGCGCGCTCCGCGCCCAGGTCACGAAGGTCGAGGAGGCGATGAAGAAGCCGGCCCCGGCCGCCAAGGGCGGCGCCGCCCCGGCCGCGACGGGCGTCCGCAACGCGGACGGCACCTACACCGTCGCCGCGGGCGACACCCCGAGCAAGATCGCGCGCAAGTTCGGCACGAGCGTGGACGCGATCCTCGCCGAGAACCCCGGCCTCGAGCCGAACCGCCTCCGCGTCGGTCAGAAGATCCGGCTCCCCGCCGGCCGCTGATCCGCCGGCCGCGCCTCCCGCGCCCTTCGGCCCCCGCGCGAGCGGGGGCTTTTTCGTGCCCGGGCGCGGCGGGCTTTTCGGGCGTGCGTTCGCCGCGCGCGCCCGCGAGCCTGCGGGCATGGAGCATCCGCCGAAACCGCAGCGGTGGCGCAAGCTGGGCGCGCGTTCCGTCGCCCGCACCCGCGTCTTCGACGTCGAGAGCGTCGACTTCCACCACCCGGAGCACCCGGCGCCGCGCGACTTCGTCCTCATCCACGCGCCCGACTGGGTGAACGTCGTGGCGCTCACGCCGGCCCGCGAGCTCGTGCTCGTGCGGCAGTTCCGCTTCGGCACGAACGACCTCTCGCTCGAGCTGCCGGGCGGCGTCGTCGAGTCCGGCGAGGACCCGCGGACGACGGCGACGCGCGAGCTGCGCGAGGAGACGGGCTTCGCCGGCGCCGCGGCCCGCGTGCTCGGCGTCGTGCACCCGAACCCGGCCATCCAGACCAACCGCTGCCACCTCGTGTTCGTCGCGGACGCCGCGCCCGCCGGGCCGGTGGCGTGGGACCCCAACGAGGAGTTCGAGATCCTGACCCTCCCGGTGGAGGAGGTCTACGCCGCCGCCTACCGCGGCGAGATCACGCACGCGCTCGTGCTCGACGCGCTGCTGCTCTTCCGCCCGCACTGGGAGCGGCTCGCGCGGTGACGCGGCCCGGCCGGAGCGCCGTTTGACATCGCCCCGGCGCGACGTTCACTTCCCGCCTTCGCATGGAAGCCGCCGCTCCCGCCTTCGCCAACTCGCCCGCCGCGCTCGGCGCGGCCGAGCCCGGCCGCCTGCCGGCCCCGCTCGAGGCGGAGGTGCGCGCCATCTACGGGCGCAGCCCGCTCTACCGCGAGCGCTTCCCCCTGCACGACGCGCCGCTCGGCTGGTCGTGCTTCCGCGAGATCCCGCTCCTGACCAAGCAGGAGATCGTGCGCCGCGGCCCGGCGGCCTTCTTCGCCGACTACGCGGCGGTCGAGCGCGGGTTCGCGCAGCGCAAGTACGAGTACGAGCACACCTCCGGCACGACCAGCGGGCCCATGACCGTGGTGATGGAGGACGGGTGGTGGAACGCGCAGACGCGCCGCGCCTACCTCGCGCACCCGGGCCTCGCCCGCTACGTGGACCGCCCGTACCGCAAGTGCGTCCTCGCGCCGGTGGGCTGCTCGAGCAACCTCTGCCCGTACGAGGACCATCCCTTCCCGCACCGGTACTTCGACGGCACGGTGTACCTCAACCTCTCGAGCGACCCGTTCGCGTTCCCCGAGGCGGAGTGGGAGCGCATCGTGCGCGAGCTGCAGGCGGTGCAGCCCGAGGTGGTCGAGGGCGAGCCGGTCTACCTCTCGCTCCTCGCGCGCGCGCTGCGGCGCCGCCACGTGTCGGTCCCGAGCGTCCGCACCGTCATCCTGACCTACGGCAAGGCGAGCCGGCAGCACGGCCGGCGCATCGCCGAGGCGTTCCCCGGCGCGGAGCAGGTGGACCTCTACGGCTCCACCGAGGCCGGCTACCTCTTCGTCGGCGACGCGTTCCGCGACAACCTGCGCGTGGTGGACGCCAACGCCTTCATCGAGCTCGTGCCCTGGCGGCCGGGCGACCCGGACACGGCGCAGATCCTCGTCACCACGCGCGACCGCGAGGCGATGCCGCTGCTGCGCTACCACACGGGCGACATCGTGCGCCGGATGCCCGGCGGCTACCGCATCCTCGGCCGCGAGAAGGACCTCTTCACGCGCGCGGACGGAGCCGTCATCTCGACGGTCGAGGTGGACGCCGCGATGCCGCCGGAGTTCGCCTGCTGGCACTGGAGCCTCGTCCAGGTCTCCGACCAGCGGTGGGAGCTGCAGTACGTCGCGGAGGCGGCCGCGCCCGCGGCGCTGGCCGACGCGGTGGCGCAGGTGCTGGGGCCGGGCGTGCGCGTCGGCCTGTTCCGCCGCAAGTCGCTCCCGCCGGCCGCGAGCGGGAAGTTCGCGCTCCTCAAGCCCCTCGCGAAGTGAGGGCGGCCGCGCGCCGCCGCCGCCACGCGAGCAGCCCGGCACCGAGCGCGAGGAGCGCGGCCCCGTAGGTCGACGGCTCCGGCACCGCGCGCGACCGCTGGCCGCCGAACGCGGCGAAGTCGATGCCGCCGAACGCGTCCGCGGTGTTCGTCGGGTAGAACATGGTCGCGTTCCAGTTCGCGAGGTTGGCGGAGACGTTGGTGACGTCGGAGGCCATGAGGGCGTAGCCGTAGACCGTCGTGCCCGGGGCGATGCCGAGGTCGCCGAAGCTGAGGTGGACGCCGGCGACGCCCTGGCTGCCGGTCTCGTTGCCCGCGGCGTGCGACGTGAGGGTGTCGCCCGCGGTGTAGCGCAGCAGGCGGTACGCGAGGCTGTCCACGATGCCGTCGTTGGTCACGTCGAGGTTCGCGCCGTAGTTCGCGGGCGCGATCTCGAGCACGGCGCCGAAGGTCCAGGTCAGCGGGCTGGCGAGTCCGGAGCCGAGGCCCGTGATGACGGCGACCTGGAAGGCGTCGTGCGCGCCGGCGAGGCCGCGCTCGAAGACCGCGAGGCCGTCGGTCGACGCCGCGACGGTGAAGCCGCCGCTCCAGACGAAGTCCACGCGCTCGACGTTGCCCTGCGAGGCGGCCGTGCCGTTGACGAAGACGTTGTCCGCGCCCTGGAAGAGGTTGTTGTCGAGGAACACGGCCGGCAGGGACTCCTTGTCGGTGCCCTTCACGGTGTTGGCCGTCGTGCTGTTCTCCATCCACAGCGAGGTGCGGTTGGCGTTGCCCGCGGTCGTGTTGCGGCGGACGAAGACGTTGTCGGCGGCGTCGACGCCCACGTAGTCCACGCCGCCGGCCGTGTAGACGGTGATGGCGCGGACGTCGTTGAGGAAGGTCAGCGTCGTCGGGTTCGCGCCGCCCTCCGTCGAGCTCGCGGCCGAGGTGTTGGTCGACGTCGTGACGCCGGTGATGGTGGTCTGGGCGCGGACGCTCCCCGTGGATCCCGCGAGGAGGAGTCCGAGGCAGGCGGCGAGCAGGCGGGCGCGCATCACGTCGAGCGGACCCGGAGCCGCCGGCGCCAGGCGAGCCACGCGCCGGCCAGGCCGAGGAGGCCGGCGCCGAAGACGGAGGGTTCCGGCACGGGGCGCGAGACCTGGGCGCCGAAGCCCATGAAGTCCATGTTGCCCCACGTCGTGGCGTCGGTGTTCGTCGGATAGTAGGCCGCGTTGTTCCAGTTGTTCATCTGGGACGTGCCGGTGAACGCGACGTCGCCCGCGAAGAGCGAGTAGCCGTAGATCGTCTGGCCCACCGTGAGGCCGAGGTCGGCGAGGGGGATCAGCACGCCGACGAGGTAGAGGTCGGAGGCCCCGAGCGTCCCGGCGTTGGTGTCGATGGTCGCCAGCGTCTGGCCGCTGGCGAGGTTGTCGCCGTTGGTGGTGGTCGAGCGCAGGTACCGCGCGTTCGCGCCCGACGGGGTGGCGACGGGAGTCCCGAAGGAATCGGCGGCGAGCAGCACGCCCGTCGAGACGTAGTTCGTCGGCGCGTTGGCGAAGCCGTTGACCGTGCCGACCGTGTCGTAGGCCGCGAGGCGGAACCCGTCGCCGAAGTTGCCCTGGTTCTCGAGGTCGAAGAACACGAGCGCGTCGCCCGCCTGGACGGTGTACCCGCCGGAGAAGTAGAAATCGATGCGCTCGATGTTGGAGTTGAGCGAGGAGGTGCCGCCGGTGTTGGCGAAGGGATTGCGGAGGCCCTGGGTCAGGTCGCCGCTGAGCATCACCTCCTGCAGCGTGGGGCTCGTGTCGCCCCGGCCGAAGACCGTCGCGGTGCCGCCGCCGGTCGTCGAGTAGTCGTAGAAGACGGTCGCGTTGTTCGGGTTGCCCGCGCCGGTGTTGCGGCGGAAATAGACGTTCGAGGCCGTCGCACCGGTGAACTGGTAGTCGCCGAGGGAGCTGGTCGCGACCGACGCGACCGGGCGGAATTCGTTGAGGTACGTGATGTTCCCGGCCGTCCGGTTGGTCGTGTTCTGCAGCGCCCCGTAGGAGATTCCGGTGACGGTCACCTGCGCCCGGACCGCTCCCGCGACGGAGGCCAGCGCGACGAGCGCGGCGACGAGGCGCAGGCAGCTCAGGCCGGGGAGGGCGGGTTTCACGGGCGGAGTCAATCAGAGGGCGGCGGGGGGTCAAGGTTATAGGTAGTTAACCCTAGTCAGAAATAGGGTTTGCATCCGCACCCCCAATTCCCTCGGTCGGCGGGCGGGTCGAGACCGTTTAATTGTTGTCAGCAAGTGCATTGCGCTGATTTGGTGGTGCATGGGCTTCAGGATCAGCCTCCTTGCGCGGGAGCTTCGGCGGCGCTGGATGCTGGTCGTCGCCCTCGGGGTGGTCTGCGTGGCGGCCGCGGGGGTCGCCGTTTGGACCTACGTGCGCGGGGCGGAACAGCGCAACCTCGCGGCGGCGGCGGCGTGGGCGGAGCGGGGCGAGCTGCGGCGCGCGCTGCTGCTGCTCGAGCAGCAGGTGCAGGTGAATCCGCGCAGCCTCGCGGCCCGGCGCGCCCTCGCGGAGTTCCACGACCGGCTCGGCCTGCCTCCCGCCATCGACCAGTGGCGGCGGGTGCTGGAGCTCGATCCGAGCGACGAGTCGCGCTGGCGGCTGGCGGAGGCGGCGCTGCGCCATGGGGACACCCCGACCGCGCGCGACGCGATCGTGGCGGTCACGGCGGCGGGCAAGCGCGCGCTGGAGCACCAGCGGCTTTCGGCCGCGCTCGCGCTGGCGCGCGGGGACCGGCGGGCGGCGGAGCGTCACCTCGAGGCGATGGCCGAGCTCGAGCCCGACAATCCCCGTTTCCGCTTCAACCTCGCGGCGCATCGGCTGCAGGACGGCATCGGCGTGGTGGCGGCGCGCGCCGAGCTGGAGAGCCTCGCCGCGTCCGGGCCGCTGCGGGCGCGGGCGATGCTCGAGCTCATGGTCGACGCGCCGCGGCGTTGGCCGAACCTGGCGGACCCCGAGGCGGCGCTGGCGGCGCGCGTGCTCGACCGCGCTCCCGGCGTGAGTCTCCATGCGGCCCAGTCGCCGGGACGCCCCCGGCTGCTCGCCCACCTGCTGGCGCCTCCCTTCCCCGACGACGCGGACGCCGCCGCCGTCGCCCTGTGGCTGCGCCGGGAGAGCGGACCGGCCGAGGCGCTCGCGTGGCTCGGGCAGCTGTCCGAGGCGAGCCGGTCGTCGGCCGTCCTCATCGGCGTCATCGCCGAGTGCGCGCTCGAGGCGCGCGACTGGGCGCATCTGGAGGCGGCGCTGCGCCGGGGCGCCTGGGGGCCGGTGTCCCCCGCGCTCGTGGGCGGCGTCTTCCGTCTGCGCGAGCGGCGCGAGCGGGGTGAACGCAACGCGACGGGCTGGCAGGTCCTGCTCGACGACCCGGAGCGTTCTCGCCCGGCGCTCCGCCTGCTCTGGCGCCTCGCCGAGGCGTGGGGCTGGCCGGCGGAGGCCGAGCGCACCCTGCGGGCGGTGACCCGCCGCTTTCCGGAGGAGCGGTGGGCGTGGGAGGGCCTGCAGGCCCACCTGCTGCGCCGCGGCGACAGCGCGGCGCTGTGGCGGCACTACGCCGCGTGGGTCCGCGAGCGGCCGGGCGACGAAGGCGCCCAGCTCGAGCGATTGATGCTCGGCTTCCTCACGGGCCGGGCCGGCGAGGCGGAGTGGGCGCAGGCCGAGGCCCTGCGTCGGGCGCGCCCCGGAAGCCCGGTGGCGGCGGCGGTGAACGCCCTTGCCCTGCGCGCCCGGGGCCGGGCGAACGCGGCGGCGCGCGAGCTCCCGGCGTTCGCCGCGGGCGCCGCCGTGGATCCCCGCCTCGCGCTCGTGCGCGGACTCGTGCTGGCCGAGAGCGGCCGCGCCGCGGAGGCCCGCGCCGCGCTCGCGCGGGTGAGCGAACCCCTGCTGCCCGAGGAGCGCGTCCTGCTCGCCACGGCGCGCGCGCTCGCCGGGGCGCCGTGAGTCCGGCCGCCGCGTAATACTCCCCCGAAGGCTCCCTTATGGCCGAGCGGCCGCCCGGCGGGAGCCTTTACAAGGCGGGGGCGAATGAATTGGGTTCCGCGCGCCGGCGCGCCGCCCCTGTCCGCCGGCTCCCGCATCCATTCACGCGATGAACCTCCTCGGCTCGCTCTTCTCGTCGTCCATTGGCCGGAAATTCCTCATGGCCGCGACCGGCCTCGTGCTCTTCGGCTTCGTCACCGGACACCTCGTCGGCAACCTCCAGATCTTCCTCCCGCCGGAGAAGATCAACCGCTACGGCCACCTGCTCGAGTCGCTCGGCGCCGGCCTCTGGGCCATCCGCCTGTTCCTGCTCGCCTGCGTCGTCGTCCACATCTGGGTCGCCATCCAACTCACCCTCGAGAACCGCGCGGCGCGCGGCACCGCCTACGCGGCCGAGAAGGTCAACCGCGCCACGCTGGCCTCGCGCGTCATGGCGCGCACGGGCCTGGTCGTCTTCGCGTTCCTCGTCTTCCACCTCGCCCACTTCACCGTGCGCGCGGGGAATCCGGAGTGGAGCGTCGCCTCCTACGCGCTGGCGGACGGCACGATGGTGCGCGACGTCCACCGCATGGTGGTCGAGGGCTTCCAGAACGGCTGGGTCTCGGCCTTCTACGTCCTCGCGGTCGGCCTGCTCAGCTACCACCTCGCCCACGGGCTCGTCTCGATGTTCCAGACGCTCGGGCTGAAGAACGAGACCTGGACGCGGGCGCTGGAGCGCGGCGCGCTCGCCTACTGCTGGGGCTACTTCGTGCTCAACGCCGTCATCCCGCTCTCGGTCCTCGGCTACGTGCCGGTCCTGAGCGGCCTGATCCAACGCTAATTCCTCCCCGCCATGGCCAAACTCGAGTCCAAGATCCCCTCCGGCCCGCTCGCCGACAAGTGGCGCAAGCACAAGGCGGAGATCAAGCTGGTCAACCCCGCCAACAAGCGGAAGTACGAGGTCATCGTCGTCGGCGCGGGCCTCGCGGGCTCCTCCGCCGCGGCCACGCTCGCCGAGCTCGGCTACCGGGTGAAGTGCTTCGTCTTCCACGACAGCCCGCGGCGCGCGCACTCCATCGCCGCGCAGGGCGGCATCAACGCGGCCAAGAACTACCAGAACGACGGCGACAGCGTCCACCGGCTCTTCTACGACACCCTCAAGGGCGGCGACTACCGCGCCCGCGAGGCCAACGTCCACCGCCTCGCCGAGGTCTCGGTCAACATCATCGACCAGTGCGCCGCGCAGGGCGTGCCCTTCGCCCGCGAATACGGCGGCCTCCTCGCCAACCGCTCCTTCGGCGGCGCCCAGGTCTCCCGCACCTTCTACGCCCGCGGCCAGACCGGCCAGCAGCTCCTCCTCGGCGCCTACAGCGCCCTGTCGAAGATGGTCGGCGCCGGCGCGGTGCAGCTGCACACCCATTCCGAGATGCTCGACCTCGTGGTCGTCGACGGCCACGCCAAGGGCATCGTCGTGCGCCACCTCGTGACGGGCGAGATCACGTCGCACAGCGCGGACGCCGTCGTCCTCGCCACCGGCGGCTACGGCAACGTCTTCAACCTCGCCACCTACGCGCGCGGCTCCAACGCCACCGCCATCTGGCG
>CAYWTK010000104.1:0-12413 GCA_964460895.1 uncultured Opitutaceae bacterium
GCCCGAGACCGCGCGCCCGGCGCCGGCGGTCCGCGCGACGCCGCCTCCGGCCGCCCCGGCCGCCGCGGCGCCGGCGACCGCGCGGCGCCACACGGTCCGCCCGGGCGACACGCTCTCCAGCCTCTCGCAGCGCTACTACGGCAACCGCTCGCGCTGGCGCGACATCTACCAGGCCAACCGCGCGCAGATGCGCTCGGAGTCGGACCTGCGCGTCGGCGTCGAGCTCGTCATCCCGCCCTGACCGCGGCGCGCAGCGCGCGCGCCTCGGCGAGCAGCTCCTGCGCGGCGACCAGCGTGTCGCGCGGCGCCGAGGCGGCCGAAGGCGCGGCGGCGGTGGCGTCGTCCGGATCGCCGAGCCCCGCCTCGCGGAAGTGGCGGAGCCGCTCGAGGATCAGGTCGCGGATCTCCGAGGCGTTGTCGACGCCGTGGAAGAGGCCGGTGTGGAGGGAGTCGTGGGCCTGCTGGCCCTCGCCGCCGACATGGCCGCCGCCGCCGGCCGACTGCACGCGCACGTCGGCGATGCCGAGGAGCCGCTGCACCGGGCCCTGGCGGACCTCGACCTGCTGCAGGTTGGCGAAGCTCATGGTGGATTCCTGCAGCGACCAGAGGCCGGCGCGGATGCGCAGGCTGCGGTCGGTGACGATGTACCAGCGGTACTGCCAGTCGAGGCGCACGGCCGCGAAGGTGAAGGGCAGCTGGACGAGGAAGCCGAGGATGCCGAGCAGCTCCGCGACCTCGACCGCCGTCATGGTCCAGGGCGGCAGCCGCTCGATGAAGGCCTGCCGGGCGATCTGGCGGCTGCGCTTCGAGCGCATCTCCTTGGGCAGCTTGGGCGGGCTCTCGGCGGGCGGGGCGGGCGCGACCGCGGGCGAGGCCGGTGCCGGCGGGGCGGCGGCGGCCGCCGCCGCGGCCTGGAGGCGCGCGGCCTTGGCCTGGTGCGCGGCGTCGAACTGGGAGCGCAGCTCCGCGATGAACGCGACGGACGCCGCGATGCCCGCGGCGGCGCCGAGCTGCGCGAACGCCCAGCGGACGACGCGGACGTGGTAGAAGCGGGCGCCGGCGCGGAAGACGCGGATCGAGCCCGGCGCGCCGAACGGCGGCTCGGGATCGTGGGGCACGCGCAGCCAGCGGAGCAGGAGGGGGTGCAGGCGATCGAACATGGCGGCCTCGTCAGGAGCGGCGTCCGGCCTCGAGCGCGGCGCGCGTGGCGCGGAGCTCGGAGGCGACCTCGCGCAGGGCGGCGGCGAGCTCGGCGTCGGCCGGCGCCGCCGCGGCGTCCGCCCGGCCCGCCGGCGACTTCACGCCGCGCATCTTCGAGTAGAGGAAGTCGCGCACGGCCTCGAACTCCTTGATGCCCTCGATCGTCATCTCGGCGTTGGCGTTGCCGCTGGCGGTCTGCACGAGGATCTTGGCCAGCCCGAGCCAGCGCTCGACGACGTTGGAGCGGAGGTGGATGTCCTGGATGCGCGCGTATTGGATGATGACCTCGCGCCGGAAGAGGATGCCCCAGCGCATCGAGATGCCCTCGGCGGTGAACGTGTACCGCATCGTCTGGTAGCGGAAATAGGCCGGCAGGACGAGGAACGGGAAGGCGGGCGGGAAGGCCGCGCAGCCGAGGAGGTAGTACTTCCAGAGGTCCGGGTGCGGGCGCTCGATCGCGAGGATCGCGGCTTCGTCGGGTGGCGGGTTCACGCCGAGACGCATGACAGGTCGCGTCCCGGCCTCAATCCCGCAGTGGCGCGGGCCCGGCGGCGCGTTCAGGCCGAGTACTCCGCCCAGCTCGTGCCCGTCTCGGTCACCCGCACGCGCTCGACGCGCACGCCGGCGCGCACGGGAAAGGTCGGGTCCGGCGCGCGGACGGCGGCGGCCAGCCTGCGGTCGACCTCCTCGAAGAGCACGCGGGCCATGACCTCGCTCGTCGGGTCGGCGCGCGCGAAGAGGACGACGCGGTCCCCATAGGCCTGCCGGAGCGCGCCGGCCTGCGGGTCGTCGGCGTTGATCGCGAGCGCGTGGTCCCACCCGGCGAGGAAATCCTCGAGGAGCCGCTTCACCGCCTTGAAGTCGCAGACCATGTCGCGGTCGTCGAGCCCGTCGGCCGCGAGCACGACCTCCACCTTGCGGCTGTGGCCGTGCGGGAAGCGGCACTTCCCCGGGTGCTTGCTGAGGAGGTGCCCGCTCTCGATCTCGAAGGTCTTGCCGAGGCGGAAGGGCATCGCGTCAGACCACCTTGGAGAAGCCCGTGCGCCGCTTCTCGAGGTGCGCGTCGAACCGCATCGCGATGATGCGGAGGAACAGCTGGCCGAGCGCGGTGATCGTCACCCGTCCGGGCTCGCGCGCGAGGAGGCCGTCGGCCGCGAGGTCGTCGAGCGACGCCAGTTCCGCGGCGTAGGCGGCCTCGAAGTCCTGTCCGAGGCGGGCCGACAGCCGCGCGAAGTCGAGGCCGCGGGCGCACATGATGTCCGCGATGATGGTCCGGCGGCGGCGGTCGTCCTCCGTGAGGAGGTAGCCCCGCTCGATGGGCAGGCGGCCCTCGCGGAGGGCGGCCTCGTAGTCGGCGAGCTCCTTGTGGTTCTGCCGGAACGAGCCGTCCGTCTGGGAGATCGACGACATCCCGAACCCGTAGAGCGAGGCGCCGGCCCGCGTGGTGTAGCCCTGGAAGTTGCGGTGGAGCGTGCCCTCGGCGAAGGCGACGGCGAGCTCGTCGTCGGGCCGCGCGAAGTGGTCCATGCCGATCTGCGCGTACCCCGCGGCGACGAGCTGGCGCGCCGCGGTCGTGAGCATGGCCAGCTTGGCCTCGGTCGACGGCAGCTGCTGGCGCTGCTCGAAGATCTTCTGGGCCGGCTTGATCCACGGGACGTGCGCGTAGCTGAAGACGGCGAGCCGGTCGGGGCCGAGGGCGACGACCTCGTCGACCGTGCGGCTGAAGGACTCGGGCGTCTGGAGGGGCAGGCCGTAGATCAGGTCGATGCTGACCGACTGGTAGCCCGCCTCGCGCAGCCACTCGACCGCCTGGCGGGTGAGGGCGAGCGGCTGCCAGCGGTGGATGGCGACCTGCACCTCGGGATTCGTGTCCTGCACGCCGAGCGAGGCGCGGTTGCAGCCGAGGCGGCGGAACGCCTCCACGTGTGCGCGGGTGAGGCGGCGGGGGTCGATCTCGACCGAAATCTCGGCGTCGGCCGCGAAGCGGAAGTGCCGCCGGATGGCCGCGGCGAGCCGGTCGATCTCGGCCGGCGGCAGGAAGGTCGGCGTGCCGCCCCCGAAGTGCAGCTGGGTGACCGGCCGCGCGGTGTCGAGCAGCGGCGCGGTCATCTCGATCTCGCGGATGAGGAGGTCCACGTACTCCCCGGCGGAGGCGCGGCGGCGGGTGATGACGGTGTTGCAGCCGCAGTACCAGCAGAGCGACTCGCAGAAGGGCAGGTGGAAGTAGAGCGACAGCGGGGCCGCGCTCTCCGCGTTGTCGCGGCGGACCTCCTGGAGGAGCGCGTAGCGGTCGATCGCGTCCGAGAACTGGGGCGCGGTCGGGTAGGACGTGTAGCGCGGTCCGGGGATGTTGTACTTCCGGACGAGGTCGAGCGCGGGCTCGACAGGCGCGTGGACGGTGTAGCGTGGAGACACCATGGTGCCGGCAGGGTAACCGACCCCGGGGCGGACGGCTGCGCATCCTTTGCGGAATCCTTGGCCGGGCCGGTCGCCCCGCGCCCGGGATTGCCGCGGGGCCGGGGAGGGGTCACGGTCGCCGCCCATGAACCGCCGCCATTTCCTCCAGCGGGGCGGGGCGCTCGCGCTCGGCGCCGCCTCCGGCCTGTCCGCGGCGCCGCGTCCCGCCGCGTCCGGACCCGCGCGCCGGCGCGTGCTGCGCGTCGCGCACCTGACCGACATCCACGTGCGCCCCGACCAGCCCGACCTCCAGCGGCCCGCCGCGGGCATGGCCGAGGCGATCCGCCACGCGCAGGCGTGGGACGACCGGCCCGAGCTGCTGCTCTTCGGCGGGGACCTCATCGGCGACGCCCTCTACACGCCGAAGGAGGAGGTGCTGGCCCAGTGGGACCTGTGGGACCGGGTCCGCTCGGCCGAGGTCCGGCTCCCGGCCCGTTTCTGCCTCGGCAACCACGACATCTACGGCTGGGCGCACCGGGACCGGGCGGCGGCCGCGCGCGATCCGGACTTCGGCAAGGCGCTCGCGCTGCGGCGGCTGGGGCTGCGGGACCGGCACTACTCCTTCGACCAGGGCGGCTGGCACTTCGTCGTGCTGGACAGCACGCAGCCCGACGAGGCGAGCGAGCACCACTACGTCGCGCGGCTGGACGAGGAGCAGTTCGCGTGGCTGGCCGCCGACCTCGCCGCGACGCCGCCCGCGACGCCGGTCTGCGTGCTCTCGCACATCCCCATCCTGAGCGCGGCGGTCCTGTTCGACGGGCCGCGGGAGCAGGGCCGCGACTGGGTCGTGCCGGGCGCGTGGATGCACCTCGACGCGCGGCGCATCAAGGACCTCTTCCTCCGCCACCCGAACGTGAAGGTCTGCCTCAGCGGGCACCTGCACATGGAGGACGACGTGACGTACCTCGGGGTGCGCTACCTCTGCAACGGCGCCGTCAGCGGCGGCTGGTGGAAGGGCCGGTGGCAGGAGTTCGGCCCCGCCTACGCGCTCCTCGACTTCCACGACGACGGCACCGTCGAGCGCACGCTGGTCGGCTACCGCGGCTGAGCGCGGCGGCGGGTCAGCCGGCGAAGAACTTGAGGATCCGGGCGAGGCTGGCGACGAGACGGTCAACCTCCTCCTCCGTATTGTAGAGGTAGAAGGAGGCGCGCGTGGTCGACGCGAGGCCGAGCTTGCGCATCAGCGGCTGGTTGCAGTGGTGGCCGCCGCGCAGGGCGATGCCGTCCTCGTTGGCGAAGGTGACGACGTCGTGCGCGTGGACGTGCTCGAAGGCGAAGCTCACGAGCCCGCCGCGGGGGACGCCGGCGCGGGGCCCGAGGAGGCGGATGCCGGGCAGCGTGGACAGGCGGTCGAGCGCGTACGCGCCCAGCGCCTCGTCGTGGGCGGCGATGGCCGCGCGGCCCACGCCGTCGAGGTAGTCGCAGGCCGCCCCGAGCCCGATGGCGCCCGCCACGTGGGGCGTGCCGGCCTCGAAGCGCTCGGGGGCCGGCTTCCAGGTGGCGCGCTCGTAGGTGACCTGCGCCACCATGCCGCCGCCGGTCTCGTCGGGGAGCATCTGGTCGAGGAGCGCCCGGCGCCCGTAGAGGACGCCGATCCCGGTCGGGCCGCACATCTTGTGGCCGGAGAAGGCGAGGAAGTCGCAGCCGAGCGCGGCCACGTCGAGGGGCGCGTGGCCGACGGACTGCGCGGCGTCCACGACCGTGACCGCCCCGACCGCGCGGGCGCGGCGGCAGAGCTCGGCCACGGGGTTGATCGTGCCGAGCGTGTTCGAGACGTGGGTGAAGGCGAAGACCTTGACCTGCGGGGTGAGCAGCGCGTCGAGCGCCGCGAGGTCGAGCCCGCCCTCGCCGTCGGCCCCGAGCAGGGGCACGCACCGGAGGGTCGCCCCGGCGGCGCGGGCGACCTGCTGCCAGGGAACGAGGTTGGAGTGGTGCTCGAACTCCGTGGTCAGGACCACGTCGCCGGGCCGCAGGCGGCCCGCGGCCCAGCCGCGGGCGACGAGGTTGATGCTCTCCGTCGTGCCGCGGGTGAAGATGACCTCGGCGGGGTCGGCCGCGCCGATGAACCTCGCCACGCGGGCGCGCGCGCCCTCGTAGGCGTCGGTCGCGCGCATGGAGAGCGCGTGCAGGCCGCGGTGGACGTTGCTGTTGTCGCGCTCGTAGTAGCGCACGAGCGCGTCGATCACGGCGCGCGGCTTCTGCGAGGTCGCGCCGTTGTCGAGGTAGACGAGCGGGTGGCCGTTGACCTCCTGGTGGAGGATCGGGAAGTCGGCGCGGAGGCGGCGCGGGTCGAGGGACATGCGGGTGCGGGCGGTCGGCGGCGGTCGGCCGGCCGGCTCAGTCCTGGTGCGTCTCCGTCGTGGCGGGCGCCTCGTCGCCCTTGAGGGCGTTGAGCGCGGCGTGCCAGCCGAGGGTGGCGCACTTGATGCGGGCGGGGAAGGCGTGGACCCCGGCGAAGGCGGCGAGGTCGCTCATCTCCGCGGGCGGCTCCCCGGTCGTGACGATGTGGTGGAACTGCTCGAACAGCTGCTCGGCCTCCCCGGCGGTCCGGCCCTTCAGCTGGGTCGTCATGAGCGACGCGCTGGCCTGGGAGATGGCGCAGCCCGCGCCGTCGAAGCTGATGTCCGCGATCCGGTCGCCGTCGAGCCGCAGGTAGACGCTGCACTGGTCGCCGCAGGTCGGGTTGTCGCCGTGGGCGACGCGGTTGGCCGTGGGCAGCCGGCCCCGGTTCCGGGGGCGGCGGTTGTGGTCCAGGATGACGGACTGGTAGAGGTCTTGTAGGTCGTTCATCGGCCGACGGGCGAAGCTAGGCCGGGCGTCCGCCTTGGCAAACAGAGTTTCCGGGCGGTGACGCGGACGACGCGCTCAGTCCGCCGGCAGCCGCTCCAGCACGCGGGCGAGGAGGCGGCGGGCCCGGACGACGTCCACCACGCGCCGGCCCGCGGGGTCGGCCACGACGGGCAGCGACTTGAAGCCGTGCTCGCGGAAGGCGGCGGCCGCGACCAGCGCGGTGTCGGTCGCCGCCACCGCGACCGGCCGGGCGACCATGAACTCGGTCACCGGCGTCGTCGGCGCCAGGCCCCGCGCCTGGGCGCGGAGCAGGTCGGTGAACGTCACGACGCCCTCGAGCCGGTCGTCCGGCCCGGTGACGTAGAACGCCTCCTGCTCGGACCCCGCGAACGCGCGGGTCAGCTCCCGCAGCGTCGCCGTCGCCCCGAAGAAGGGCCGCGGGGGCGGCTCGACGAAGGTCGCGAGGTCGAGGGCGCGCAGCGCGGCGAGCACCTGGGGGCGCTCCTGCCAGAACGACGCCGAGCGGCGGGTGATGGCGCCGGTGAGCGCGGCGCGCAGCGGGGCCAGCGAGCGGGAGATGGCGGAGAAGACGTTGCGGCCGAGCACGAGCACGTCCACCGCCGTGCGCGCGCGGACCGTGGCGGAGCGCGGCTGCTGGCTGAGCAGCGCCTGCTCGCCGAAGAAATTGCCGGCGCCGAGCGTGGCGATGACCTCGCCGTCCGGCCGCTCGTCCGTGGCGCGCACGACCTCGACCTCGCCCTGCTCGAGCACGAAGAAGCCGGTGGCGGGCTCGCCCTGCCGGATGATGACGTCGCCCGGCTCGTAGTGCGCGCGCGAGATGCGTTCCGTGGGGTCGGTGCGCAGGTGCGCGAGGTCGCGGGGGAACAGGAGCAGCCAGGCCCAGTCGGCGCCGACCTGGATGCGCCGGCCCCAGCTCGGGAGCTTGAAGAGGTAGACGCCCCGCCAGACGAACCAGGCGACGAAGCCGCTGAGCCGGAAGCCGAGGATCTCCGCCACCGCGCGGTGGCCGCCGATGGAGCAGAGCTGGCCGAGGACGCGGAAGGAGAAGGGCCGGGTCGGCTCGCCGCGCAGGACACGGACGAGGTTCTCCGCGCACTGGCGGCCCTGCCGCTCGGCGAACTGGCCGGTCGGCGGGCTGGGCTGGCCGTCGTGGGCGTTGCGCACAAGGGCGCAGTCGCCGACGGCCCACGCGTCGGCGCGGTCGGGCAGGCGCAGGTCGGGCGCGGTGAGGAGCCGCCCCTTGTCGCGCGGCGTGTCGAGCCGCGCGAGCAGCGGCGCGGGCGAGCTGCCGATGGTGCAGACGATGGTGCCGGCGCGGACGAAGCCGTCGCCCGTGCCGACGCCCTCGCCCGTGGCGAGCTGCACGCGGCAGTTGAGGCGCACCTCCACGCCCGCGGCGCGCATGCGCGTGAGCGCGAACTCGCGGAGCGGCGGCGAGATCTCGGGCAGCAGCTGGTCGCGGGAGTGGAGCAGGGTGACGGCCACGTCGTCCGGCCGCAGGTGCGGGTAGAAGCGCAGGCTGCCGCGCACGAGGTCGTTGATCTCGCCGGCCGCCTCCACGCCGCTGTAGCCGCCGCCCACGACGACGAAGGAGCAGAGCCACCGCCGGCGCTCGGGATCCTCGCAGACCTCGGCCCGCTCCAGCTGCTGCAGCACCTGGGTGCGGAGCACGGCGGCGTCGCCGACCGTCTTGAGCGGGAAGGCGTGGTCGGCCATGCCCGGCACGACGTTGAGGTTGGCGACGTTGCCGCAGGCGAGGACGAGGTGGTCGTAGGGCATCCGCCGCAGCGCGCCGTCGGGCCCCTCGTACTCGACCGTCCGCGCCGCGAGGTCCGCGTGCCGGACCTCCTCGGTGCGGCAGGTCACGTCGGGCAGCAGCTGGCGCAGCGGGACGATGACGTCCTGCAGGTTGAGCGACGAGCCGACCGCGTCCGCGAGGAGCGGGCTGAAGACGAGGTGGTTCTCGCGGTTGAAGAGGGTGACGTCCGCGTCGCCGCGCCGCAGGTGGCGGCGGAGGGTGCGGGCGCACTGCACCCCGGCGAAGCCTCCACCGACGATGACGATGCGGGTGCGGGCCATGGGGCGTGGGACCGTCGGGGAGGCTGGCGGGGGCCGCGGCGAAGGCAATGCGCGTTCCCCGGGCCCCGCGCGGACGGGGGCGGGAAAAACCGTTGACCGCGGACGGGCGACTCCGCTTAGTCGCCCCTCCCTTGGTCACTGGAGAGGTGGCAGAGTGGTCGAATGCGCGCGCTTGGAAAGCGCGTATACCGCAAGGTATCGGGGGTTCGAATCCCCCCCTCTCCGCCAGTTTTCGCCGCGCGTGCGGCCGGCAGGTTTGGGAGCGGCCTTCGATGGCGCCCCAGCGTCCGTCGGGACGGACGGGCGAAGTCGACCATCTCTTCCCGGATGCCCCGGCGACGGCCCGACAGCCCAGCCCCAAACCGCCGCTCCGGCGCCTCCCCACTCGAGTCGGACGCGCGCCGGCGGCGGGGCGTGGCGCCGAAACCGACGCCGCGGGAGATTTGCCCGGGTTCCGGAGCCCAGCCGCGGTCGCGGCCCCTTCAGGCCGAGGCGGCGGACCAGACGACCTCGCCCCCGACCCAGGTCGTGTGCGCGGTGAAGTCGTCGTTCCAGAGGACCACGTCCGCGTCGGCGCCGACGCGGAGGGAGCCCTTGCGGTCCAGGCCCACGACGGCGGCAGGGCTCGACGTTCCCAGGGCCCAGATCTGCTCGGGCGGCAGGCGCAGCCAGCGGTGGAGATTGGCGATGCCCACGTCCATCGTCAGCGCGCTGCCGGCGAGGCTGCCGTGGTGGGGGTGCCGGGGGTCGTGGATCCGCGCGGCGTTGCCGGCGGCCACCCGGACGGGGAAACCGAAGGTCGTGGGGTAGACGCCGTCGGGGAGGCCGGCGCCGATGTTGGAGTCGGTGATCAGCACGACCCCGCCGGGCCCCTTCGCGGCGAGCGCGGCGCGGACCGCGACCGGCTCGACGTGCACGCCGTCGCAGATGAAGTCCACCCGGCAGCGCGGGTCGGCGAGGATGGCCTCGACCGCGCCGCACGGCCGCACGCCCGGCTCGCGGACCTCCGGCAGCGGGAACACGTCGTAGAAGTGCGTGGCGTGGCGCGCGCCGGCGTCGATCGCGCGCTCGGTCTCCTCGACCGACGCGCGCGTGTGGGTGATGAACGGCGTGATGCCGCGCTCCACGAGCCGCTCGATGACCGGGAGGATGCCGGGCGTGTCGGGACTGACCGACATCGCGCGCGTGCGCCCCTGCGTGGCGGCGAGGATCTCGTCGAGCAGCCCGAGGTCGCCGGGGATGGTGTCGGCCCCGGCCCCCGGCAGGCGGAGGAACGGTCCCTCGAGATGCCAGCCCGGCACGGCCGCGCCGCGGGCCGAGGCGAGGGCGCGGGAGAGCGCGTCGAGGTGCGGCAGCGAGGGACGGTTCATCACCCGGTAGAGGGTGGGCAGGACGCACGTCGTGCCGAAGCGTCCGAGGAACGCGAGTCCGGCCAGCAGGCTTTCCGGCGATTGCTCGTAGAGCCAGGACCCGATGCCGTGGGTGTGCAGGTCGATGAGTCCCGGGGTGACGCGGCGTCCGCCCGCGTCGATGCGGCGGGCGTCCGGCGGGACGGCGGCGGCGGGCGGGTTGACGGCGGCGATCATGCCGCCGGAGAGGAGCAGGCTGCCCGGCATCGTGCGCTCGCCGGGGAAGACCAGGGAGGCGTTGGTCAGCAGGGTCGGGATCATTGGTGAGGCGCGGTCTGTCGGCGGGTCCGGTCCGGAGGGAGCGCGGGCGGCGGGGCTCAGCCCGCGCGCAGTTGCGCCTCCGCCTGGCCCACGATGTCCATTCCCACGCGACGGCTCCAGGCCTCGAGCAGGCGGCGGGTCACCGGGCCCACGCGGCCGTCCCCCACCACCAGTCCGTTGAAGCGCGTGGCCGGCATGATGCAGTAGGGCGTGCTCGTGAAGAAGACCTCGTCCGCCGTCGCCAGGTCGTAGCTCTGCAGGTGCGTCTCGACCGTCGGGATCCCGAGCTCCGCCGCGAGCTCCAGCACCGTCTGGCGGCTGATGCCGGCGAGGCAGTTGTCCGCCGACGGCGTGCGCAGCCGGCCGCCCGTGACGGCGAAGACGTTGCCGCCCTTGTTCTCCGACACGTTGCCGTGCACGTCGAGGATGACGACCTGGGCGTCGGGATCGACCAGCCGCGCCTCCTGGTCCGCGAGCGTGTAGAAGAGCCGGCTGCGGTTCTTGATGCGGGCGTCGAGCGACTGCGCGGGGATCGCGCGGCTGAACGAGGTCACCGCATGGCACCCCTGCGTGTAGTAGCGCGCCCAGCCCCGGAGGTCCATGGGGCTGTTGAAGATCATGATCGTCGCCGGATTCCGCTGGGCGGGATTGGGTCCCGGCTTGGTGAGCCCGCGCGAGAGGTTGTGGACGATCCAGTAGTCCTCGTCCGGACCGAGCAGCGCGAGGTTGCGCTCCAGCAGCTCGAGGGTCGCCGCGCGCAGCTGCTCCCACGAGACGCCCGGGTCGATCCGGCAGACCTTCAGCGAGCGGAACAGCCGGTCGAGATGCTCCTCCAGGCGGAACGGCACATGGCGGAAGGTGCGGGTCGACTCGGTGACGCAGTCGCCGAGCAGGATCGCGCTGTCGAAGATCGAGATCTTCGCGGCGGATTCCGGCACCAGCTCGCCGGACAGGTGGACGAGACGCTCAGGGGGGGGGGGCATGGGGTGGGGTGACGGTCGCCTCGATGCTCGGTGCCGGGCAGGAAGTCAATGGACCGCGGGCCGCCCGCCGGCGCGGCGGAACTTGCGCCGGGGGCCGCGCTCGGCTCTCCTCGCGCCCGCCCATGGAAGCTCCGCGACGCGGCCCAGGCCGCAAGGCGTTCATCCGGAACTCGCTCCTGCTCGCCGCGCTTGGGCTGCCGGGGGCGGGCCGCGCGACGTCGGCCGCCGGCGCTCCGGTTGCGGCGCCGTCCCGCGGGGCGGCGCGGGCGTGGCGCGCGGTCGCGGAGCTGGATCGCGGGCGCTCGCTCGTGAGCGGCGATTGGGCGGCGCTGGCGCGCGCCGTCCGCGGGGGCGCGGACTTGCGCCTGCGGACGCAATTCCATCACCACGAGCACATCGAGCCGGGCTCGCCCAACCACGCCCTCGTCGAGGAGATGATGGACTGGCGGGTCGTCCACCTGATCGAGGACCGCTGGGTGGCCGCGCACGCGAACCTGCGCCAGCCGATCAGCCTCCTCGGCGACGGCTTCGGCCCGGCGCCCTCGCTGTCGCTCTTCCTCTACAACCAGGACGGCCGGCAGGCCCTGGCCCGGCTCCACCTCGACGGCCGGTCGCGACCGGGGACGCGCGGGCCCGGCCCCGTGGAGCATGATCCCCGCATGCCGAAGTACCGGCTCGAGGACCAGTGGGACGTGGAGACGAACGCGCCGAGCCGCAACTTCGTCTACGAGTTCGAGAGCTACCGCTGGCTCGCGCGGGAGGACTGGACCGAAGTCTACAGCCACACCGCGGAAGGCGAGGCGCGCGCGGGCTCGCGGGCCGACCTCATCGACGCCTTCCGGCAGGGCTGCGAGCTCAAGGTCGCGGTCGAGGGGCTCTGCGACGACCTCGTCCCTCCCGGGGAACCGCGGGTCCGCCACGAGACCTTCGTCCACTGCGGCGCCACCTACTGCTACCTCGAGGACCAGCTGCTCAGCGCGGGCTCGCAACCGGTGGTGCGGGTCCGGCCCGGCATCCCGGTCGTGTACCGCTCCGGGGGCTGGGACTACGGCTGGCTGTACCTGCGGTCCGACGGGCGGGTCACGCGGCGGCTGCTCGACCCGTACACGCTGCGCTTCGCCGACTCGGTCCGCCGGCACGCCCTGCGCTGGTTCGCCCGCTAGGTGTGAGTCGTCAGGACGTTGTCCCGCAGATTGAGGCGGGAGACGGGTGG
>CAYWTK010000105.1:0-12172 GCA_964460895.1 uncultured Opitutaceae bacterium
AACAACGTCGTCGGCTCCACCATCGCCCGCGAGGCCGACGGCGGCATCTACCAGCACGTCGGCCCCGAGGTCGGCGTCGCCTCGACCAAGGCCTTCACCTCGCAGCTGCTGATCGGCGCCATGCTCGCGCTCTACATCGGCCGCATGCGGGACATGAGCTTCAGCGACGGCGTCGACTACGTGAAGGCCCTGAAGCGGGCGCCGGACCTCGTCCGGCAGACGCTGGGCCAGGCCGAGCACATCCGCGGCATCGCGCGGCGCTACGCCCACTACCGGGACATGCTCTTCCTCGGCCGCCTCTCGCTCTTCCCCATCGCCCTCGAGGGCGCGCTCAAGCTGAAGGAGATCTCCTACATCCACGCCGAGGGGTACCCGGCCGCCGAGATGAAGCACGGCCCGATCGCGCTCATCAGCGAGGACTGCCCGTCGATCTTCCTCGTCTCCTCGGGCGAGATGTTCCCGAAGATCGTGTCGTCGATGCAGGAGATCAAGGCGCGCAAGGGCAGGGTGATCGCCGTCTGCACCGAGGACTGCGAGCTGCCGTCCGGCCTCGCCGACGAGGTGGTGCCCATTCCGTCCTGCCACGAGGCCGTGCTCCCCATCGTCGCCACCGTGCCCCTGCAGCTCCTCAGCTACTACATCGCCGTCGAGCTCGGCCGCGACGTGGACAAGCCGCGCAACCTCGCGAAGTCGGTCACGGTCGAGTGACATGCACGTCGCGCCCAGCCTGGAGCAGTTCGTCGAGCTGAGCCGCCGCGGCAACGTCGTGCCGGTGACGGCCGAGCTGCTGGCCGACCTTGAGACCCCGGTCTCCGCCTACGCCAAGCTGCGCGGGCGCGGGCCCGCGTTCCTGCTCGAGTCGGTCGAGGGCGGGGAGCACGTCTCCCGTTACAGCTTCGTCGGCTGCAACCCGCGCCGCGTCTTCTCCGCCGCGGCCGGACAGCCGGGCGACCCGCTCGCCGAGCTCGAGCGGGAGATGGCGCGCTACCGGCCGGTCGAGCTGCCCGGCCTGCCGCCGTTCACCGGCGGCGCCGTCGGCTACCTCGGCTACGAGTACATCCACGCGGTCGAGCGGACCGTGCCGCTCGCCGCCCGCGACGAGCTGGGCGTGCCGGCGCTGTGGTTCATGCTCTGCGACTCGCTCGTCGTCTTCGACCGCGCCCGGCAGACGCTGCGCCTCATCGTCAACGCCCACGTCGACGGGGCGCCCGCGGCCGCCTACGCCGCGGCCGTCGCCGAGCTCGACCGCCTGCGCGCCGCCCTCCGGGCCCCCTGCCCGCTCGAGGTGGCCGAGCTCGGGCCCGCCGAGGTCCGCGTGCCGCCGGGCAACGTCTCGCGCGAGACGTTCGAGCGGCTGGTGCGCGACTCGCAGGAGTACATCCGGGCGGGCGACATCTTCCAGATCGTGCTGTCGCAGCGGTTCTCGCGGGAGTTCCGCCGCCCGCCGCTCGAACTCTACCGGGCGCTCCGCACGGTCAACCCGTCGCCCTACATGTTCATCCTCGAGACCGGCGACTTCGCGCTCGTCGGCGCCTCGCCCGAGGTGCACGTCCGGCTCACCGGACGCACCGCCGAGATCCGCCCCATCGCCGGCACCCGCGCGCGCGGCCGGACGGCCGACGAGGACGTCGCGCTCGAGCGGGACCTGCTCGCGGACGAGAAGGAGAAGGCCGAGCACCTCATGCTGGTCGACCTCGCGCGCAACGACATCGGCCGCGTCTGCACCTACGGCACGGTCGAGGTGAAGGAGTTCATGACCATCGAGCGCTACTCGCACGTCATGCACATCGTGTCCCACGTGGAGGGACAACTTGCGCCAGAACGCACCGCCTTCGACCTGATGCGCGCCACTTTTCCCGCCGGGACCGTCACGGGCGCGCCGAAGATCCGGGCCATGCAGCTCATCGCCGGCATGGAGGGCACGCAGCGCGGCAGCTACGCCGGGGCGCTCGGCTACTTCAGCTACAACGGCAACTTGGATTCCTGCATAACCCTCCGCACCGCATTGATTAAGGATGGCGTGGCCCACGTGCAGGCGGGGGCGGGCCTGGTCGCCGACTCGGTGCCCGCGGCCGAGTACCAGGAGACCGTGAACAAGGCGTCGGCGCTGCTGAAGGCGATTACACTGGCCTCGGGAGATTAGATTGTTCGCGTCCGCGTGGCTCCTCGGGCCGTAACTCCGGTCGTAACGACGACCGGTGATTCTCCCGCCCACCCGGCATCAGGCATGCAGGAAGGAGGGAATAATGACCGCCCTGTCCCACGCTCTCCACGCCATGCCCTCCCGCAAGAAGCCAGTCAGCTCCGCGGCTCCAGTGGCCGCCCTCCCCTCCCGCACGGCCGCCGTCGCGGTTCCCTCGCCTGACACCGGCCTCGGCCTGCGCCCCGAGATCAAGCCCGCGGCGACCCCCTCCACCTCGCAGTTCGACCAGGCCTCGCCCGTCGACCGCCGCGACGAGCGCTCCAACCTCCAGCTCTACATCAACGAGATCCGGCGCACGCCGCTGCTCACGATCGAGGAGGAGATCAAGCTCGCCGCGCGCATCAAGCGGGGCGACAAGGCCGCCCGCGACCACATGATCAAGGCGAACCTCCGCCTGGTCGTGAAGATCGCCTACGACTACAAGGACATGGGCCTCCCGCTCATGGACCTGATCAGCGAGGGCAACCTCGGCCTCATCAAGGCCGTCGAGCGCTTCGACCCCGCCAAGGGCGGCAAGCTCTCCACCTACGCCGCGTGGTGGATCAAGCAGTCGATGAAGCGCGCCCTCGCCAACCAGTCGAAGACCATCCGCCTGCCGGTCCACCTCGTCGACAAGATCGCCCGCATGCGCCGCACCATCGCGGCCCTGACCGACGAGTTCGGCCGCGAGCCGACCAACGACGAGATCGCCTGGGAGATGCAGATGCCGGTGAACAAGATCGCGCTGCTCAAGACGGTCTCCGTCCGCCCGGCCTCCCTCGACGCCCCCGTGGGCGAGGACCAGGACTCCGCCACCCTCGGCGACCTGGTCGGCGACGAGAACTCCATCGCGCCCGACGCCGACCTCGGCGAGCGCAACCTCCGCGACAACCTGCGCGCGATGGTCGACTCCCTCGACCCGCGCGAGTCCGCCATCATCAAGATGCGCTTCGGCCTCGACGGCCACTCCGAGCTCACGCTCGAGGAGGTCGGCAAGAAGTTTAAGGTCACCCGCGAGCGCATCCGCCAGCTCGAATACCTCGCCCTCTCCAAGATCCGCCGCCAGATGGCGAAGCACGACAAGCAGCGCACCGCCGACGAGATCGAGCAGGAGACGCGCGCCGAGGAGCGCGCGCAGTCCATCCGCGACTACCTCGCCCGCGAGGGCCGGGCCGCGAGCTGACCGCCCTCGCCCCTCCGACCTTTCAGGCGCCCCGGCGACGGGGCGCCTTTTTTTCGCTCCCCGCCCGGCCGGTGCGCGGCCGCGCCGGCTCCCGGAAAGCACCTCCCCGGCGGCGCGCCGCCGGCGCGTGTGTGACAGGGAAATCCCACCAACTGACTTGGCCGCCGTTTGCCGGCGGGAGGAATCGGCCTCACCGTCCCCCAACACCGTCCCCCTTTCGCCATGCCCATCGACGTCCTCCGACTCGCCGCCTTCTCGTCGCACGGCGCCGGCGGCAACCCCGCCGGGGTCGCCTTCTGCCCGTCCCTCCCCTCCGCCGCGGAGATGCAGGCGGTCGCGAAGGCCGTGGGCTACTCGGAGACCGTCTTCGCCGCGCGCGAGGGCGACGGCTGGCGCGTGCGCTACTTCGCCCCGGAGATGGAGGTGCCTTTCTGCGGCCACGCGACGGTCGCGCTCGGCGCGGCGCTCGGCGAACGCCACGGCGAGGGGACCTACCGCCTCGCGCTCAACGAGGGCGGAGTCACGGTGGAGGCCGCGCGCACGGACCGCGGGTTCGCGGCCACGCTCGTTTCGCCGCGCACGTGGACGAAGGAGGCGCCGCGCGACTGGACCGACCGCGTGCTCGCCGCGTTCGGGCTCGATCGGGCGCAGCTCGACGACCGCTTCCCCGTGCGCATCGCCGGGGCGGGCGCCGCCCACCTCGTCCTCTTCCTCCGGGAGCGCCGCACGCTCGCCGCCATGCGCTACCCGTTCGAGGAGGTCCGCGCCCTCATGGCGGAACAGCGGCTCGTGACGATCAGCCTGCTGTGGCGGGAGTCCGACACGGTCATCCACGCGCGCAACGCCTTCGCCGCCGGCGGCGTCTACGAGGACCCGGCCACCGGCGCCGCCGCGGCCGCCCTCGCGGGCTACCTCCGCGACCTCGGCTGGCCGGCCGCGCGCCCGTTCACGATCCTGCAGGGCGAGGACATGGGCGCGCCGTCGCGCCTGCTCGTGTCCTTCCCGGACGGAGCCGGCGAACCGGTGAGGGTGGGCGGAGAAGTCCGGACGATCCCGACCGCCGCGAACTAGGCGGTCGGGCCGATCGCGGTCCGGATCGGCGGGGCCGGTGAACCGGCCCCGCCGGCCTCGCCACAAGCGCCCGGAGCGGTCATGCTGCCGGACATGGCCGTTTCCGCCCCTGCCCCAGTCCGGTCCACGCGAGAGGCGATCGTCGGCTACTTCCGGGACTTCCGCGTGCTGCGCGAGACGCGCGCCGAGTACTGGGGAGTGCAGCTCGTCAACTTCCTCGACAGCACCGCCTACTTCGCCCTGCTGAACATCGCCGCGGTCTTCCTCTCGGAGGACCTCGGGCTCGACGACCGCTCCGCCGGCTACACGGTCGCCGCGTTCACCTCGGCGACGTCGATCTTCCTCCTGTTCTCCGGGATGACGACCGACTGGCTCGGCATCCGCCGATCGCTCAACCTCGCGCTCTGGGGCCAGCTCCTCCTGCGCGGCGCAGTCGTGGGGGTCGGCCTCACTCCCGACCTGCCCCACCGCGGCCTCGTCGCCGGCGTGCTCCTCTTCCTGATGTCGCCGTTCATGGCGGGCATCCAGACCGTCTTCCAGTCCGCGACCAACCGCTACACGACGCGACGCTCCCGCGGCGCGGGCTTCAACCTCTGGTACCTGTTCATGAACATCGGGGCCGCCGCCGCTGGCCTCTCCATCGACCTGGTCCGGAAGGCGCTCGGTCTGCCGAACGTCCACGTCTTCACCCTCGGCGTCCTCTCCGCCGTCCTCTGCCTCGTGGCCGCCCGGTTCCTCGTGCGGAGCGAGGAGCAGCTCGTGAGCGACGCGGACCCGGTCGAGTCCCGGGCCGAGGAGGCCAAGGTCGAGCGCACCAACCCGTGGAAGGTCTGGCGCGCGATGCTGCGCGAGCCGACGCTGTGGCGGCTGCTCGTCCTCGTGCTCCTGATCGTCGGGGTGCGCGCCGTCTTCGCCTACCTGTACCTGCTGATGCCGAAGTACTGGCTGCGCACGATCGGGCCCGACGCGGCCATCGGCACGCTCAACGCGATCAACCCCATCGGCATCGTCGTCGGCCTCGTGCTCTTCATCCCGTTCGCGAACCGCTGGGGCGTGTTCCGGATGCTGGTGTACGGGGCGATGGTCTCGGCCGTCTCGCTCTTTCCGCTCGCGCTGCCGTGGACGGCGTTCGGCCTGCCCATCGGCCAGGCCCACTACTTCATGGCCCTGCTCGCCATGGTGCTCCTCACCATCGGCGAGGTCGTGTGGTCGCCCAAGCTCTACGAATACACGGCCGCCATCGCGCCCAAGGGTCAGGAGGGCACCTACCTCGGGCTGTCGCTCGTGCCCTGGTTCGTGGCCAAGACCGTGGTGTCGGCGTTCTCCGGTCACCTGCTCGAGCGCTGGTGCCCCGAGACGGTGACGATCGACGGCGCCGCCGTGCCGCTCCAGCAGGCGATGGTCGCCGGGCAGCTCGGCTACTGGGAACGACCCGAGGCCATGTGGCTCCTCCTCGGCGGCTACGCGCTCGCGGGCTGCCTCATCGCCGTCCTGCTCGAGAAGTGGCTGAACCCGGGCTCACGGGATCACCGGCCGACGTCCCCTGCCTGAGAGACCACGCCGCGGCGGCGCGAACGGTGAGGTCGGATGGAGCCGCTGCCCGCCGAGGCGGGACTTGTCTCGGGCCGCGTCCCGGGCTTGCGTCACTGCCCGACCCATGTTGCGCCTCCTCGCGATCCTGCTCCTCGGCATCTCCGCGGCCTCCGGGTCGCCCGCCGTCGTCCTCCATCCCGCCCACTCCAGCGCGCCACGCGACGCCCGGGCCGCGTGGCTCGACGGACGGCATGTGCGCTGGGCGGCGCCCGCAGGCACCGCCTCCGTCGTTCTCCTCGCTTCATCCACCGCCGCGATCGAGGTCTCTCCCGGCCGCGGCCCGGCCGGGGCCGACTCGACGCTTCACCTTGCCGCCACGGCCGAGCCGCCGGTCGCGGAATCCCGCCGATTCTCCCACGTCGCGGGCACGGTGTGGCAGGTGGCCGCGGCCGACGCGGCCAGCATCCCGGCGCTGCTCCGCGGCCAGGTCGTCGTCGCGGCACTCGATCCCGAAGGACGGGTCCTGGGCGCTTCCGGTATCCAAATCGCAGGGGCGCTCGACGCGCTGTACGGGACCGCGGCGACGACGCTCGAACTCGGGGCACGGCCTCTGGCCGAGCGGGCCGTTTTTCGCCTTTGGGCGCCGACGGCCCAAGAGGTCGTCCTGTACCTCTTCCCCTCGCCCCACGCGCCGACCGGGCAATCGCTGCCGCTCCATTTCGATCCGGCGACCGGCGCCTGGTCGGGCGAGGTGGCGGGCGACCGCCGCGGCGACTTCTACGTTTATGCCGTGACCGTCTACGTGCCGGGCCTGGGCATCGTGATCAACGAGGTCACGGACCCCTACTCGCTCTCGCTCGCCGCCGATTCGGCCCGGAGCGCGGTCGTCGACCTCGACGATCCGCGGACGCAGCCGGAGGGCTGGTCCGAGGACCGGCGTCCCGACACGGTGCGCGCCCCGACCGACCTCGTGATCTACGAGCTGCACGTCCGCGACTTCTCGCGCGACGACCTCACGGTGCCCGCGCCCCACCGCGGCAAGTACCTCGCCTTCACCCACGGCGACACCGACGGCATGCGCCACCTTCGCGCGCTGGCGCAGGCCGGACTGACCGACGTCCACCTCCTGCCGACCTACGACCTGGCCAGCGTCCCGGAGCGCGACGCCGTCGTGCCGGAGCTGCCGGTCGCCGCGCCCGACAGCCCCACGGTCCAGGCGGCGATCGCCCCGATCCGCGAGCGCGACCTGTTCAACTGGGGCTACGACCCGTGGCACTACACCGCGCCCGAGGGCAGCTACGCCACGGACCCGGACGACGCGCACGGGCGCGTCCGCGAGTTCCGCGCGATGGTCCAGGCCCTGCACCGCGCCGGGCTGCGCGTCGGGCTCGACGTGGTCTACAACCACACGATGGCGGCGGGGCAGGACCGCCAGTCGGTCCTCGATCGCATCGTGCCCGGCTACTACCACCGCCTCAACGCCAGCGGCGGCGTGGAGTCGTCCACCTGCTGCGCGAACACCGCCACCGAGGCGGTGATGATGGCCAAGCTCATGATCGACTCCGCCGTCGTCTGGGCGCGCGACTACCGCATCGATTCCTTCCGCTTCGACCTGATGGGCCACCAGCCCCGCGAGGCGATGCTGCGTCTGCAGTCGGCGGTGAACGGAGCCACCGGGCGCACCATCCACCTGATCGGCGAGGGCTGGAACTTCGGCGAGGTCGCGAACGGCGCGCGCTTCGTGCAGGCGTCGCAGCTCAGCCTGCAGCACAGCGGCATCGGCACCTTCAGCGACCGGATGCGCGACGCCGCCCGCGGCGGACGCGCCGGCGACCGGCGCGAGGAGCTCTTCGCCCAGGGCTGGCTCAACGGCCTGTCGTACGCGCCGAACGCGGCGAATGCCGGCAAGGACTCCCGCGCCGCGCTCGCGTCCGCGGCGGACCTGATTCGGGTCGGCCTGGCGGGCAGCGTCCGCTCCTACGTGCTCACGGGCGCCGACGGCGTCGCGCGTCCGCTCGCGGACTTCCGCTACGGCGACCAACCGGCCGGCTACGTGGTCGAGCCGGGCGAGGTGGTGAACTACACGGAGAACCACGACAACCAGACGCTCTTCGACAACAACGTCCACCGCCTGCCGGCCGACACCTCGCGCCACGACCGCGCCCGCGTGCAGGTCCTCGGCAACGCCTTGGTGCTGTTCAGTCAGGGCATCGCCTACCTTCACGCCGGTCAGGAGATCCTGCGCAGCAAGTCGCTCGACCGGAACAGCTACAACTCCGGCGACGCGTTCAACCGCGTGGACTGGACGCTCACCACGAACCACTTCGGGCTCGGCCTCCCGCCGGCCTGGGACAACGAGGACAGCTGGCCGGTGATGCGCCCGTTCCTCGCCCGCGCCGCCGAGATCGCGCCGGCGCCGGAGGACATCCGCTTCACCTTCGCCGCGACGCGCAACCTCCTCCGCATCCGCGCGGAGTCGGTCCTCTTCCGCCTGCGCACGGCGGCCGACATCCGCGAGCGCCTGCGCTTCCTCAACACCGGGCCCGACGCCGTCCCCAGCGTCATCGCCGCCCGCCTCGACGGCCGCGGCCTAGAAGGCGCGACGCACGGCGCCGTCCTCTACGCGCTCAACGCCGACATCGTGCCGCACACCCTCGACCTGCCCGACGAACGCGGCGCCCCGTGGAGCCTGCATCCCGTGCTCGCCGCGCCCAGCGCCGGCGACCCGCGGGCGCGGGAGGCCACGTTCGATGCGGCCAGCGGCCGGTTGACCGTGCCGGCCCGCACGACGGTCGTGTTCGTACGGCCATAGCGCGGGGGCGACGGTCGAGGGTCGAGCGTCTCGGTCTTTCCTCTTTCTCTTTATCTTTCTCTCCGCCGCGCCGCGCGCGAACGCAGGCCAATCGTTCTCGTTCCTCGTTCTCTTTCTCGTCCTCTCGGCCTCCGCCGCGCGCGTCCAAAGCCTCACGGCTTCAGCCACGACCCGAGTACCCGTACTCGGATAGCTCGAGCTACCCACGCCCCGGCCTCCCCGGGTAGCCGGGGCTCTCCGAGCACCGGTTGATGCGGGACCAATCGCCTTCCAGCGCGCGACTCGATGCTTCCGGGCTCGGGTTCAGCCAGAAACCGAACGGACTGAACCGCCTACACGACGAAGCCTAGAGCGAAGGCGTGAGGGCAAGGCGGAAGCCGAGGTTGTGCCCCCGGTAGTCCGGGGTGAGCCCGAGGCGGAGGGCGGAGCGGCAGAAGTCGGCGGGGTTCACCCAGCTGCCGCCGCGGAAGACGCGGCCGGGGCCCGATCCGGGTCCGGTGGGATCGGTCACGCTGCCGCCGGGGTAGTCGCCTTTCCAATCGAGGCACCATTCCCAAACGTTGCCGTGCATGTCATGCAGGCCCCACGCGTTCGCCTGCTTTTGCCCCACGGGCTTCGTGCTGCTGCCGCTGTTCGCCCCGTACCATGCCATCGCGTCCAAATTGCCGGCGTAGTCGCCAATCGTACCGGCCCGGCACGCGTACTCCCACTGAGCCTCGGTGGGCAGCGTGTAGATGTAGCCCTCGGGCAGGCGGCCCGCGGCGCGTTCTCGCTCCGTCAGCTTCCGGCAGAAGGCCATCGCGTCATCCCAGCTCACCTGCTCCACCGGCAGGTTGGCCCCCTTGAAGTACGACGGATTGCTCCCCATCAGCGCCTCCCACTGCGCCTGCGTCACCTCCGTCTTCCCCAGCCAGAACGGACGGCTGATCGTCACTTCCGTCACCGGGCGCTCGTCGCTGGAGCTTCCGCTTGCCCTGCCCATCTCGAAGCGACCGGCGGCAACCGGGACGATCTCCATCCCGAGGTCCGGGAGGCGGAACGCCTGCCCCTCCTTCGGTACAGGAACCTTCTCGAGAACCAAGTCACCCCTCAAGACCCTGCGAGGCTCTACTGATCCGGAGGTGCTGGCGTTCTGGTAACCCTTCAACCGCAATTCGAACGTGTACGCACCCGTCACCGCCTCCGCCACGGTGTATGGCGTCGTGCCCACGCGCCGGCCGTCCCGCCAGACCTCGGCGCCCGACGGGATGGACGTCAGCTCGATGGACCCGGCGATGAATTCGGCGGACACCAAGGCGGACTGGCTGCGCGCGATTTCGACGGAGCGGGTCTGGTCGCCCCAGCCGGAACGGCGGAACGTGATGTCGTAGTTGCCGGTGGGCAGCTTGATCTCGGCCGGTGTGCGCGCGGTCTGGCGCGGGGCCGGGGCGGGCTGACCGGGCACCGCCCGCCCGACGACCTCCACCTCGAGGCCGGCGGGCTCGCTCGTGAGCGCGAGAGTCCCCGTGCTGCGCACAAGCGTGACAGCGAGTTCGGCAAACTCGTTCTCCTTCACTTCCACTTCGCCCGACCAATCGTCGTACCCGTCGAGCCGGATGCGTACGGGGTACTTGCCGAGCCTCTGGTCCTTGAGCGTAAGCGGTGACTTCTCCAAGGCGATGGCTCCGACGCGAACCTCGGCACCCGCAGGCATCGTCCGTACCGTCAGGCCACCCCGGGCCGCGGCCAGCCGCGCCGCCTCCCACGCCGCCTGGCGCGTCATCCAGCGCGTCTGCACCACGCCGCGGAACCGCTCCGGCGCCGAGGCCAAGTAAGTCGTGACGGCAGCATCGATGGGCCCGCGCAGCACGGCGGGCGAGTTGTCCGAAAAGGAGTCGATCCGCGCGGCGATCTCGGTGTAGGCCCGCTGTTCAGCGTCCGCCTTCGCCTTGGCCTCGGCAGTCGCGCGCTCCTCACGCGCCTTTTGCGCGGCCACTCGTTCCTGCTCCACTCGTCGCTGCTCAGGAGCGTGGATTCCGAAGTACCAGCCCAGCCCCGCCACCGCGAGGACCGCGGCCGCGATTCCAGCGAAGAGCGGAGCCTTCGAGGTGGAGCGGCTGGACCCCAAACCGCTCTCCGAGGCCGCCGCCCGCGCATGGGGGTCACCGCGCGCCACCCGTTGGGCAGCCGGCGCGACCTCCGGCTTCCGCCCTCCGCCCTCCGTTCTCGGCCCTCCGCCTTCCGTCCTCCGTCCTCCGCCGGGCGCCAGCCCGAGCCGCTCCGCGACTTCGCCCGCCGACTGGGGACGCTCGGTCGGGTCCTTGGCGAGGCACGCGGCGACGGTCGCTTCCCACGCGGCGGGAATCGGCGCGCCGGTGCGGCCCAGTTCGGCGCGGCGGGCGGCGAGAGTCGGCGGCACCTTCGTCTGCACCTGCATCAGGATGTTGCCGGAGTGGAAGGGCGGCTTGCCGGTGAGCAGGTCGTAGAGCGTGGCACCGAGGGCGTAGATGTCGTCGGTGACGGCCGGTTTCTCGCCCATCATCTGCTGGGGCGACATGTAGACCGGCGTGCCGGAACTGCCGGCCTGCTTCGATACGCGGGAGACCGAGTCCGCCACGCTCGAGGCGATGCCGAAGTCGGCGACCTTGAGGTCGCCCCGGCTGTCGACCATCAGGTTGGCCGGCTTCAGGTCGCGGTGCACGATCTGCGCCTTGCCGTGGGCGTAATCGAGGGCCGAGCAGAGCTGGCCGACCCAGGTCGCGATCTCCTCCGGCTCGAAGCAGCCGCGCTCGAGGTCGGCCTTCCGCGCGGACAGCGTGTCGCCGGCGACGTACTCCATCGAGATGGCCGCCGTGCGGGCGTCCTGCAGGAAATCGTAGATGCGGATGATGTGGCTGTGGGTCAGCTCGAGGCTGCGCCTCGTCTCGCGCTTGAGCTCCTTCACCGCCTCCTTGTCGGCCGCCACCACCTCGGGGAGGAACTTGAGCGCCACCTCGCGCTCCAGCTCCTCGTCGCGCGCCAGCCACACGACCCCCATGCCGCCCCGGCCGAGGATGCGCTGCAGGGTGTAGCGGTTGAGGATCTTCTGTCCGGGCGTGAAGCCCTTGATCGTCGCGCCGAAATCGAGGTCGTCCATGGGGTAGCGTGGGAATCCCAACGAAAGCCCCGCCGTTGTGGCAGAACGCGTGCCAAGGAAAAGCGGGAAGTGGGGCTCGACGGAGGACGGAGGTCGGAGGACGGAGGGCAACAGCAGGCTGTAGGTGAGCACAACTCCGGCGGGTCGAGAGACGAAGGCCGAGCGTCGAGGGTCAGCCGATCTTTCTTTGTTCTCGTTCTCTTTCTCCTTCTCTCCGCTTTCGCCGCGCTCGTCCAAAGCCTCACGGCTTCGGCTACGATCCGGATGGGAACAGGA
>CAYWTK010000106.1:0-11904 GCA_964460895.1 uncultured Opitutaceae bacterium
GCGGCAAGTCGCAGGTCAGCATGTTCGACATGACGAAGCTCGTGTCGAAGCACGTTTCCTGAGCGACTCCCGAGTCCCTTTCCCCGACCGCCGCGGAGCGATCCGCGGCGGTTTTTCTTTGCCGGTCCGCTCGGCGGGGCGTTTGCTCGGGGTCGGCCCCCTTCCCATCGCTTGAGCGCGTCCCGCACCCTCCTCGGCTTCGCCGCCTCCTGGCTCCTGGTCGCGGGAGCGGCCGCCGGAGCGGGTTTCTGGGCGGCGAGCCAGCGGCAGGCCGCGCTCGAGGCCGGCCTGGTCGCGCGGGCCGAGCGCTGCGCGGTGGCCTTCGTCACGGAGGACACCGCCGCCCTCACGGGCACGCCGGCGGACGCGGGGACCGCGGCCTACCTCGCGGTGCGGGACCGGCTGCGGCGGCTGCGGGATGTGGGTGGGGGCGTGCGGTTCGTCTATCTCTTCCGCTCGACGTCGGTACCCGGCCGGGTCGTCTTCCTCGCCGACTCGGAACCCGAGGATTCGCCCGACCACTCGGCGCCGGGGTCGGACTACCCCGAGGCGCTCGCCTCGCCCGGGCTGCAGGAGGCGCTGCGGACGCACCAGCCGGCGATGGAGGGGCCGCTGCGGGATTCGTTCGGCGTCTGGTTCACCGCCTATGCGCCCGTCGGCGATCGCCCGCTTCCCGGGGCGCCGCGCATCGTCCTCGGGGTCGACGTCGATTCGTCCGACTGGACCCGCCAGACGACGCAGGCGGCGGCCGGCGCCGCGGGGCTCGTGCTGCTGGCGCTCGGCGGGCCGCTGGGAGTCGTGCAGTTCCTGCGCAAGGAGCGCCGCCTCAACCGCGAGATCCGGCGCCTGTCGGCCGCGATCCAGCAGAGCCAGTCGGCGGTGGTGATCGCGACCCCCGACCGCGTGATCGACTACGCCAACGACGGCGCGCAGACCGTGACCGGCTACACCCGGGCCGAGCTGGCCGGGCAGCCGATGCGGCTGCTCGCGCCCGACGACATGCCGGAGGCGGAGCGGGAGGCGGTGCTCGCGCGGCTCCGCGCCGGGGAGCGCTGGCAGGGCGAGCTCCGCATCCGCCGCCGCAACGGGGAGGTCTTCCCCGCCCGCGTCTCGCTCTCGCCGGTGCGCGGCGAGGACGGGCGGCTGGCGTACTTCGTGGGCATCTTCGACGACATCAGCGACCTGAAGCGCGGCGAGCAGGAGCTGCGCGTCGCGCGCGACCAGGCGCGCGCGGCGGACCGGGCCAAGGGCGAGTTCCTCGCGGTGATGAGCCACGAGCTGCGCACCCCGCTCAACGGCATCATCGGCTTCGCCTCCCTCCTGCGCGACACGCCCCTCAACCACGAGCAGGCCGACTACGCCGAGACGATCCAGCGGAGCGGCGAGGCGCTGCTCGCCCTGACCAACGAGCTGCTCGACTACTCCCGCATCGACGCGGGGCGCATGCAGCTGGAGCCCCAGCCGACGGAGCCGCGGACGGTGGTGGAGGAGGCGGTCGAGCTGCTCTCGACCCGTTCGGCCGAGAAGGGGCTCGAGCTGCTCGTCGCCGTCGCCTCGGACGTGCCGGCGCGCGTGGTCGCGGACTCCGGGCGGCTCCGCCAGGTGCTGATGAACCTCGCCGGCAACGCGATCAAGTTCACCCCCGCCGGCGAGGTGGAGGTCGGGCTGGCGTGGCGGTCGACGCCCGACGAGGGCGCGGACCGGGGCCGGCTGGAGTTCGTCGTGCGCGACTCGGGCATCGGAATCGCGGTCGACCAGCACGAACGGCTCTTCCGTCCCTTCAGCCAGCTCGACAGCTCGAACACCCGCCGCCACGGCGGCGCCGGCCTCGGCCTCGCCATCAGCCGGAGCCTGGTCGAGCTCATGGGGGGGACGATCGAGTTCGAGAGCCTGCCCGGCGCGGGTTCGGTCTTCCGCTTCCAGGTGCCGGTGCGGATCCTCGAGGTCGGGGAGCCGCCGGCCCCGCTCGGACCGCGGCGCGTGGCGGTCGTGTCGGCGCACGCGCGCACCCGCGCGCTGCTCGCCGGGCAACTCGGCCGCTGGGGGCTCGAGGTGAGGGCGTTCGAAGGCCTGGACCGGCTCGGGGCGGACGAGGCGGACGCGGTCGTGGTGGACATCCCGTTGCGCGACGCGGCGCAGTGGCCGGAGCTGGCGCGGTCGCACGCGTTCCTGCGCGGCCGCCCTGTCATCGGTCTCGTCCCCGTCGGCGTGCCCGGACCGATCCGCGACGAGCTGCGCGCCGCGCTGCGGGCCCTGCTCAAGAAGCCGGCGCGGGAGTCGCTGCTGCACTCCGTGCTGCGGGGCGTCTTCGCGGGCTGAGGCGCCGGCCGGCTTTCGGCTTGGAGCGCCGGGGGCCGCGCCTACGGTGGCTCCTTCCATGTCCGACCCCGCCCAACGGCGCACCGCGCTGCTGATGCTGCTGCTGGCGAACCTCCTGTGGGGGCTCAGCTTCCCCCTGATCAAGGCGCTGGGGCAGGAGCACGCCCGGCTGCTGCCGGAGAGCGGCACCTGGTTCATCACGGCGATGTGCATCGCGCCGCGTTTCCTGCTGGCGGCGGCGTTCCTCTGGGCGGTGGCGGGGCGGAGGACGCTGGACGCGACGCGCGCGGAGGTGAAGCAGGGGCTCCTGCTCGGCGTCTCGGCCTCGCTCGGCATGCTGTTCCAGACCGACGGACTGCAGTTCACCGCCGCGTCGACCTCGGCCTTCCTGACGCAGTTCTACGCGCTGCTCATCCCCCTCTACGTCGCCGCCCGGGCGCGGCGCTGGCCGCGGCCGGCGGTGGCGGGCGCCGCGGTGCTCGTGCTGGCCGGCGTGGCCGTGCTGGCGCGGGTGGACCCGCGGTCGTTCCACCTCGGGCGCGGCGAACTGGAGACGCTGGTCAGCTCCGGTTTCTTCATGTGGCAGATCCTCGTGCTCGAGCACCGGGGCTTCGCCGGCAATCGCGTCCGTCCCGTGACCGCGATCATGTTCACCACCCAGGCGGCGGTGTTCTGCGCGATGGCGCTGGCGACCGCGCCGGAGCCGGCGGCGGTGCTGGTGCCGTGGACCTCGGCACCCTGGCTCGCGAGCACGCTCGCCTTGACCGTGTTCTGCACGCTCGGGTCGTTCCTGCTCATGAACCGCTTCCAGCCGGCGATCTCCGCGACGGAGGCGGGGCTGATCTACTGCACGGAGCCGATCTTCACGTCGCTCCTCGCGCTCTTCCTCCCGGGCCTGCTCTCCGCCTGGGCGGGATTCAGCTACCCGAACGAGACGCTGACGTGGCAGCTGCTGGTCGGCGGCGCGCTCATCACCGCCGCCAATCTCCTCGTCCAGTGGCGGCCGGAGCGTCCGCCCGCGGGTGCCGGGTAGTCCCAAGGGCCCCCCGCGCCTCCGGTGAGCGGCGCCCGGGAACGCGCGGATCAGCGTCCGCGCCGCGCGCGGGCGAGGAGCGCGTAGTTCAGCTCCAGCGACAGCGGCCGGGCGGAGCCGAGGAGCACGAGCGGCGAGCCGTCCGGGGTCGCGACCGCCTCCTCGAGGCGCAGCCGGCCCGCGGCGCTGGAGGGGTCGACCTCGGGCAGACGTTCGCGCAGGGCGGGGATCCAGTCGCGCGGGCCGTCGAGGACGGCGGCGGCGTAGAGCGCGGCGGCGGCGTGGCCCTGGTCGGTGGGCGGGCGGGCCGGCCGGGCCAGCAGGGCGGCGCGGCCCTGCTCGAGGAGGAGGGGGTCCGGGTGTTCGACCAGGTGCAGGCCCACCAGCGTGAGGGCGGCCTCGCCCTCGGCGCCGGGGCGGGCCAGCAGCGCCTCGACCTCGCGCGCGAGGGCGGCGCGGTTGCGGGCGACCGCGTGGGCGGCGAGCGCGAGCCGGACGTGGTCGCGGGGCGCGAGCACGCCGCCGGACTCCGCCAGGGCCTGCAGGGCCTCGAGGCCGTCGCCGAGCTCGACCATCCGTTCGATGCGGTGGAGCGCGCGGTAGGGTTCGGCCGGCGGGGGCAGGGCGGCGAGCGTGCGGCGGGCGGTGTCGGGGTCCTCGCGGCGGATGCGCAGCTCGAGGGCCAGCACTTCGCGGGCCGGCGCGGGCAGCGCCGGGTCGGTGGCCGCGGCCTCGAGCAGCTCCCAGCGCTGCTCGGCGCGCGCGGCGACCAGCAGCGCGTGCATCCAGACGGGCCACTCGGACGGCGCGTCGGCGAGGCGACGCCGCGCGAGCAGGGCGACGCCCCGCACGTGGGCCCGGGCGAGCATGCTGCGCAGCCAGACCTGGGAGGTCCCGTCGCGCCGGTCCGGGTGCAGGTCGTAGAGCCGCCGGTACTCCGCATCCGCCTGTTCCGGGCGGATGAGGTGGTTGAGCTGGGCGGCGAGCATGCCGGTGTCGTAGTCGAGCGGTCCGAGGTCGTTGGCGACGCGCAGGGCGGCGAGCGCGTCCCGGATGCGTCCGGCCGCGAGGTGCGCCTCGGACTGGTCCCGGAAATACTTCGCCCGCACGCCGCGGAGCTCGCGCCAGGCCGGCGGCCAGAAGACCTGGCGGAGGGAGACCTCGAAGCCCACCGCCCGCATCGTGCCCCAGAGCCCGCCGCCCGCGAGCAGGGCGATCAGGCCGAGCGTCGCGGCCCACGGCACGAGGGAGCGCAGCCAGAAGGCGCGCACCTCCTCGGCGCGCGCGCCGCAGCGCCACGAGCCGTCGGGGTTCCGCCGCAGGAGCGGGCAGACGCGTCGGGAAAAGCGGGCCGGGTCGTTCCAGTAGGCCACGGCCTCGCAGCGCGTCTCGCCCGGCAGTCCGGAATCGCTCGGGTCGTGGCACGGGCAGGCCCCGCGGCGCCCGCGGAGGATGAAGAACGTCTTGCGGGCGTTCCAGACCCAGGGGGTCCCCAGACTGCGGAAGTAGTCGGCCAGCCAGCCTCGCATGACAACGTGCAGGCAACGCCCGCGCCGCTCGCGGGGCAAGCCGCATCGGGCCGCCGTCCGGGGCGCACGCGGACCGGGACGAGGGCGTCCCGGCTCCAGGGTCCGTGCCGCGGGCGGGGCGGGCGGGCTAGAAGTCGATCGTCTTGAGCGGGCCGAGCTTCACGCCGAAGCGCTCGTCGTAGGGCGTGACGCGCTTGAAGTCCGACCGCGCGAGTTCGTAGCGGCGCGAGACGGGGACGAACGCGATGGACACGGCGCCGCCGGCCGCGATGGCGGTGAGGGCCGGTCCGGTGTCCGGCCGCACGTCGCCGAACTCGAGCACGGCGTCGCCCTCCTTGACGTTCACGAGCAGGAGGCCGACGCGGAAGTTGTCGCGCAGGCGCGCCTCGACCGTGCGCAGGCGGTGGCCGTCGCGCGCGACGCGGACGAGCACCTGGAACTTCTCCGGCGGGAAGCGGGAGTCGGGCAGCGGCAGGAGCGGCACCTCGTAGACGAGCTCGTCCGCGGGGGCCGCGGCCGGCGGCGGCTCAGCCGGCGTTGCGGCCACGGCGTCGGCGGCCGCGGCGGCCGGCTTCGCGGCCGCCTTCGCGCCCGGCACGGGACGCCGGGGCGGGGGCGCGGCGAGGAGCACGGCGTTGCGGAGGTCGAGGACCTCGCCGAAGCTCCGCTGGTTCTGGTCGCGCTTCAGGCGGCGCTTGCGGAAGCTCTTCTGCTGCGACTCGGTGAACTCGGTCTTCCCGTCGCGCTCGAGCAGCGTCCACTGCACGTCGTAGTGCTGGGAGGGGTCGAAGCGGGCGACCCACGTGCGTTCGACGGAGCCGTCGCGCCGGTACTCGACGAACCGCTGCGTGTACGCCCAGCGCTGGGCGTCGCGGGCGTAGGCGCGCAGCGCGTCGGCCAGCGGCGTGGCGACCCCGACGAACGGGTCGAACGGGTCCTCGACCGTCGCCGGCGCCGCCGCGGGCGCGTCGGCCGGCGCGGCCTCGTCCGCGGCGCGGGCGGCCGGGGCGGGGAGGGCGCTCAGGAGAAGGAGGGCGAGAAAAAGGCGCATGGCCCTGAGACCATGCGCCCGAAGGCGGTTCCGGCAAATCCGTCGTGACGGACGGTCGGGCGCTCAGCCCATGCGGCACATGAGCAGTTCGCGCTCGAAGATGAGCTCCTTGGGGAGGGTGCCGTGGAGGTCGAAGAACAGCTCCGACTGGCCGATGACCTCGGCCTTCCAGGCCTCCTTGTCGAAGCGCTGCAGCTCGTCGAACTTCTCCTCGGGGAAGTCGAGGCCCTCCCACTCGATGTCGCGGTAGCGCGGCACCCAGCCGATGGGGGTCTCCTTCGCCTTGCCGCCGGCGCGCACGCGGTCGACGATCCACTTGAGGACCCGCATGTTCTCGGAGAAGCCGGGCCACATGAACGTCCCGTCCTTGTCCTTGCGGAACCAGTTCACGTGGAAGACGCGGGGCGTCTCGCTCAGGCCCTTCTGCAGGTTGATCCAGTGGCGGAAGTAGTCGCCCATGTTGTAGCCGCAGAACGGCAGCATCGCCATCGGGTCGCGGCGCACCTTGCCGATGGTGCCGGCGGCGGCGGCGGTCATCTCCGAACCCATCGTGGCGCCGATGTAGACGCCGCTGGACCAGTTGAACGCCTGGAAGACGAGGGGCATGGTCGTGGCGCGGCGTCCGCCGAAGACGATGGCGTGGATCGGCACGCCCTCGGGGTCCTCCCAGGCCGGGTCGATGGTCGGGCACTGGCGGGCCGGGGCGGTGAAGCGGGCGTTGGCGTGGGCGGCGGTGACGCCCTTCTCCTTGGCGAGCTCGGGCGTCCAGTCGTTGCCCTTCCAGTCGACGGCGTGCGCGGGCGGTTCCTTGGTCATGCCCTCCCACCACACCCCGCCGTCGTCGGTCAGGGCGACGTTGGTGAAGATGGTGTTCTTCGCCAGGGCCTTCATCGCGTTCGGGTTGGTGTGGTCGCCCGTGCCGGGCGCCACGCCGAAGAAGCCGGCCTCGGGGTTGATGGCGCGCAGGCGGCCGTGGGCGTCGGGCTTGATCCACGCGATGTCGTCGCCGACGGTCCAGACCCGCCAGCCGGACTTCTGGAAGTGCGGCGGCGGGATGAGCATGGCGAAGTTCGTCTTGCCGCAGGCGCTGGGGAAGGCGGCGGCCACGTAGGTCTTGCGACCCTCCGGGTCCTCGACGCCGAGGATCAGCATGTGCTCGGCCATCCAGCCCTCGTCGCGCGCCATGGCGGAGGCGATGCGCAGGGCGAAGCACTTCTTGCCCAGGAGCGCGTTGCCGCCGTAGCCGGAGCCGTAGCTCCAGATCTCGCGGGTCTCGGGGAAGTGGACGATGTACTTCTCCTTGTTGCAGGGCCAGGCGACGTCCTTCTGGCCGCGCTTGAGGGGCAGGCCCACGGAGTGGACGCAGGGGACGACGCGCTTGAAGTCGGCGTCGATCAGCTTGAACACCTCGCGGCCGATGCGGGCCATGATGCGCATGTTGACCACGACGTAGGGCGAGTCGGTGAGCTCGACGCCGATCTGCGACATGGGCGAGCCGAGCGGGCCCATGCTGAACGGCAGCACGTACATCGTGCGGCCCTTCATGCAGCCCGCGAAGAGCCCCTTGAGCGTCTTGCGCATCTCGTAGGGGTTGACCCAGTTGTTGGTCGGGCCGGCGGCCTCCTTGGAGAGCGAGCAGATGAACGTGCGGTCCTCGACGCGCGCGACGTCGCTCGCGTCGGAACGGGCGAGGTAGCAGCCCGGCCACTTCTTCTGGTTCAGCTTGATGAACGTGCCGCCCGCGACCATCTGCGCGCAGAGGGCGTCGTACTCCTCCTGCGAGCCGTCCACCCAATGGATGGCGTCCGGTTTGCACAGTGCGGCCATCTTCTTCACCCAGCGGATCAGGTGGGGGTTGTTGCTCAGCGGCTTGGGGGACTTCTTCATGGCGCGGCAGGCTGCATGTCGGGTCGGGCACCGGCAACGGGAAAGCCGGTCACCCCCCCGCTATTCACCGGCCCTTCTTCCCGCATTAGGGACCCGGTGGCGTGGGATTCCCGGCGGGCCGGGCGTAGGTTCCGCCCCTTCCCCGGGGCTCGCGGAGGAAGGGGGTTTCCTCCAACCTGGCCCCATGCGTCTCCCCTCGCTCCTCCTTGCCGCGGCCCTGCTCGTCGCCGGACCGCTCGCCGCGCAGCCCGCCGCCGCGCCGCAGCTGCCCCCCGACATGACGGTGTACTACTTCTGCCTCCTCACGCGCGGCCCGCAGGCCGCGGCCATCCCGAAGGAGCAGGCGGCCGAGCTGCAGCGCGGGCACATGGACAACATCCGCCGCCTCGCGGACGCGGGGAAGCTGCTGGTCGCCGGGCCGTTCATGGACGGCGGCGAGTGGCGCGGGATCTTCATCCTCAAGTGCGCCTCGCTCGACGAGGCGAAGGCGCTGGTCGCGACCGACCCCGCCGTCGCCGCCGGCCGGCTCGCGGCCGAGGTGCGGCCCTGGCTGACGATGAAGGGCAGCATCCGCGACCCCGAGTTCCCGTCACCGCCCGCGGGGCTGACGCCGGCGAAGTCGGAGTGACGCCGGACACGATTCGGCCTCACGTGGAGGGATGGCGGCTGCAGCCGACTCCCGTGGCCAGGCCGTGGTGTGCCGTGGTCTGTCGAAACTGAGAGGAAACTGGATCGCAGGAGGACGGAACATCGAATCACCTCGGGCCCGTGGAAAAGGTTTTCTAAATTGGTTGCCGCGTGGCGCGGTCCAAGAGCGCCTCAAGCCACGGTTCGGGAGGTGGCACCCCGGGAATGTTGTGAATGAGTTGATCGATGGGATTGCGATCGTCGGCAAAAATGAGGTGCTGCGCTTGCGCGAAGTGATGGGTCATAGCGGGACGCTCCGAGCGGAAATAGATCGCCTCCTTGGCGTAGACGGGCACCGCCCGGTTCAGTACTTCCACTTCGTCTGCTGACACCACCAATGTGACCAGCCGCGGCTCGACGATGAAGCGCGTTGGCCGCACGAACAAGACGGCCATCCGCGGGGTTAGCGGCACGAATAGCTTTGGACTGAGGAGGCGGTCGGTTTGCGGCGTCAGATTGTTGAAGAAACCATCACCGAAGATGAACTCTCTGGAGGAAGAAAACACGACCATCGCTTTGCCTCGTCCTCCGATTTGCCGCAGCACGCTGCGCAGGGAATGGCGAATGTTGAGACCGATCAGCGCATTCCGCTCCGATGGTTCGATCTTCCCGCGAAAGTGTTCTGCAGTTTGGACCGCCAAATCGCGGTGCATCGGGCTCCGGACCGCTAGCGAAACAAGGCACTCGATGAGTTGGGTGAACTGCTCTTCGCTGGGGTCGTGGCCAATCATTCTTTCGGCAAGAGGCCGATCAAAGATCGCGGGCGCACGGGGAAGCCCTTCCAGCCACGCGATTACCTTGGGGAAATTGCCGTCCGCCGTCTGAAATGCCGCTTCGAAGGACTCATCCCACGGACTTGGCGCACCAGGATCACGGTTCAGTCTGATGTGATGCCCGTTTCCAATGACGCCAAAGTTGGCCGGTCTGGCTCGGATAACCCTTCCATCCGGACGCAGCCAATGCACACCGCCGTCTTTATCCGCCCACAGACGGGAAACACATTCCGGCCACCAGTGATGGCGCTCTGATTTCAGTTTGCCCATTTGGAACGACGCGAGGTGGCTGAAGACCCCGCAATCGACACTTTGCAACAGGCCCGCGTCGGCAGCAAGCCGCCCGACGCTTTCGCCCAGTTGACGGGCCACGACTCCATGGGTCATGCCGTTGTTCTCTTGTTCAACGCTCGGGTTCGAGGGCCGCGCGGGGGCGTCTGGGTGATGTCGGTACTGGGGGCGTTTCGCGCGCGGGTTGCCGTTCCGTGGACCGAGACGCGTTCGCGGCGGGGTCGTCCCGCGGCCGCGGGACCGCCCCCCCATTGTTGCGGGGCAATGCGGATAGTGACGGGCGCGGGTCGCAGGTGCGTACCCCGGGTGTTGCACATTCTTAGGGCAACCGGCGGCAGTGCGTCTTAGCGGAATTCGTGAGAATTCCGCCGCGCGCGGGATACGAAAGCCTGACGGCTTCCGCTACAGTGTGAAGCAGTCGGGCTACTCGTTCTCCTCCGGCGGCGTGAAGCCGCGGCGCATGACGTTCTCGACCACCACGCGGGGGAAGAGGAAGTTCTCGAGGTAGCCCTTGCCGCCGGCCTTGGTGCCGCCGCCGGACATCTTGAAGCCGCCGAACGGGTGGCGCTCGACGATGGCGCCGGTGATGCCGCGGTTGAGGTAGAGGTTGCCGACGAGCAGCTCGGCCCGGGCGCGCTCGAGGGCGCGGGGGCTGCGGGAGAAGAGGCCGCCGGTGAGGGCGTACTCGACGCCGTTCACCAGCGCGAAGGCCTCGTCGAGGTCCTTGGCGCGGAGGACGGCGACCACGGGCCCGAAGATCTCCTCGCGGGCGATGGCGTGGCCCGGCTTCACGTCGGTGAAGATGGTGGGCGGGACGAACCAGCCCTCGGTCGGGGCCTTCCCCTGCCAGGCGAGGCGGGCCTCCTTCTTCCCCTGCTCGATGAGGCCGAGGATCTTCTTCTGGGCGTCGGCGTCGATCACCGGCCCGATGACCGTGCCGGGCTTGGCCGGGTCGCCCACCGGGAAGGCGGCGGCGGCGGCGACGAAGCGCTCGACGAAGTGGTCGTAGACGTCGTCGAGCACGATGAGCCGCGAGAGGGCGGAGCACTTCTGCCCGCTGAAGCCGAACGCGCTGTAGAGCGCGGCCGGGATCGCCTCGTCGAGGTCGGCGTCGTTGTCGATCACGAGCGCGTTCTTCCCGCCCATCTCGCAGACGACCTTCTTGAGGTTGGCCTGGCCCGGCAGGGTGCGGCCGGCGGCCTCCCAGATGTGGCAGCCGACGGCGCGCGAGCCGGTGAAGGCGATGAAGTCCACGTCGCGGTGCGCCACGAGGTGGGCGCCGATGTCCTCGCCGAAGCCGGGGAGGAAGTTGACCACGCCCGCGGGCAGGCCGGCGGCGGCGAGGATCTCCATCAGCGTGCCGCCGATGACCGAGGTCTGCTCGGCCGGCTTCATCACCACCGTGTTGCCCGCCACGACGGGGGCGACGACGAGGCCGGTGAGGATGGCGAGGGGGAAGTTCCAAGGCGCGATGGCCACGCCGACGCCGCGGGGCGTCCAGAGTTGGCGGCAGCTCTCGCCCGGGACGGCCTGCGTGACCGCGGGCCGCGCCAGCTTGCGCATCTCGACCGCGTAGAAGCGGCAGAAGTCGATCGCCTCGGAGACGTCGCCGTCGGCCTCGACCCACGGCTTGCCCGCCTCGAGGATGAGGAGCGCGTTGAGCTCCAGCCGGCGGGATTCCATCAGGTCGGCCGCGCGCTCGAGCACGCGGGCGCGGTCCTCGACCGGCGTGGCGCGCCAGGCGGGAAAGGCGGCGCGGGCGGCCGCGACGGCGGCGTCCGCGTCGGGCACGGTCGCGCGCGCCCAGGAGCCGATGACCTGCGACGGGCGGGCGGGGTTGACCGAGTCGACGTAGGCGCGGTCGGCGACCTTGCGCCCGCCGATCACGAGCGGCCACTTGCGGCCGAGCTGGCCGGTGAGGGTCTGGAGCGCGGCGCGCTGCTTGTCGCGGTTGGCGGCCTGCGCGTAGTCGGTGTTGGCCGCGTTGACGAAGGAGCCCGGCGGGCGCGGCGGGCGCGCGAGCGGCTCGGCGGCGGCGGCGATGGCCTCGACCGGGTTGCGCAGGAGCTGGTCCTTGGTCGCCTCGCCCATGTTCTTGATGCGGAGGAAGCCCTCGTTGGAGGTGTTCTCCAGGAGCCGGCGCACGAGGTAGGCCATGCCCGGCAGCAGGTCGCCGATGGCGCAGTACTCGCGCACGCGGTGGCCCATCTGGAGGAGGGCGGCCTTCATCTCCTCGCCCATGCCGTAGAGCACCTGGAACTCGTAGTGCTTCGGGTGCACGCCGAGGCGCTCGGCCTGCACGATGGCGTGGGCGCAGGAGCGGACGTTGTGCGA
>CAYWTK010000107.1:0-11871 GCA_964460895.1 uncultured Opitutaceae bacterium
GCGAGGACGCCGCCCGGGCCGCATTCCCAGAACTCGGTCGCGCCCGCCGCGACGGTGGCGCGCATGCAGTCCTCCCAGAGGACCGACGAGACCACCTGCTTCACGAGCGCGGCGCGGATGGCGTCGGGCTCGGCCACGGCCTGGCCGGTCGTGTTGGTGAAGACGGCGAAGGCCGGGGCGCGGAACGGCACGCCCGCGAGGAAGTCCGCGAACGCCGCGCGCGCGGGCTCCATCAGGCGGCTGTGGTAGGCGCCGGCGACGTTGAGGGCCATGACCTTCTTGACGCCGCGGTCCTTGGCCCCGGCGACGAGGGCGTCGACCTTGGCCTTCTCGCCCGAGACGATGATCTGCCCGGGCGCGTTGAAGTTGGCCGCCTCGACGTCGAACTCGCGGCAGAGCTCGAGCACCTTGGCCCGCTCCTCGCCGATGACCGCGGCCATGCCGCCGAGGCTGCGCTCGCACGCCTGCTGCATCAGCTCGCCGCGGCGCGCGACGACGCGCAGGCCCGTGGCGAAGTCGAAGACCCCCGCCGCCGTCAGCGCCGTGACCTCGCCCAGGCTCAGGCCCAGGCCGAACGCCACCGGCGGCAGCTGGCCGCGCTCCTTCAGCACCGCGAGGACGGCGAGGCCGTGGACGAACAGCGCGGGCTGGCAGACCCGGGTCTGCGTCAGCTCGGCCTCGGGTCCCTCGAACGACACGCGCCGCAGGTCCCAGCCGAGGACCTGGTTGGCCTCGTCGTACAGGGCGCGCGCGGCCGCCGAGCCGTCGCACAAGGACTTGCCCATGCCCACTTTCTGGGCGCCCTGCCCCGCGAAAAGGAGTGCCAATGCCATAAGGAAAGGGGCGGTTAAACTGCCCCACCCCACGGAATCCAAGCCCTAAAATTTCCGCAACTGGGGGAAGTACTTCTTCGCGTCGTCCTCCGGCCGCGACGGCGGCCGGCGCGGCGCGAGCTTCGGGGGTTCCGCCGCGGGCCAGGCCGTCGACGTCCCCGGAGCGGCCGCGACCGGCGGCACGACGACGGGCGGGGCGGGACCGACCGCCGGGCGATCGAGGCCGAGGGCGGCGATGAAGGGATTCGGCGGCGGCGACCCTGCGGCTCCCGGCGCGGCCCCCGCCCCCGGGCCGAGCGACGATGCCGGCCTCCCGGCCTCCCGCGCCCGGAGCGGGCCGCCGGCCCGGGCGGAATCGTCGCCTTCGCCGCCGGCCGCGCCCGTGCCGCCGACGATGTCGCGCAGCGCCCCCTGCACGGGCGACCCCGCCAGCCACTCCTGCAGGAACGGCCGCATGGTGCCCGCCGCGCCGGGCGCGCCGCCGCGCGCGCCGGCGTCGAGGCGGCGCGCCAGGTCGGCCGCGGCGCGCTGCCGCTCGTACACGCGCAGGAAATACTCGGGGTCGCGCGGATCGAGCGGCACCTCCTCCCCGCCCTCCCCGGGCGTCGCGCCGAGCCGTTCGTACCCGTCGACCAGCCAGTTGCGCGCCGGACGCTCCTCGCGCTCGGGCTTCCGCGGGGCGGCGGGCGCGGGCGGAGGCGCCTCGGCCGCGGGATTGGGGACGGTGGGCAGGGCGTCGCCGAGGCGCAGCCCCTCGTCCGCCTTGGCCTTCTCCGCGGCGCGGTCCTTCTGGAGCGACTGCAGCGCTCGCTTCGATTCCGCCAGCGGCGCCGTGTCCTGCGCCGCGGCGAGCGCCGCGGCGGCGAGCAGCGGGAACGCGGCGCGGCGGAGCCTCACGTCTTGAAGAAGATGCCCTTGAGGTTCATCTCCAGCGCCTGCGGGTTGGGCGAGAAGCGCAGGCCGTCGGCCTTGCTGATCTTGCCCTCCTTGATGAGGCGGTAGAGGTCCTTGTTGAAGGACTTCGACATGCCGTCGGCGCCGGAGTCGAGCAGCTGCTGGATCTTGTCGTTCTGCCCCTCGAGGATGAGGTTCCGGATGGTGGTGTCGGCCACCATGATCTCGTGCGCGGCGAAGCGTCCGCCGCCCTCGAGCGCGGGGACGAGCTTCTGGCAGATGAAGCCGCGGAGCGAGCCGGCGATCTGGCGGCGCGCCTGCGCGATCTGCTCGGGCGGGAAGAACTCGAAGAGGCGGGTGAGGGACTGCGCCACCGTGGCGGCGTGCATCGTGGAGAAGACGAGGTGGCCGGTCTCGGCCGCGGAGATCGCGGTCTCGAAGGTCTCCTTGTCGCGCATCTCGCCGATGAGGATGATGTCGGGATTCTGCCGCAGCACCGACTTGATCGCCATTTCGAAGTTCGGGACGTCGATGCCGATCTCGCGCTGCTGGAAGACGGACTTGTCGTCGGAGAATGTGTATTCGATCGGGTCCTCGATGGAGACGATGTGCTTGTCGAGGTTCTGGTTGATCCAGTTCAGCATCGCCGCCATCGTCGAGCTCTTGCCCGACCCGGTGGCGCCGCAGACGAGGAGGATGCCGTCCTTCGCCTGGGCGAGCTTGATCAGCGTCTCCGCCTCGATCTTCAGCTCCTCGAAGGTCGGGGGGCGGCTCTTGATATGACGCATGACGATGCTGACCGTGCCGCGCTGGTGGAAGCCGTTGACGCGGAAGCGGCCGACGTCGGCGGCGGCGTAGGCGAAGTCCACCTGCCCGTCCCGCTCCCAGTTCGGCCGGAAGACGGCCGGGACGTGCTCGGTCACCCACGCGTCGGCCTGCTCGTGGGTGATGGGGTCCATCTCCACCGGCCGGAGCCGGCCGCCCATGCGGAGGTAGCCGGGCTTGTTCGACTTGACCACGATGTCGCTGGCGCCGTTTTCGACGGCGAGCTTCAGCAGGTCGTTCATGATCTCGGTGTGGACCGTTGTGCTCATGGGGGATTTTGGGCGTGACCGTGCACGGACGCGGGGCTTGCCTAAGGGCGCCGCGCATCGTTGCGATTCCCGCCATGAAGTCCAGTCGCCCGTTCACCGGGACCATCACCGCCCTCGTCACGCCGTTCCGCGGCGGCGCCGTCGCCTACGACGACCTCCGCCGACTCGTCGACTTCCAGGTCAAGGGCGGCGTGGACGGGCTCGTCTCCGTCGGCACCACCGGCGAGTCCCCCACCCTCGACCACGAGGAGCACCTCGACGTCATCCGCGCGACCATCGCCGCCGCGCGCGGCCGAGTCCCGGTCATCGCCGGCACGGGCTCGAACTCGACGAAGGAGGCCCTGCACCTCACGCGCGAATCCGACCGCGCCGGGGCCGACGCCATGCTCGTCGTCGCGCCCTACTACAACAAGCCGACGCAGGAGGGCCTCTTCGGCTACTTCAGCGCCATCGCCGAGGCGACCGCGAAGCCCATCATCCTCTACTCGATCCCCGGCCGCTGCGGCGTGGAGATCGGCGTGCCCGTCATCGCCCGCCTGCGCGCCCGCTACCCGCACGTGGCCCACGTGAAGGAGGCCGGCGGTTCGGTGGACCGCGTGGACCAGATCCTCGCCGCCTGCGGCGACTCGGTCACGGTGCTGAGCGGCGACGACTCGCTCACCCTGCCCTTCATGGCCGTCGGCGCGAAGGGCGTCGTCAGCGTCGCCTCCAACCTCTACCCGCGCGAGACGGCGCGGATGGTGGACCGCGCGCTCGCCGGCGACTACGCCCGCGCCCGCGCCCTGCACCGCCGCCTCTACCCGATGTTCAAGGCCATCTTCATCGAGGCCAATCCGGTGCCGATCAAGGCCGCCCTCGCGCGGCGCGGGGTCATCGGATCCGACGAGGTCCGCCCGCCGCTCTGCCCGCTGCAGGCCGAGAACCGGGCCGCGCTCTTCCGCGTGCTCGACACGCTCGAGGCCAAGCGGTGAGCGCGCCGCGCCTCATCCTCGTCGGCGCCCGCGGGCGCATGGGCCGCGCGGTCGCCGCCGCCGCGGGCGAGCGCGGCTTCCCCGTCGCCGCCGCGGTCGGACGGGGCGAGGACCTCGCCGCGGCGCTCGGCCGGGGCGACGTGGTCGTCGACTTCAGCCATCCCGACGCCACCGCCGCGGTCGTCGCCGCGGCCGTCGCCGCCGGCCGGCCGCTCGTCATCGGCACGACCGGACACGAGGCCGGCGCCCGCCGGGAGCTCGCCGCGCTCGCGGCGCTCGCGGCGCGCGTGCCGACGGTGTGGGCCGGGAACTTCTCCGTCGGCGTCAACCTGCTCTTCGCCCTCGCCGGCCGCGCCGCCCGCGCGCTCGGGCCCGAGTTCGACATCGAGCTGGTCGAGATGCACCACCGCCGCAAGCAGGACGCGCCCAGCGGCACCGCCGCCCGCCTGCTCGAGGTCCTGCGCGAGGCCCGCGGGCTCGGGCCCGAGGCGGTCCGCCACGGCCGCGAGGGGCTCGTCGGCCCGCGGCCCGACGCCGAGATCGGCGTCCACGCCCTCCGCGGCGGCGACGTCGTCGGCGACCACACGGTGGTGTTCGCGGGCCCGGGCGAGCGGGTCGAGCTGGTCCACAAGGCCGGCGACCGCGCCGTCTTCGCCCGCGGCGCCCTGCGCGCGGCCGAATGGGTCGTGCGCCAGCCGCCGGGACTCTACGACATGCAGGACCTGCTCGGACTGAAGGACTGAGATGATCACCCGCCTCACCGGCACCCTCGTCAGCGCCACCCCGCTCCACGCCGTCGTCGAGACGGGCGGACTCGCCTACGAGGTCCACGTCCCCGTGACGACCGCCGAACGCCTGCCCGCCGTCGGGCAGCAGGCGCGGCTGCACACGCTCGTCGTCTACCGCGAGGACGCGCAGACGATGTACGGCTTCGCCACCGAGGAGGAGCGCGACTTCTTCCGCCTGCTGGTCGAGAAGGTCTCCGGCGTCGGCCCCAAGACCGCCCTCAGTGTCCTGAGCAAGCTCTCGCTGCCCGTCCTGCACGGCGCCATCGCCGCGGGCGACGTCGCGCTGCTCAGCAAGGTCCCCGGCATCGGCAGGAAGACCGCCGAGCGCCTTGTCGTCGAGCTGCGCGACCTCGTCGTCGGCTCCGCCGCCGCGCCGGCCGCCGCGGCCGCGCCCCGGGCGGCGGGCGACGACAAGGTGCGCGACGCCGTGCTCGCCCTCGTCGCGCTCGGCTACAAGGCCGAGACCGCCGACAAGTCGGTGCGCCAGGCGCTCGTCGCCCTCGGGCCGTCCGCCACGACCGAGGCGCTGATCAAGCGCGCGCTGGCGTGAGCCGCCCGCGCCCCCGGCGGCGCGCCCGCTGATGGACTGGGCCGCCCTCGCCCTCGCCTCCGCCGCCCTCCTCGGCGTCTACCACCTGGCGGTGAAGCACGCCGTGCACGGCAACGCCGTCCTGCCGGTCCTGTTCCTCGCGAACCTCTGCAGCGCCGCGGTCTGGATCGGCCTCCTCGCCCTCGACCGCCTCGTTCCCGGCCTGCCGGAGGTCCTGCGCGTCGCCCCGCTCGACCTGCGCGAGCATGGCCTCGTCGCGCTCAAGTCCGGACTCGTCGGCCTGTCGTGGCTCTGCGCCTACTTCGCGGTGAAGCACCTGCCGCTCTCCCTGGCCGCCCCGACGCGCGCGACCGGACCGGTCTGGACGCTGCTCGGCGCCGTGCTGCTCCTCGGCGAACGCCCGGGGGCGGTGGAGTTCCTCGGCATCGCGGTCACCCTCCTCTCCTTCTACGGACTCTCGGTCGCCGGCGCCAAGGAGGGTGTGCATTTCCGCCGCAACGGCTGGGTCTGGCTGCTCCTCGCCGGAACGCTCCTCGGTTCGGCCAGCGGCCTCTACGACCGCTACCTGCTCCATTTCCGCGGGCTCGCCGCCGCGACCGTCCAGGCGTGGTTCTCGATCTACCTCGCGCTGTTCTTCCTCCCATTGGCGCTCGGCTGGCGGCTCCGCGCGGCGACCCGCGAGCCGTTCACCTGGCGGGGCAGCATCGTCGGCGTCTCGCTCGCGCTGCTCGCGGCCGACTTCCTCTACTTCCACGCGCTGCGCGATCCCGACGCGCTCGTCTCCCTCGTCGCCAGTCTCCGCCGCGGCTCCGTCCTCATCGCGTTCGCCGGCGGCATCTGGCTGTTCCGCGAGCCGCACGGCGGCCGCAAGCTGCCGGCCGTGCTCGGGATCGTGGCCGGCATCACGCTGACGCTGCTGGGGTGAGCGGGCGGGTTCGCGCCTTGAATCGCGCGCGTCCGCTGTCAGCGTGGCCGCCATGTCCCTCCCTTCCTTGCAGGTCGAGCGTCTCGTCCCCGGCCAAGGCGCCGCGCCCCGGCGCGGCGACCTGGTCACCGTGCATTACACGGGCTGGCTGGAGGACGGCACGAAGTTCGACAGCTCGCGCGACCGCGACGAGCCGTTCACCTTCGTGCTCGGGCGGGGACAGGTCATCGCCGGCTGGGACCAGGGCGTCGCCGCCATGACGGTCGGCGAGAAGTCGCGCCTCACCATCCCGCCCCACCTCGCCTACGGCGAGCACGGCTACCCCGGCGCCATTCCGCCGTCGGCCACCCTCGTGTTCGAGGTCGAGCTCCTTTCCGTCGGATGAGCCCCCCGGCCGACTCCTCCCGCGAGATCGCCATCCGCGGCGACTCGATCGAACTCGCCCAGCTGCTCAAGTTCGCGGGCGTGGTGGACACGGGCGGCGCCGCCAAGCACGTCATCGGCGCCGGGCAGGTCGCGCTCAACGGCGTGGTCGAGCTCCGGCGCAGCCGGGCCGTGGTGCCCGGCGACCGCGTCACCTACGCGGGCACGACGCTCGTCGTGCGCGCCGCCCGTTGAGGCGTCCGGAACGACGCGAGGTCCGCTCCTACGGCTCGACCCGCGGCAGGTAGCGCCGACGCGCGCCGGCGCGGCCCTGCGGGCCGAGCCGCTCGGCGGGCGGAGAGTACGGCCGACGCCGATAGCCCGAACGGGCCGGGTCGGCCGCGCACCGCAGGTGGTGCTCCTGCATGCGCGCGAAAACGTCGAGCAGCTGCGCGCGGTCCTCGTAGCGGTCGAGGCCCGCGCGGTCCAGGGCCAGGAGCAGTTCGTGCACGGCCTCGAGGGTCGAGAGGCAGCCGACCTCGGGCTGCTGCTTGATGACGTAGCGGCTCGGCGCCGTCGCGTCGAAACCCAGCCGCGGCAGCCGCTGCAGGACCGGACTGAGGCGGAGCATCTTCCGCGCGCCCGACCAGGTCGCGTCGAGCAGGAAGACGACCAGCCGCCGGTCCCCGAGGTCCGCCGGGGTGAACTCCCCGCGCGAGACGTTGCGCGCCCCGGCGCCCGGATAAAGGAGCACGCAGAGATTGCCGGGATCCGCGACCAGCGCCCCGACCGTCTCGTGGTCGTCGAAGGCCAGTCCCATGTGCAGCTCCGCGTTCTCAAGGCAGAGGCGCGTCAGCCGGCCGGTCGCCGCCTTCTCCTGCTTGAACTCCTTCGGATGCATCAGGAACACGAACCGCGTGCGCGTCGCCATCGGCCGGAGCGAGCCGCACCAGCAGAGGGCCTGCGGCCAAAAGCAGCGGTAGCACATCGCGCGCATCGTCCCCGCCAGCCAACAGCCCGGCCGCGCCAAGGCGAAGCGGAAAGTGCGCCGCGCGCGGCGCACAGCGGTCAGCTTTCAGCGGTCAGCCATCAGCCCCAGCACCCAACGTTGAGCATCCAGCATCGGCGCCGCCGCTGTCCTCCGCCCTCCGTCCTCCGGCGGTCCCCGACCCTCGCCCCTCGGCGTTCGACCCTCGACGCATCAGCGTCCCGCTCCCGGCTTGAGTCCCTCCGCGCGGGCCGTCGTGCTGGCGCGATGCCGCCGACCTCCGCTCCCCTCGCGCCGCCGCCGGGCCTGACCCGGCCCGACGCGGTGCTCGACCGCTTCCTCGCGGCGATGGCGGAGCGCGGACTGACGCTTTACCCGGAGCAGGAGGAGGCCGTGCTCGCGCTCTTCGAGGGCCACAACGTCGTCCTCGCCACCCCGACCGGCTCGGGCAAGTCGCTCGTCGCCGCCGCGCTCCACTTCAAGGAACTGGCCGCCGGCCGGCGCTCCGTCTACACGTGCCCGATCAAGGCGCTGGTGAACGAGAAGTTCCTCGCCCTCTGCCGCGACTTCGGGCCGGAGAACGTCGGCATGATGACCGGCGACGCCTCGGTCAACCCGCAGGCCCCCGTCCTCTGCTGCACCGCCGAGATCCTCGCCAACATCGCCCTGGCCCGCGGCGACCGCGCCGAGATCGGGGCGGTCATCATGGACGAGTTCCACTACTACTCCGACGCGAGCCGCGGCTTCGCCTGGCAGGTGCCGCTGCTCACGCTGCCGCAGGCGCGCTTCCTCCTCCTCTCGGCCACGCTCGGACGGACCGAGTTCTTCGAGCGCGAGCTGACGCGGGTGACGGGCGCGCCGTCCGTCACGGTGCGGAGCGACCGCCGGCCCGTGCCGCTGCGCTTCGAGTACTCGGAGACGCCGCTGCCGGAGAAGCTCGCCGACCTGCTCGCGCTCGACCGCGCGCCGGTGTACCTCGTGCACTTCACCCAGCGCGCCGCCGCCGAGGCCGCGCAGGCGCTGATGAGCCTCGACGTCTGCTCGCGCGCGGAGAAGGCCGCCCTCGCGACGGCGCTCGAGGGATTCCGCTTCAACAGCCCCTACGGCCGCGAGATGAAGCGCTGGCTGCGGCACGGCATCGGCGTCCACCACGCCGGCCTGCTGCCCAAGTACCGCATCCTCGTCGAGCAGCTCGCGCAGAAGGGCCTGCTCAAGGTCGTCTGCGGCACCGACACGCTCGGCGTCGGCATCAACGTCCCCATCCGCACCGTCGTCTTCACCCAGCTCTGGAAGTACGACGGCACCAAGGCCGCCGTGCTCACCGTCCGCGACTTCCGCCAGATCGCGGGCCGCGCCGGGCGCGCGGGCTTCGACCGCGAGGGCCACGTGGTCGTGCAGGCGCCGGAGCACGTGATCGCCAACAAGCAGGCCGAGGCCAAGGCCGCCGCCGACCCGGCGCGGAAGCGCAAGGTCGTCAAGCAGGCCGCGCCCGAGGGCAGCATCGCGTGGGACGCGCGCACGTTCGAGCGCCTGCTCACCGCGCCGCCGGAGGAGCTCGTCTCGCGCTTCTCCGTCTCGCACGGGATGCTGCTGCTCATGCTCGGCCGCGAGACCGACGGCTGCCGCGCCCTGCGGTCGCTCATCGCCGACTGCCACGAGACCCCGCACAAGAAGGCCGTCCTGCGCCGCCGCGCCTGGCAGCTGTTCCGCGCGCTGGTGGACCGCCGCATCGTCGAGATCCTGCCGCGCGGCGAGCGCCCGCCGTCGGGCCGCAAGGTCCGCGTCAACGTCGCCCTGCAGGACGACTTCTCCCTCCACCAGGCCCTGTCGCTCTACCTCATCGACACCCTGCCGGCGCTCGACCCCGCGAGCCCGGACTACCCCTACGACGTGCTCACCCTCTGCGAGGCGATCGTGGAGGACCCGGACCAGATCCTCCGCCGCCAGGTGGACAAGCTGAAGACCGCCAAGCTCGAGGAGCTGAAGGCCGCCGGCGTGCCCTACGACGAGCGGATGGCGCGGCTGGAGGAGATCACCGAGCACCCGAAGCCCCGGCGCGAGTTCCTTTACGACACCTTCAACGCCTTCGCCGCCGCGCACCCGTGGGTCGAGGGCGAGACCATCCGGCCGAAGTCCATCGCGCGCGAGATGGCCGAGCGCTACCTCTCCTTCGCCGACTACATCCGCGAGTACGGGCTGGAGCGCGGCGAGGGCCTGCTCCTCCGCCACCTCATGCAGGCCTACAAGGTCCTCGCGCAGACCGTGCCCGCCGACTTCAAGACCGAGCCGGTCGTCGAGCTCGAGGACTACTTCCGCGAGCTCATCCGCGGCATCGACTCCTCGCTGCTCGAGGAATGGGAGCGCCTGCGCAACCCGGCGTTCGTCGCCGCCGAGGCCGCCGACAAACCCGCGCGTCCCTCCACCTACGACGTCACGCGCGACGCCGCGGCCTTCCGCCGCCTCGTCCGCACCGCCGTGCTCGGCGTGCTCCAGGACGCCGCCTCGCGCGACTGGGAGGCCGCGGTCGCCCGCCTGCGCGGCGAGGCCGACGAGGCGACCGAGGCGCGCCGGATCGAGCGGCTCTTCACGGCCTACGCCGACGCCCGCGGCCGCTTCCGCCTCGACCCCGAGGGCCGCGCCGCCAAGCACACCCACGTCGAGGAGGTCGACAGCGGCCTCCAGGTCGCGCAGGTCCTGATCGACGTGGACGAGGCCAACGACTGGGAGGCCGTCTTCCACGTCGACCTCCCCGCCACCCGCGCCGCGCAGTCCGTCGTCCTCCGCCTCCTCGCCGTCCGCCCGATCGGCGCCTGAGCGGAAGCCGGCAGGATTCGTCGATGCGAGCCCATCGGACACGCACTTGTCCGAGGATGCTCGGGTGTATCGGCAGCGCGACGCTTGCCATTCTCAAATGGGCCGCCGAAGCGTAGGGTTGTTGCTCTCTGAAACGAACAAAGAGCGTGGTAAGCCCCAGATTTCCGAGAATTTGTCGAAGACGAGACCGTCGGATTGAAGAGTCTACCATTGTCACATTTTGCGGCGAATGCAGCCCTTGCTCTGAACACGGCAATTCTTCACGAATTCCTGCAGACACGGTTCCGGGGATCCTGCGACGATTGCGTCACTGCCGCCTCCTGCGCTCGCTCTCACCTCGGCGACTAATTCCACCTGGGCCTGAAGTCAATCGCCAAGCTCGGAAGCCGAACCACATCTGCCAAGAACTCTCTCGCCCTACATGTATCTCGCATACTTCGACGAAAGCGGTGACGACGGTTTCCCTGCCACATCGTCAGCCCTCTTTGTGCAGACGGCTGTTTATCTCCATCATCGTCAGTGGCAGACTGCTTTCGAGGCTACCCGACAGTTTCGTCGCAATCTCGCACAGCGTTCCCGACTACGAGCTAGCCTCGAATGGCACACGCGCGAACTCCTGCTCGACAAAGACCCCTATCACGCGCTGCAACTCACAACTGAAGAGCGTATGCAGCTGGTTAGTGAGTTTTGCCGTCATCTAGCGACGCTGGAAGTGAAGTGCATCACAGTGGTGATAGACAAGTCGGCCATTCGCACTACCGAGTATGCCGTGCTGGACAAGGCGGTTACGTACCTAATTCAGCGCATCGAGAATGACCTTCGTTCAGCAGATGAGAAGTTCGCCATCATCACCGACGAAGGCCGGGTGGGGAAAATGCGGGCCACTGCTCGCCGCATCCAGCGAGTGAACTTCATCCCTTCGAAATTTGGTCCAGAACCGCAGAGTTCCGTAATCAGGAGTTTGATCGAGGACCCCCTTCCGAAGAAATCCCATGAGTCATTTTTCATTCAGTTCGCAGACTTGGTGGCTGCGCTCGTTCAACTGCACCAACAGCGCGAACTGGGGGTGGCACCTTGGCCAAAGCGCCTTGCGACATTCCTTCGACCTGAGGACGTTGTCGGATGGCTGGACCTAATGAGACCGCGGTTTAACCTGAGGGCATCTCCCGGAAATCCTTACGGAATCGTGTGCTATCCAAAAAAGTGAGAGCGACTCTTTCGAGTCGCTCAAAACACCACCTACGACGCATGCGCGCTTTCAGTGATTCACCTAGCAAACAGTTCACAGGCCTTGGATTTGGCAAGCCTCGATTGGGCCGCACCTTTCTCGGGTTTCACCTTAGGCGAGGTTAAATTAGCCTAGTAAGGGTTCACCAAGAGACGCTCTCACTGTTGGCGACAGTGATGGTGCCGTGTATGATTAGGGAGGAAGACGCTCACAAGTAGCACGGTCGATTTCCTTCGTCTTGGTTAGTCCGCAGCGGAGTGCAATGGCGCGGTCATGGCGGGTATGAGCGGTCGGACCGGTTGAGGCACCGAATGCCGGATGCGGCAGATTCTATCGATTCTTTCGAGTCAGCACGCGGCGGATGATGGCCGCCAAGGTTTTGCCTTTGACCGGCCATTCCCGGCGCCCAAAAGTCCCCGCCCT
>CAYWTK010000108.1:0-11868 GCA_964460895.1 uncultured Opitutaceae bacterium
ACTACAAGATGGAGAACGTGCAGGCCGACACGGCCATGCGCGGCTCGATCGCCCACCCCGAAGGCAAGAAGTGAGCCGGCGCGCGGCCCGGCCCGCCCGGACCGCGCCCCCCGTCCCCCCGACCTCCCATGAGAGTCCTCCAGTGGGTCCTCGATAACCTCTTCACGGTGCTCATCATCGCGGGCGTCCTCGCCCAGCTCCTCCAGGCCGTGAAGGGCCGGAAGGGCGGCGAGGACGAGGCCGGTCCGACCGTCGAGCCCCCGAAGGAGTTCGAGTTCGAGGATCCGGAGCTGGCCGAGCGCACGCGGCGCATCCGCGAGGACATCCGCCGCAAGATCGCGCAGCGGCAGGCCGGCGGCGCGCCCGAAGGCGAGCCGGCGCCGGAGACCGCATCCTTCGACGAGCCGCCGCCGGTGGTGCGCGAGGTCGCGGTCGAGCGCGCCGAGCCGCCCCCGCCGGTCGTGGTCGCGTCGTCGCGCCTCGAGACGCAGCGCCAGGCCGAGATCCTCGAGCAGCAGGCCGCCCTCGCGGCGCAGCTGCGCCAGCTCGACGAGATGAAGGCCGCGGCGCAGCGGCGGAACGCGTTCGAGGCGTCCACCGTCTCGGCGCTCGCGACCGAACGGAAGAAGGCGCGCGGCGCCCTGCTCGACGACCTGCGCGACCCGACCGCGCTCCGGCGCGCGTTCGTCCTGCGCGAGGTGCTCGGCCCGCCGGTCGGCCTGCGCTGAGCGGACGACGCCCCCGCGAACGACGCCGCAGCCGCGGCACCTCTCCGGTCGCCGGAGCGGAGCTCCGTCACCTATTCGGTGACACCGCCGCGACGGCGCCCGCGTGTAGGGCGGGGTCTCCGACCCCGCCGCGAACGTCACTTCAGGTCGCGTTTCCCGAGCCGCGCGCGGACGACGGCGGGGTCGGGAGACCCCGCCCTACAGCGTGGCCGCTTCGCGTACGGGAGGGAGCTGATACCATTTACGGCTCGGATCGGCACTGTAGGGGCGGACCTTGTGTCCGCCCGCGCGGGCGTGGACAAGCCACGCCCCTACAAAAGAGCCAAGGCGAACCGCAATGGGTATGACTCGAGGCAACGCGCCAGCGGACGATGCGCGGGGCCGCCTCTTCAGTCGCGGGCGAGCTCGCCGGCGCGCCGGGTGGAGGCGAGGATGGTGTCGCGGACGAGGTCGCGGAAGCCGCGGCCGGCCATGACCTGCAGGCCGGCGTAGGTCGTGCCGTTGGGGGAGACGACCTGATCGCGCAGCGCCTCGGGCTCCGCACCGGTGTGGGCGAGGAGACGGGCGGAGCCGACGATGGTCTCGACGGCGAGCTGGCGGGCGACGTCCGGCGGCAGACCGGCAGCGACGCCGGCCTCGCGCAGGGCGGCCGTGAACTCGAAGAGGAAGGCCGGTCCGCCGGCGCTCAGCGCGGTGACCGCGTCGAGGTGGCCTTCGTCGAGCTCCAGGTGCCGTCCCAGGGCCTCGAGCAGGCGGACGACGAGCGCGCGGTCGGATTCCGCCAGCGGCCGGAGGGAACAGTAGGGCGTGATCCCCGCGCCGATCGCGGCCGGCGTGTTGGGCATGGTCCGCACGACGTTGCGCGCGTGCGGGAAGGCCTGCGCCAGCCGCTCGAGCCGCTTGCCGGCGAGCAGCGAGACGACGAGCTTGCCGGCGGTCAGCTCGGCGAGGCGCGGGTCGGCGCCGGCCAGGGACTGCGGCTTGAAGGCGACGACGACCACGTCGGCCGGGCCGAGCAGGCGGGCGAGGTCGGGTTCGAAGGCGATGCCGGTCTCGGCGGCGAGGCGTCGGGCGGAGTCGCCGCCGCGGCTGGTGCAGCGGAGCTCGGCGGGCGCCCACGCCCCGCGGGCGAGGACGCCGCGAACGATGGCGGAGGCGAGGCGGCCGGAGCCGAGGAAGGCGAGCGGGGCGGGCACGGGGGCTTGATGCGGCAGCCGTCCCCGGGCGGCAAGCCCGGCGCGGCGCCGGGCGCGTCACACGGTCTCGCTCGAGAGCTCGAGCAGCTCGCCACCGTCGGTGGAGAGGAAGCGGCCGAGCTCCGAGCCCGGGAAGCTGCCGAAGTGTCCCGGGTGGCAGCGGACGAGCCCCTCGCGGGCGAGTCGGGCGAGGCTGCGCACGTTGCGCTCGGGGTCGTTGCAGAAGAAGTGCGGGCGGGCGCGGTTGGGCCAGACCATGCTGCCGCGCAGGACGTCGCCGACCACGGCCTCGCCGTGGGCCAGCACGACCGAGCAGGAGCCCGGCGTGTGCCCCGGCGTGGGCACGACGGCGCCGCGCAGGCCGTAGGGCTCGAGCGGGAAGGCGTCGTGGAAGACGATGTCCGGCTCGAAGGGGGTGAACGGCTCGTTGACGAAGGGCCGGATGACGCGGCCGAGGCTGGTCTGCACCGCGAGCACCCCGCTCTGGCCGGAGCGGGCGAGTGCGGCGTCGCCGGCGTGGATCGCTACCGGTCGGCCGCTGCGGGCCTGCAGCTCCGCGGCGCAGCCGGCGTGGTCGCTGTGGCCGTGGGTGAGGAGGATGAGCGCGAGGGCGGAGGGCTCGACCCCGTGCGCCTTGAGCGCGGCGAGGATGCGGCGCGCGTCGCCCGGCGCCCCGGTGTCGACGAGCACGGGCCGCTCGCCGAGCAGCAGGTAGCAGTTCGAGATGGGGCCGGGGATGCGGACGATCATGGCGCCAGCGCGGGCCCGGCCGCTCAGAACTTCAGGTGCTTCACCGTGAGGCCCTTGTTGATGAGCTGCTTCAGCGAATCGATGCCGATGCGGATGTGCATCGTCACGTGGGAGTCGTCCACGCGGCGGTCGCTGTCGGCGGTCTTCACGCCCTCGGGCGTCATCGGCTCGTCGGACACGAGCAGCAGCGCCCCGGTCGGGATCTCGTTGGCGAAGCCGGTGATGAAGATCGTGGCGGTCTCCATGTCGATCGCCATGACGCGGAGCTTGGCGAGGTACTTCTTGAACTCGGCGTCGTGCTCCCAGACGCGGCGGTTGGTCGTGTAGACCGTGCCGGTCCAGTAGTCCTGGCCCTGGTCGCGGATGGTGGTCGAGATGGCCTTCTGCAGGGCGAAGGACGGCAGGGCGGGGACCTCGGGCGGGAAGTAGTCGTTGCTCGTGCCCTCGCCGCGGACGGCGGCGATGGGGAGGATGAGGGTGCCGACCTTGGCCCGGTGCTTGAGGCCGCCGCACTTGCCGAGGAAGAGCACGGCCTTCGGGTTCACGGCGGTCAGGAGGTCCATGATCGTCGCGGCGGTGGCGCTGCCCATGCCGAAGTTGATGATCGTGATCTCGCCGGCGGTGGCGCTGGTCATCGCCTTGTCGCGTCCGATCACCGGCACGTTGTGCAGCTCGGCGAAGATCTCGACGTAGCGGTCGAAGTTGGTGAGCAGCACGTACTCGCCGAAGTCCTTGAGCGGCACGCCCGTGTAGCGGGGCAGCCAGTTCTCCACGATTTGGGCCTTGGTCTCCATCGCAGGGTGTTTTGCCCGCAAAAAATTAGCCCCGCCTCCGGACGAGGCGAGGCAATTCTCGACGGCGGGGCGGCGGCTCACTCGCCGCTGCGGCGGCGCGGCACGAAACCGAGTTCGGTGGCCTTGATCGTGTGCTCGAAGCGCTTCACGCCCTGCTTGTCCGTGCTGCTCACGACCAGCGCGCGCTCGGCGCCCTCGCCGGTGACGCGGACGTGGACGAAGTTCTGGTCGCCCACGAGCGTCTCGCGGATGACGAGCGGGTCGCGGGCCTTGGGGCTTTCCTCGACCTTCCACGAGCCGGCGGCGAGCGGCGAGGAGGAGATCTCGTAGATCCACGGCCCGTTGGCCCCGAGGCGGCGCCGGTAGATGCCGCTGTGGTGGACGTCGCCGGTGAGGAAGACGACGCCGGTGATGCCGTTGTCGGCGATGAACTGGAGGAGCTCCTCGCGCTCGCGGCGGTATTCCTGGTGGCTCGAGCCCCCGACGACGGTCTGGAGGATCTGCGTGCCGTTGCCCACGAACTTGAACGTGTAGTGGCCGGACTCGCTGGCCTGGAGGAGCGACTGCTTGAGCCATTCCAGCTGGCGGCGGCCCCACATGCGCTTGTCGGTCGTGTCCTGGTTCAGGTGGGTGTCGTCGCGGTAGAAATAGTCGTCCATCAGGATGAAGGCCGCGTCGCCCCAGGTCCACTTGGTGTGCACGCCCGGCAACTCGGCCGAGCCGTAGGTCGGGTTGCCCCAGTAGGCCTGGAAGATGCGGAGCGTCTCGTCCTTGAACTCCCACGACCAGTTCGGGTCGTTCGGGCCGTAGTCGTGGTCGTCCCAGGTGGCGTAGTGGTGCATCACGCCGAGCAGCTTCTGGATCTCGGGGATCGAGCGGTCGTGCTGCACCCGGTGCCACAGCCCGCTGACGGAAGTGTAGTCGGCCTCGCGGTAGTACCAGTTGTCGCCGAGCCAGACCATGAAGTCCGCGCCGGTCTCGGCCGCCAGCTCGAGCGTGCGCCGGGTCTTGCCGTAGGGCTCGCCCGTGCGGTCGAAGCGGGCCTCGTTGATGAAGAGGCAGGAGCCCATGAGGAAGGAGAAGTCCGGCGGCGGCGTGCGCCACTCCCAGAGGGTCGTGGTCCGGAACTTGGCCGGCGCCCGGGTCTCGATCGGGGCGTCGTCCACGCGGATCGCGTACTCGTACTCGGTCCCCATCTCGAGCATGCCGGGCCGGAACTGGACGATCTGGCCGCCGGCGGGGTTGACCGCGGGGCGGTCGACGCGGAGGGAGCGCTTCGTCTCGGGCTTTCCGGCGATCCAGAAGTCGAGGACCACGCTCTCGGCGTCCTTCACCTCGAGCGAGAGGAAGACCTCGCGGTGGGCGCGGTAGCCGAGCATCGGGCCCCAGAGCACCTGGCCGGCGAAGGCGGCGAGCGGGGCGGCGAGGACGAGGAGGAACAGCGGGAGTCGGCGCAGCGTCATCGCGCGAGACAAGCCGGCCGCGGCGCCGATGGCAATCCGCCAGCGTGACGTCGCCGTCACGTCCGGCCCATCCCGCTCAGCGCGCGGCCGCAAGCGCGGCGGCGGGGGCGGCGCCGAGGCCGGTGTACTTCGCCGACTGCTCGTCGGCGTGGTAGCTGGAGCGGACGAGCGGGCCGGACTCGATCGTGCCGATGCCGAGCTCGAGGCCGACCTTCTTCCAGTGCGCGAACTCGTCGGGCGTCACCCAGCGGTGGATGGCCCAATGCTGCGGCGTCGGCTGGAGGTACTGGCCGAGCGTGAGGATGTCCGTCTTGTCGGCCGCGATGTCGCGCAGGGTCTGGGCGACCTCGGCCTCGGTCTCGCCGAGCCCGAGCATGATGCCAGTCTTGGTCGTGAAGCCGCGGCTCTTCGCGTGCCGGAGGACCGAACGGCTGCGGTCGTAGCGGGCCTGGACGCGGACGGGGCGCTGCAGGCGCTCCACCGTCTCGAGGTTGTGGTTGAAGATGTCGGGCTTGGCGTCGAGCACGGTGTCCACCTGGTCGAGGTGGCCCTTGAAGTCCGGGGTCAGCACCTCGATCGCGCACTGCGGGTTGCGGTAGCGCACCGCGCGGATCGTGGCGGCCCAGACGGCGGCGCCGCCGTCCTTGAGGTCGTCGCGCGCCACGGAGGTGATGACGCAGTGCCGCAGGCCCATCTTGGCCACGGCGTCGGCCACGCGGGCGGGTTCGCCGAGGTCGTACTCCGTGGGCCGGCCGACCTGGATCGCGCAGAAATGGCAGGAGCGCGTGCAGATGTTGCCGAGGATCATCACCGTGGCCGTGCCGCGGGACCAGCACTCGCCGATGTTCGGGCACTGCGCGCTCTGGCAGACCGTGTGCAGCTTGCTGGCCTCCACCAGCTCGCGGGTGGCCTTGTAGCCGGGGCCGGAGGGCAGCTTGGCGCGGAGCCAGTCGGGTTTGCGCGGAGCGGGCGTCATCGGAATCGGAGACATCCCAAAGGACACGAATGCCCCCGGAGGACAAGAGGGTTCTCGGGCGGGCCGGGGGGCGCCGAGCCGAGACCGACACAAAACGGGATGGAGGAGGATGGGGCGGCGATCGGCTCGCCCGCCCGGGACCTGCGCGCGCCGGGCTGGTCGCGTGACCGAGGCGGCGCGCCGCGCCCGCGTGTGACGGTGCGGTCGTCAGGCGCCACCACGCGCCGCGAGGCGCTCGACGGTCTCCACGGCGCGGGCGACGCCGTCCTCGGCCTGGATCGCGCGGCCCAGCCGGGCCGCGCTCGACCGCAGGGACGCATCGCCCGTCGCCCGCGTGATCGCCGCCGCGAGGCGCTCGACCGTCAATCGCCGCTGCGGAATCGGATCGGGCCCCGCGCCCAGCGCGGCGACGGCGCGGCCCCAGAACGGTTGATCGAGCCCGAACGGACAGATGACCGTGGGACGTCCGGCCCGCAGGCCGGCGGCCGTCGTGCCCGCGCCGCCGTGATGCACCACGGCGGCCACCCTCGGGAACAGCCACTCGTGCGGCGCGGCGTCGACCATGAAGACCGAGGAGGGCGGCGCCGCCGCGGTCAGGCCGCCCCAGCCGGTCGCGATCACCGCGCGCACCTTCGCGCGCTGGACGGCGTCGAGCACGAGCCGAGTCGTGGTCGCGGGATTCGTGCCCGCCATGCTGCCGAAGCCGACGTACACCGGCGGCGGTCCCGATTCGAGAAAGCGCCCCAGTTCGGGTGGTGGCGTCCCTGTCGGCACGTTCGCCCCGGCTTCGGGCAGGAACCAGAAGCCGGTGGCGTGAACATGAGCGGGCCAGTCCCGCGGCGCGGGCACCACCGCACGGCTGAAGGCATGCAGCACAGGCACCGGGCGTCCCCGCGAGAGGCGGCTGGGCGTGCTGGCCGAGGACTTCCCGGACGGGTCGTGCCGGGCGCGCCACGCGTCCACGTAGCGGCGCGAAGTGAGGTCCATCACCCGGTGCATCAGGAGCCACGTCGCCCGATTGTAGGCCGCGCCGAGGGGCAGGCGCGGCAGACCAGGCAGCGGCCACTCGCCGGTCGGCACGAACATCGGGCTGAGCAACGCCAGGACCGTGGGGATGTCGCGCACGGCCGCGAACGCGGGCAGGCAGAAGAGCTTGGGGTGATGCACGACCACGTCCGGCGAGCAGGCCTCCACCGCGGACCACGCGTCCGCCACGAGGCGGTGATGGATCGGCCCGACCCGACGCAGAATCCCCGGCAGGCTCTTCAACACGCCCGTGAGGCTGTCGAGGTTGCCGAATGTCGCGCGGCCGAACGGCGATTCGAGCAGCGTCAGCAATCCGTCGTCCAAGGGCTGGAAGCCCACGCCGTGGGTGGTGACGAAGGCCGAGAAGCGCGGGCACGTGGCCAGCGTGACCTCATGCCCCGCGGACTTGAGACCGAGGGCCAGCGCGAGGAAGGGCTGGACATCGCCCCGGGTGCCGATGGTGACGAGCAGGATTCTCATGGGGCGCCGAGGGCCGACCGGCTCCTATTTCCGTAAAAAGGGGTCAGGCCGTTGTTCGCTGCTGCTGACACCGCAGTCGACGGAATCAGGCACTGCGCAGCGGGGTGGACTCGAGCAGGGCGTGAACCTGGGACTGGCTGCGGAGCCGGGCCGAAGAACAATGAACAGCGGCCTGACCCCAAGGGACGCGCGCCCATTCGCGACCGAGCTGTGAAGCGGAGGCGCGACCCGCGGGGAGGGCGCACGACGTCTCGTCCGAGGGGATGTCGAGCATCAGCTCCGGTTGGCGGAGCGGGTGACGAGGAGGAGTTCGATGCGCTTCACTTCGCGGAGCACGCGGTTGGTGTGCATCTCGAGCCAGAACCACACCTTCACGAACATCACGATGAGGAGGCACAACAGGGCGAGCGCGCCCCATTGGAGCTGCGCGACGACGGTCGTGGCGTAGTAGAACTTCACGCCCGCCCAGATCGCGATGACGAAGAGCGCGACGCTGTAGGCGAACGAGAAGGCCATCAGCAGGCGATTCCGTCCCCGGAAGGTCCCGATGACCTCCTCGGCGATGTTCGGTTCGGCACCGAGGTCGGGTGCGGCGGAGTCGGAGCGGAGGGCGGATTGGATGCGTCGGTCGAGGTCGTTCATGGGAATCACCTTTCGAGTTGTTGCTTCAGCGTTTCGCGGACGTGGAAGAGGCGGGATTTCACCGTGCCGGCCGGCACGGCGAGGATTTCGGCGATCTCGGCGACGCTGCGGCCGTGATCGTAGAAGAGCTGCAGGAGGCGGCGCGCGTCCGCGGGCAAGGCGGCGAGGGCGGCGCGCACGGAGAGGACCTCGTCGCTCGGTTCGGCGGCGGGCGGAGGCGGCGCCGCGGGAGCGAGCGTCTCCGCTTCGGCGGCGGCGGCGAGTTCGCGGCGGCGCGACTGCTGTTGCGCCCGCACCCAATCGGCGCCGCGGCGCTCGACGATGCGGAAGGCCCAGCGCGGGAAGCAGGCCGGATCGTCGAGCCGGCCCAAGCCACGGGCGATGGCCAGCCAGGCGTCGTTGGCGACTTCGTGCGCGGCGTCGGGGCGCTCGACGCGGGAAAGGGCCAGGCGGCGCAGGTCGGCGGACCAAAGCGCGTGGAGTTCACGGAACGCGTGCTCGTCGCCGCCTTGGGCGGAGAGCACGAGGAGTTCGGTGAGCACTTGCTTCGGGTCCGGGTTCATCGCGTCGCCACCAAGGTCGCGGAGCGCAGCCTGCCGGTTCAACCGTCGCCCGGCGAGCGCGACCTAGGTGCGCACAGACAATTGATAGGGAGGTATTTGTGGAACTCGATTCAGCCGCATTCGACCGAACGAGTCAGCGAGGAGTTCAGGATTCAGAGATTTGCGACCGAGTCACCGTCCCCGCGCCGACGAGCACTTTGGCAAAAAGGGGTCAGGCCGTTGTTCGCTGCTACTGACGCGGCAGGGACGCAGTGAGGCGCTGCGCAGCGCGTCGGGCGAGAGTTGGCCGTGGACCTGGGGCGGGCTTCGGAGCCGGGCCACCGAACAACGGCCTGACCCCTGGGGCGCGCGCGTTTAGCTTCAATCGTCGCAGAAGGAGCGAAGCCACGGCGCTGTCGTGCGTGGGGGCGAATCGAGCGACAGCAGAATCGAAGTCACTACCCGCGGAGGAAATCGATCCAGCCCCGGCGGAACTCCTCGGCGAGGAGCCGCTTGACCTCCGCCGGATCCACGGGGCGGCCGAGCTCGAGGTGGAGGGAGGTCACCGTGCCCTCGGCGGGGGTGATGCCGCAGGGGACGATGCCGGCGAACGGGGTCAGGTCGGTGGCGACGTTGAGGGCGAAGCCGTGGTAGGTCGTCCAGCGCTTCACCGCGACGCCGATGGCCGCGACCTTGCGGGGGCCGACCCACAGGCCGGTCTTGCCCGGGTTGCGGCCGGCCTGGACGCCGAGGCGGGCGACGGCGGCGATGAGGACGTCCTCGAGGAAGCGCAGGTAGGCGTGCAGGTCGCGCCGGGCGGCGAGGCTGACGATCGGGTAGCCGACGACCTGGCCGGGGCCGTGGTAGGTGACGTCGCCGCCGCGCGTGGTGGGGAACAGCGCGATGCCGTGGCGCGCCCGCTCCTCCTCGGACCAGAGCAGGTGGCGCTCGGCCCCGCGCCGCACGCCGAGGGTGTAGACCGGGTCGTGCTCGGTGAAGACGAGCGTGTCGGGCGCCGCGTCCGCGAGGCGCGCGGCGACGAGCTCCTCCTGGCGGCGCAGCGCGTCCTCGTAGCCGGTGCGGCCCCAGTCGACGACGGCGAGGCCCGCGCCCGTTGGCGGCGCGGCGTTCACCGGAAGGTCCAGGCCAGCGCGCCCGCGCCGACGAGCACGGTCAGGCCGAGCACCGTCGCGACCGGGCGGCGCAGGTCGGGGTGGCCGAGCGCGACGGCGAGGCCGCCCTTCATCAGGGTGTTCGCGACCGCCGCGACGAGCACGGCCTGCAGCGCGAGGCCGGCGCCGACCGACCCGTCGTTGCGCCCGTCGGCCATGGAGAGCGCGATGGCGTCGAGGTCGGTCAGGCCGGACACGAAGCTCAGGGGCAGCAGGCTGCCCTGCCAGTCGAGGTGGGTGGCGGCCTTCACCAGGAAGACGACCGCGCCGTACACGAGGGCGAACTTCACCGCCATGCCGAGCGCGAGCGGGTTCGCGAGGCGCGGCGTCGCCACCGTCGCGGCCGCGCGCCGCCGCGCGACCCAGCGCCAGACGGCGTAGCCGAGTCCGGGCACCGCCATGGCCGCGAAGGCCGGCACCAGCTGGAGCGCGAGCTCCTGGTGGACGACGCCCATGATGACGAGCACGCGCGGGAGCATGACCGTGCAGGCGAGGACGACGGCGAGCGCGAAGTCCCCGGAGAGCGCCGGCTCCTCGCGGCTGCGCCGGCTGAACGCCAGCGTGGTGGAGGTGCTCGACGCCAGGCCGCCGGCGATGCCGGTGAGGGTGATCCCCGCCTCCGTGCCGAGGAAGCGCATCATCAGGTAGCCGGCGAAGCCGATGCCGGAGATCAGGACCACCAGCAGCCAGATGGAGTAGGGGTTGAACGCGCCGAGCGGACCGAAGTCCCGGTTCGGCACCAGGGGCAGGATCACGCCCGTGATGGCGATGAACTGGAGCGTCGCGCGGATGTCCTCGGGCGTGAGCGTCCGCGTCCAGGCGTGGATCGGCTGCTTCAGGCCGACCGTGACGGCGGTGACGGCGGTGACGAGGACGGCGTAGTTGGTGTGGCCCCAGGCGACGAGGGCGCCGACGACGCAGGTCAGGAGCGACGACGCGAGCGTCGTCGTGCCCGGGTGGCTCCCCGCGGTGACGCCGCGGAGCTGCATCGCGGTGAGGTGGAGGCCGACCACGGCCAGCACGACCGGCAGCACCGCGGGCGCGTAGCGGCCGCCGAGGAAGGCGCTGACCCAGCCGAGCAGGGCGAGGAGCGCGAAGGTGCGGACGCCGCCCAGGTCGGCCTCCGCCGCGGGCCGTGTGGCCTGGTCGCTCCACTGCCGGATGAGTCCGACGAGCGCGCCCAGGGAGGCGCTGACGACGAGGGCGGTGACGGTGGACTCCACGGGGTCAGCCTACGGGGACCCGCGGTCCCCGCAAGGCGTTCCCTCCGACCGAGAAAGCGTTTGCGCCGCGCCGGGGGCGTTGGCAACGTCCGCCCTCCCATGAGCGAGATCCCGGCCGACATCACCCACGACCAGCACGCCGTGCGGCTCAAGAAGCTGCAGGACCTGCGCGCCGCGGGCGCGGACCCGTTCCGCGCGGCGTGCGCGCAGACGCACTTCTCCGGCGAGGCGCTGCGGGCCTACGTGGACGGGCAGGACTACGTCGTGCCGGTGAAGGTCGCCGGCCGGCTGGTCGTCATCCGCGACATGGGCAAAAGCCAGTTCGTCAAGGTCCTCGACCAGGAGGGCCAGATCCAGCTCTACGTGCGGAAGGACGTGGTGGGCGAGGCGGCCTACGCGGAGTTCAAGAAGCTCGACCTCGGCGACATCGTCGGGGCCGAGGGCACGCTCTTCAAGACGAAGACCGGCGAGGTCTCGGTGAAGGTGGACCGCTTCGTCCTCGTGGCGAAGGCCCTGCGTCCGCTCCCGGAGAAGTGGCACGGCCTGACGGATCCCGAGCAGGTCTACCGCCAGCGCTACCTCGACCTCATCGTCAACCCCGAGTCCCGCGCCCGCCTCATGCTCCGCAGCCGCATCGTCGCGAGCATCCGCCGCACGCTGGCGGAGCGGAAGTTCCTCGAGGTGGAGACGCCGGTGCTCGAGACCGTCGCGGGCGGCGCCGCGGCCCGGCCGTTCACCACGCACCACAACGCGCTCGGCGTGGACTTCTACCTGCGCATCGCCCTCGAGCTGCGCCTCAAGCGCCTGCTCGTCGGCGGCTACGACCGCGTCTTCGAGATCGGCCGCATCTTCCGCAACGAGGGCATCTCGCGGAAG
>CAYWTK010000109.1:0-11858 GCA_964460895.1 uncultured Opitutaceae bacterium
CCTGCTTGACCTCGTTGAGCACGGCCTTGAGGCGCTCCTCGAACTCGCCGCGGTACTTCGCGCCGGCGACCAGCGCGCCCATGTCGAGGGCGAAGACGGTCTTGTCCTTCAGCCCCTCGGGCACGTCGCCGCGCAGGATGCGCTGGGCCAGGCCCTCGACGATGGCCGTCTTGCCCACGCCCGGCTCGCCGATGAGCACCGGGTTGTTCTTGGTCTTGCGCGAGAGGATGCGGATGGCGCGGCGGATCTCGGCGTCGCGGCCGATGACGGGGTCGAGCTTGCCCTTCCGCGCCTGGGCGACGAGGTCCACGCCGTACTTCTCGAGGGCGTTGTAGGTCGTCTCGGGATTGTCGGTCGTCACCCGCTGGCTGCCGCGGACCGACGCGAGCTCGCGCAGGACCCGGTCGCGGTCGAGGCCGAAGCTGCGGAAGTACTTCCGCAGGGCCTCGGGCTTGCCGACGTGGAGCAGGGCGAGGAGCAGGTGCTCGACGCTGGTGAAGTCGTCCTTGAGGGCGTCGCGCTCCTCCTCGGCGCGGGCGAGGACGTCGTTGAGGGCCTGAGTGACGTAGACCTTCGAGACGTCCACGGCGCCGCTGACCTTGGGGAGGCGGTCGAGCTCCCGTCCGGCGGCGAGCTGGAGGGCGGAGACGGTCAGGCCGAGCTTCTCGGCCAGCGCCGGCACGACGCCACCTTCCTGCGCGAGCAGGGCGGCGAAGAGGTGCCAAGTGTCGACCTCGTTGTGTCCGCGGCGGCGGGCCTCGTGCTGGGCTTCCTGCACGGCCTGGCGGGACATGACGGTCATCTTCTGCGGGTCCATGCCTCCGGGGCCTGCACGCGCCGTTCCAAGCGCGCGGCGCCGCCCTCCCCCGGGGTGACGCCGCCGCGCGGCGGGGCGGGTGCGCCATTCCGCGCCGCCGGCGTCCCGCGCTGCGCCATTCCGTCCGCAAGCCGCGCGCAGCGAAGGGCAAGGCGGGCGCAGAGTCCCGCCACGCCCCGGCCCATAATCCGCGGACCCCAACCCCACCCCCGCGCCTTTCCCCGCGCCGCCATGAACCTGACGACGAACTACCTCGGGTTGCAGCTGAAGCATCCCGTCATGCCGGGCGCCTCCCCGCTGACGAACCGCCGCGTCTCCATCCGCGAGCTGGAGGACGCCGGCGCCTCCGCCATCGTGCTCGCCTCGCTCTTCGAGGAGCAGGTGCGCCTGACGCAGCAGGAGCGGCTCAAGCTGGAGAACCGGCTGGCCGAGTCGGACCAGGAGGACCCGCTGATCGAGGGCTCCGACGCCTACGCGTTCGGCCCCGACGAGTACCTCGAACACATCTACCGGGCGAAGGTCGCGGTCGACATCCCCATCATCGCCTCCCTCAACGCCCGCACGCCGACGACGTGGGTGGACTTCGCCCGCAGCGTCCAGCAGGCCGGCGCCGACGCGATCGAGCTCAATCTCTACTTCCTCCCGACCGACCCCGACGTCTCGGCCGCGCAGATCGAGGAGCGGATGCTCGAGATCGTGGCCTCGGTCCGGGCCCACTCGAGCCTGCCGCTGGCGGTGAAGCTCTCCCCGTTCTTCTCCTCCCTGCCCAACTTCGCGGACCGACTCGTGCGCGCCGGCGTGAAGGGCGTGGTGCTCTTCAACCGCTTCTACCAGCCCGACATCAACGTCCGCTTCCGCGAGGTGGCGCCCAAGCTCGAGCTGTCCGACTCCTCCGAGCTGCTCCTCCGCCTGCGCTGGCTCGCCATCCTCCGCGGCCGCGTGCCGGCGGACCTCGCGGTTACGGGCGGCGTGCACACGCCGAACGACGTCATCAAGTCCCTCCTCGCCGGCGCCGACGCGGTGCAGGTCGTCTCCGCGCTGCTCCGCTACGGCCCCCAGCACCTCCGCTCGCTGGTCAACGGGCTGACGTCCTACCTCGAGGAGCACCACTTCCGCTCGCTCGACGAGCTCCGCGGCCAGCTCAGCCTCGCGCGGAGCCCCAACCCCGAGGCCTACGAGCGCGCCAACTACGTGCACTCGCTGCTCTTCTGGGACCGGTAGGCGCGGCGGCGTTTGACTCGCGCCCCGCGCCGCCGCACGGTGGGGAATCATGGCCGATTTCCTCACCGACCAAAAGCCCGTCACCCGCGCCCTCCTCGTGGGCGTGCAGACGTTCGACATGGAGCGGGGCGAGGGCGCGGAGCTGCTGGGCGAGCTTCGGGAGCTGGTCGAGAACCTCGGCCTGACCGTCGCCCGCGCGGAGCTCGTGACCATGCGCGGCGGCGAGCAGCCCAAGTTCCTCATCGGCAGCGGCAAGACGGCCGAGCTCATCGCGCGGGCGAAGGAGGAGGGCGCCGACCTCATCGTCTTCGACCGCGAGCTCTCGCCCGCGCAGCAGCGCAATTGGGAGGAGGAGTCGGGACTCGCGGTGATCGACCGCCAGGAGGTCATCCTCGAGATCTTCGCCGACCGCGCGCAGACGCGGGAGGCCGTCCTCCAGGTGGCCCTCGCCCGCATGGAGTACTCGCTGCCGCGCCTGACGCGCGCGTGGACGCACCTCTCGCGCCAGCGGGGCAAGGGCGCGATGGGCGGCGAGGGCGAGACCCAGCTCGAGCAGGACCGCCGCCTGGTGCGCGACCGCATCGCCCACCTCAAGCGCGAGCTCGCCCAGGTGCTCCTCCAGCGCGACGTCCAGCGCCGCCGCCGCCTGCGCAAGCCCGTGCCCGGCGCCGCCATCGTCGGCTACACCAACGCCGGCAAGTCCTCCCTCCTCAACCGCCTGACCGGCGCCCAGGTCCTCGCGGCCGACAAGCTCTTCGCCACGCTCGACCCCACCACGCGGCAGCTCGTCCTGCCCGACGGCCGCAGCCTGCTGCTCACGGACACCGTCGGCTTCATCCGCCGCCTGCCCCACCGGCTGGTGGAGGCGTTCAAGGCGACGCTCGAGGAGGTGGTCGTCGCGGACTTCGTCATCCACCTGCTCGACGCCGCCAACCCCAACGTCGAACACCACTCCGCCACCACGCTGGGCGTGCTCGGCGAGCTCGGGGCCGGGGACAAGCCGACCATCACGGTCTTCAACAAGGTGGACGCCGCCGACCCGCACGCCCTCGCGCTGCTGCGCGCGCGGCATCCCGAGGCGCTGTTCGTCAGCGTGCGCACCGGCGCCGGCCTCGACCGCCTCCTCGCGCGCTGCGCGGAGCTGGCGGTGGACGACCACGTGGCCGCCGAGCTGCTCGTCCCGCACGACCGCTACGACGTGGTGGGGCGGCTGCACCAGGTCGGCGCGGTCCAGTCGCAGGAGACCGAGGACGGCGGCGTGCGCCTGCGCGGCCGGTTCCCGATCAAGCACCGCGCCGTCTTCGAGCCCTTCCTCGCCCCGGCGGCGCCCGCCCGCGGACGCCGCGGTCAGCGGCGGAAGACGGAGTAGAAGGCGATCCCGTAGCACTCGCGGAGCGCCAGCTCGGTCTTCTCGAGCGCGCTCGCGGTCGGGAGCCAGTCCGTGTACGGCAGCTGCCGGTTCGGCAGCGCCCGGTAGTCCACGGGGAAGGGCACGAGCTCGACGCCGGTCCCGCGGAACTGCCGCACCGCGCGCGGCAGGTGCCAGGCGGACGTCACGAGCACGACCCGCCGCAGGCCGTGCGCCGCGGCGTGGCGCCGCAGCTGGGCGGCCTCGTCGGCCGTGTTGCCGACCTCGCCGATGACCGCGATGCGGTCCTCCGGCACGCCGCGCGCGATGGCGAGGCGGCGCAGGGTGGCGCCCTCGGAGCCGCGCGGGTCGCCGGTGAAGAGCAGGACCCGCGCGCGGTCGGCGGCGACCAGCGCCACGCCGGCCTCGAACCGCTCGACCGAGTCCGCCCACTCGGGCAGGAGGCCCGGCGCGCGCGCCGGCGACATCACGCCGCCGAGCACGAGCACCGCGTCGGCCGCCGGCACGTCGGCCACGCGGAGCGGCGGATGGACGCGCTCGAGCGCGCCGAGGAGGACGTTTCCGACCACCGGCAGCGAGAGCGCCACCAGCAGCGCGGCCGCGGCCACCCCGAGCGCGCGCCAGCGCCGGAGCGCGGCGAGGGTCACGAGGATCGCCACCACCCCGACCGGGAGCACGAAGACCGGCAGGAGCTTGTTGAGGAACAGCACGGGCGGACGCTGGCGCGGGGGGCGCGGCCGAGTCAACCGCGCTCAGGGCGCGCCGGACTGGCTCTCGACCCAGCGGACGGCGTGGCGGACGAGCGCGGTGCCGTCGGCCAGGTCGAGCTTCCGCTTCAGGTTGGCGCGGTGCACGTCGACCGTCTTCGGGCTGATGCCGAGCTGGGCCGCGATGTCCGCCGTGCCCTGCCCGCGGCCGATGAGCTGGAAGACCTCGAACTCCCGGTCCGTCAGCTGCGCGATGGGCGAGCTCGAGCCGCGCGGACGCGGGGCCGACAGCGCCTCGAGCAGGCGGGCGGAGAGGCTGGCGCTGACCGAGACCTCGCCGCGCAGCACCTGCCGCACCGCCGCGAGCAGCGCCTCGCCGCCCGCCTCCTTCATGATGTAGCCGCGCGCCCCGGCGCGCAGCATGCGCTCGGCGTAGATCGCCTCGTCGTGCATCGAGAAGACGAGCACCGGCAGGCCCGGGTGCTGCGCGTGCAGGTCGCGGATGAACTCGGCGCCGCTCCGGCCGGGCATGGTGATGTCGGTCAGCACGAGGTCGGGCCGCAGCCGGGGGACGAGGCCCAGCGCCTCCGCGGGATGGCCCGCCTCGCCGCAGACCTGCAGGTCGGGCTGCCGGTCGAGCAGCTGGGCGAGGCCGGCGCGCATGAACGGGTGGTCGTCGACCACGAGGACGCGGCGGCGGGGCGCGGCGGGGGCGGGCGGGCGCGGCTTCATGCGGGAAGGGGCCAGACGCAGGAGACGGCGACGCCGCCCCCGCGCCGGGAGCGCACGGTCAGCTCGGCGCCGATGAGGCCCGCGCGGTAGCGCATGAGGCCGAGGCCGGCGCCCTTGCCGGCGCTGTCCGGGGGCAGGCCGGAACCGTCGTCCACGACCTCGAGCACGAGCCGGCCCGGTTTCCGGGCGAGCGACACGCGGATGGTCGCGGCGCCGGCGTGGCGCATGGCGTTGCTCACGGCCTCCTGGGCGATGCGGTAGAGGTGGGCCGAGGCGGCCTCGTCGGCCACGTCCACCGCCCCGGTCGCGACGAACTCGCAGGACACCCGGCCGAGCGCGTGCGTCCGCTCGGCCAGCGACCGCAGCCCGTGGCGCAGGGCGTCGGGCCCTCCGACCAGCGGCACGAGGCCGCGGGCGAGGAACCGGGTCTGCGCCACCGCCTCGCGGAGCATGCCGCCCATCTGGTCGAGCCGCGCGGCCGTCTCGGGCTGGGTCCGCGCGGTGTCCTCCTTCAGCGCGGTGCAGAGGAACTCGACCGCGGTGAGCAGCTGGCCGAGCCCGTCGTGCAGGTCGGCGCCGATGCTGTGCCGCTCGCGCTCCGAGGCCGCCAGCACCTCGCGCTCCAGCCGCGCCTGCTCGGCCCGGGCCGCGGTCAGCGCCCGCTCGCGGCCCACCGCGTCGAGCGCGCGCCGCACGACGGCGGGCAGGAGGTCGAGCATGGCCGTGTCCTTCATCACGTAGTCGAGCGCGCCGCGCTTCATCACGTCCACCGCCACGCGCTCGTCGCCCTGGCCCGTGACGACCACGAAGGGCACGCGCGCCGGGCCCTCGCCGAGCCGGCGGACGAGGCCGAGCGCGTCGGTGTCCGCGAGCTTGAGGTCCAGCACCAGCAGGTCCGGCGTCCGCCCCTCGAGCTCGCGCAGCGCCGCCCGGCCGCTCGGGGCGGTCGCGACGTCGTAGCCCTCGGCGCGCAGCGCCTCGGCCATGAGGACGAGCAGGCCCTCGTCGTCGTCGACGACGAGGAGCCGCGGCGGGGCGGGGCTCGGGGCGGCGGCCGCGGTCACGGCGGGACGTCAGGCCCGCGCCACCGGCGGCACGAGCAGCAGCATGACGAAGAGCCCGAGGCGCCGGATGGCCTCGGAGAACTTGTCGTAGTCCACCGGCTTCTGGATGTAGACGTTGCAGCCGAGCTCGTGGCAGAGCTCGACCTCGCGCGAGTCGTCGGTGGTGGTGAGCATGATGACCGGCAGCCTGCGCAGCTGCGGGTCGCCCTTGAGCCGGCGCAGCACCTCGATGCCGTCCACCTTGGGCATGCGGATGTCGAGGAGCACGAGGTAGGCGCCGTCATGGCCGCGGATGACGCGGCCCTGGCGGTCGAAGAAGAAGTCGAGCACCGCCTGGCCGTCGCGGAAGTGCTCGGTCGGGTTCTTCAGCCCCGCCATCGCGAGGTTCTCGCGGATGAGGATGGCGTGGCCCTCGTCGTCCTCGACGATCAGGATCGTGGGTGTGGAACTCATGGCGTGGACCGGCGGCGCTAGGCCGCCGGCAGGGAAACGTGGAAGATGGAACCCTCGTCGGGGGCGCTCTCAACCCAAATCCGGCCGCGCTGGCGCACGAGCACGCGCTGCGCGATGGCGAGGCCGAGGCCCTCGCCCGGGGTGTCGGCGGGATTGAGCCGGTGGAAGATCTCGAAGATCTTCCCCTGGTGCGGCGCGGCGATGCCGATGCCGTTGTCGGCGACGCGGTAGACGCACTGGTCGCCCTCGCGCGCGCCCGAGACCACGACGCGCAGCGGGCGGCCGGGCGCGCGGTACTTGAGCGCGTTGTCGAGCAGGTTGGCGAAGGCCTGCGCGGTCTGCGCGGCGTCGCCGCGGCAGGGGGGCAGCGGCTCGACCCGGACGTCGGCCCCGGCCTCGACCAGCTGGAACTTCATCGCGGCGACGATCTCGGCCAGCAGGGCGTCCATGTCGAGCGTCCGCGGGTTGAGCGCGACGCGCCCGAGCCGCGAGTACTGGAGCAGCCCGGCGAGCAGGGCCTCCATCTTGGCCACGCCGGCGCCGATGAAGCGCAGCGCCTGCGGGATGGCGGCGTCGACGGGACCGCGGATCGCCTCGACCGGCACGCGCCCGTCCGGCGCCGCCGCCGCGGCGGCGCGGATGGTCTCGCAGGCCTTGGCCAGCTGGCGGCTGAAGCCCTGGACGTTGACGAGGGGCGAGCGCAGGTCGTGCGAGACGCTGTAGACGATCGCCTCGAGCTCCTTGTTCTTCTCCGCCAGGTCGGCCGCGGTCTCCTGCAGGCGGAGCTCGTCGGCCTTGCGCTGGGTGATGTCGGTGCGGATCGCGACGTACTGGTAGGGCCGGCCGTCGGCCGCGACGAACGGGTAGATCGTCGTGTCCACCCAGTAGTGCGACCCGTCCTTGGCGCGGTTGCGGATCTCGCCGCGCCAGACGCGGCCGGAGGAGATGGTGCGCCAGAGCCCGGTGAAGAACTCGCGGGGGTGGTGGCCCGAGTTGATGATGCGGTGGTCCTGGCCGAGGAGCTCCTCGCGGGCGTAGCGGGAGATGGCGCAGAAGCGCTCGTTGACGTAGGTGATGCGGCCGCGCGCGTCGGTCATCGCGACGATCGAGTGCTCGTCGAGGGCGGCCTTGATGTCGCGGAGCTCGCGCAGCCGCGCGTCGAGCTCGCCGGCGGCGTCGGCGCGCTCGCGCTCGAGCGCCTGCAGGGCGGCGACCAGCTGCTCGCGGCTGAGCGTGGAATAGTCCGTGGGCACGCGGCCAAACTGCGCCCGCCGGCGCCGCTGGCAAGCCGGAGCCGGCGGCGCGGCGCCGCCCGACTAGGGAAATCCTTTAGCGAGATACAGGACCGCCTCCGATTCCCGGCGGCGCGCGCGCGTGGTACCGTCCGTCCCATGCAAGCGCTCCACGCCGCTCCCGCCCCCGCCCCTGCCGCCGCGTCCCCCGCGTCCGACCCCAACCGCGCCGTCGTCGCCCAGCTCCAGCGCTCCGACGTCTACCGCGACTACCAGGGCGCCTTCGAGACCACCACCGGCCTCCCGCTCGCGCTGCGGGCCGCGGGCTCGTTCCAGTTCCCGCTCCACGGCTCGAAGCGCGCCAATCCCTTCTGCGCGCTGATGGCCGGCTCGAACCGGACCTGCGCGGCCTGCCTCCAGCTCCAGCAGGAGGTCGAGCAGAGCGCCGCGACCGAGGCCAAGACGCTCAAGTGCTTCGCCGGCCTGAACGAGGCGGCCGTGCCCGTGCGCGTGGGCGAGCAGGTCCTCGGGCACCTCCAGACCGGCCAGGTGATGCTGCAGGCCCCGACCGAGTCGGGCTTCCGCGCCCTCCGCCGCCAGCTCGCGCCCGAGACCCCGGCCGACCAGGTCGGCCGCATCCGCGCCGCCTACTTCCGCACCCGCGTCGTCACCCGCGCGCAGTTCGAGTCCGTCGTCCGCCTGCTCTCCATCTTCGCCCAGCACCTCGCCGCGATCAGCAACCAGATGATGGTGCGCGAGGCGGCCACCGAGTCGCCCGTCGTGGCCCGCGCCCGGGCCTTCATCCACGAGCGCTACGCCCAGGAGATCTCCGTCGTGGACGCGGCGCGCGCGGTCAACATGAGCACGTTCTACTTCTGCAAGGTCTTCAAGCAGGGCACGGGCCTGACGTTCACCCACTACCTCGCGCGTCTGCGCATCGAGGCCGTCAAGCAGCACATGCTCAACCCCCACGTGCGCATCAGCGAGGCCGCGTTCGCCGCCGGCTTCCAGTCGCTCTCCCAATTCAACCGCGTCTTCCGCCGCATCGCCGGCGAGGCGCCGAGCGCCTACCGCGAGCGCCTCCACGGCCCGGGCGGCTCCTGCGCCCGCGCCGCCTGACCGCCCTCCCCATGAGCCGCGTCCACCGGGTCCTCATCGTCCACACCGACCTCGCGTCGGCCGACCGCGCGCTGCGGAGCGTCCGCGCCTCGATGCAGGCCGCGGGCGACCGCCGCCGGCTCGAGCCCGCGCTCTGGTCGACCTCGCTGCTCGAGCAGGCCCACTGGCTGCGGTTCGCCCTGGCCGACGCGGCGTCCGCCGACCTCTGCGTGCTCTCCCTCGGCGCGGGCGACCCGCGGGCGAACGACGCCGCGGCCTGGCTCCGCGAGCTCGCGCCCCGCCTGTCGTCGCGCTGGGTCTCGGTCGAGGAGCCCGCCGCCCTTCAGGCCGCGGTCTGAGACGGCAGCCGCACCGCGACCCGCAGGCCCCGCCCGCCGGCCCGGTTCTCGGCGCGGATCGAGCCGCCGTGGAGCTCCGCGATCGCCTTGCAGATCGCGAGCCCCAGCCCGTGCCCGCGCGCCGGCGGCGCGGTGTCCCCTTCCCGCGCGAAGCGCACGAAGCGGCCGAAGACGCGCCCGAGCTGGTCCGCCGGCAGGCCCGGCCCCTCGTCCGCCACGGCCAGCTCCCAGCCGTCCCCCGCCGGCCCGGACTCCAGCACGACCGCGCCGCCCGGGGGCGAGACGGCGACGGCGTTGGTGACGAGGTTGAGGAGGAGCTGGCGCAGCAGGTCCGGTTCGACCGCGACGGTGCCCGGGGCGTTGCTCCCGAGGACGAAGCGCGCCCCGCGGTCCTCCGCCAGCGCGCGGGCGTCCTCCGCGAACGCCTCCAGCCAGGGCGCCAGCGCGAGCGGCCGCCGCTCCGCCCGCAGGGCGCCGCTCTCCGAGCGCGCGAGGAAGAGCAGGCGGTCGATCACCGCGTTCAGCTGCGCGATCTCCTCGAGGATGTCGTCCACCGCCGCGAGGCCGGCCTCGTCGCCGGCGAGGCGGTCCCGCAGCCGCTCGGCGTTCAGCCGCACGAGCGCCAGCGGCGTCTTCAGCTCGTGCGACGCGTCGGCCGAGAACCGCCGCACCTGCTCGAACGAGGCCTCCAGCCGGTCGAACGTCTCGTTCAGCAGCCGGGCGAGCGAGGCCAGCTCGTCGCGCCCGTCCACGGGCACGCGCTCGCCGAGGTTGTCCGCGCGGATGCGCCGCGCCGTCCGCTCGATCGCGCGGATCGGCCGCAGGGTGTCGCGGCTGAAGAGGTGGCCGAGGACGACGCCGAGCACCGCGACGCCGGCGAGCAGGCCGAGGCTGATGCGCACGTAGTCGCGGAGCAGCCGCTCCGCCGGGCCGAGGGAGCTGCCGACCACCAGCTCCCACGGGCCGGAGCGGAACGTGGAGAGCCGCACGCGCCCGAGGTACGGGAGCCGCCGCGTCGCGTGCCCGTCCCCCTCCGGAGCCGCCGCCAGCAGCGCCCCGCCGAGATTGGAGGAACGGAACACGACCTCGCCCCCGGCCCGCGCCACCTGCATGTAGAAGACCGCGGCGTCGCTGTCTGCGTCGCGCTGCAGGCGTCCCGCGACCTGCTCGGACGACAGGGTCCCGTCGGCGCCCAGCAGCTCCGTCAGCTCGCGCGCCTCGACCTCGTGCAGCAGGTCGAGGCCGTGCTCGACCTGGTGGTCCAGCAGCAGCCCGCCCGCGACGAGCACGGCCGCGGTGGTGGCGGTGACGAGCAGCGCGAAGCGCGCGGTCAGCCGGAAGGTGAAGGACCTCATGCGAGCTGGTACCCGGCGCCGCGCACGGTGCGGATGAACGGTTCGCCGTCGTCGCGGTCGAGCTTCCGCCGCAGGCGCCGCACGTAGACCTCGATCAGGTTCGTCTCGAGGTCGTAGGAGGACTCCCAGACCTTCTCCGCGATCAGGGTGCGGGTGAGCACGCGCCGGGGGTTCTGGAGGAAGAGCTCGAGCAGGGCGAACTCGCGGCTGGTCAGCTCCACCGGCCGGCCGTCGCGCTCCACGGTGCGGGCGAGCAGGTCCACGCGCACGCCGCGGTGCTCCAGCACCGTTCGCCGCGGCGCCGCGGACTGCCGCCGCAGCAGCGAGCGCACGCGCGCCACCAGCTCGTCCACGCTGAAGGGCTTCGGCAGGTAGTCGTCGGCGCCGAGGTTGAGGCCGCGGATGCGGTCCTCGACCCCGTCGCGCGCGCTGAGGATCAGCACGGGCTCGTTGAACCCGGACCCGCGCCACTCCCGCAGGAGGTCGAGCCCGTCGCCGTCGGGCAGCCCGAGGTCGAGCACGATGGCGTCGTAGGGCGACTCGGCCAGCGCGTCGCGCGCCGCGGCCGCGGTCTCGACGCGCCGCACGGTGTGCGCCTGCTCGGTCAGCGCGCTCTCGATGAAGCGGCCGACCTTGCGCTCGTCCTCGACGACCAGGATCTTCATGGGGGCGGTAGCGTGGCGTCCGTCTGGCAGGAACGGACGTGCTCCGCCAGCCCGACGACGTCGGCGTAGGACAGGTACTCGTGCCCCGCCATCGGCGAGCCCGGCAGGCCGAACTTCACGAGGCGCGCGCGGGCCAGCGCGGCGTCGGGCCCGGCCGGCGTCCGGCGCGCCCCCTCCCGCGGCCAGTCCGGGGGACGGACGCTGAGGCGCGCGGCGAGCGGGCCGTCGCCCCGGCCCTCGGGTCCGTGGCAGTTCGCGCAGAGCCGGAGGAAGAGCGCCCGCGCGCGCGCCGGGTCGGCGACGGTCCCGGGCGCGGGCCGCCAGCCGGCGACCTGCTCCAGGCGCTCCGGAATCGTGTCCGCGCCGAGCGAGGCGAGGTAGGCCACGAGCGCGTCGCCGTCGGAGTCGACGCCGGCGAAGAGGTGCGCGTAGGAGGGCATGCGGGACCCCGGCGAGACGGCGCGCGGCTCCCGCAGGTGCAGGCGGTTCCACTCGGGCGAGCGACGGTTGCCGACGTTGGCGAGGTCGGGTCCCTGCCGGCGGTTGCCGGGCAGCGGCGGACGCTGCGCGAGCAGTTCGTCCAACTGGGTCGCCGGGCCCCAGCGCTCCACGTCGAGCGCGACGTGCGGGCGCACGTACTGGGAGTGGCAATGGATGCAGCCCTCGCGGATGTAGACCTCGCGTCCCCGCGCGACCGGGTCGTCCGCCGCCGCGCCGCGGGGCGCCGCGGCCAGCGCGAGCAGCGCCACGCCGGCCGCCGCCGCGCGGCGGGTCCCCAACGCGGTG
>CAYWTK010000110.1:0-11698 GCA_964460895.1 uncultured Opitutaceae bacterium
CCACACCTGGCCGATCTACAAGGACGGCACCATCGGCCGCGCCAAGATCGACCTTGAACGCGCCGCCCGCGCCATCGACGCGAAGCTCAAGGCCCACGGCAACGGCCGCGCCTTCATCTCCGTCAACAAGGCCCTCGTCACCCAGGCGAGCTCCGCCATCCCCGTCGTGCCCCTCTACATTTCCATCCTCTACAAGGTCATGAAGGAGATGGGACTCCACGAGGGCTGCGTGGAGCAGATGCAGCGCCTCTTCGCCACCCACCTCTACAACGGCAACACCCCGCGGTTCGACGCCGAGGGACGCGTCCGCGTGGACGACTGGGAGATGCGCCCGGACGTGCAGGCGAAGGTCGCCGCCATCTGGCCGCAGGTGACGACGGAGAACCTCGCCCAACTGACCGACATCGCCGGCTACCGCACCGAGTTCCTCAAGCTCTTCGGCTTCGGCCTCCCGGGCGTGAACTACGAGGCGGAGGTCGAGCCACACGTCCCGCTGACCTGACGAGGCAGCCGGCGCCCTCCGGGCGCCGGGGTCGGGGAAACCCCATCGGCGGGAACGAGGAGCGACGACCCACCCGTCCTCGGAGAGGCCGGGCTACCCACCCCGCCGGAGCCGATCCTTCACGCCGCCGCCCCCAAGGATTCGGCACCCCACACCCGCCCCCTTCCTCTGACCCATCGCCCCGAACCTCGGACCTCGGATCCCTGATCACCGCCCCCTGCTCACCGCTCACTGATTCCCCCTTCCCAAACTCCATGCGCATCGTCCTCCAACGGGTCGCCTCGGCCCGGGTGACCGTGGGTGACCGGATCACCGGTGAAATCGGCCGCGGATTCCTGCTGCTGTTGGGCATCGAGGCGGCCGACACGACGGCCGACGGCGAATGGCTGGCGCAGAAGATCTGCCGCCTGCGCGTGTTTCCCGACGACGCCGGGCAGATGAACCGCTCCGTCGTCGACGCGGACGGCGACCTGCTGGTCGTCAGCCAGTTCACCCTCCACGCCAGCACCGCCAAGGGCACGCGCCCGTCCTTCAACGCCGCGGCGCGGCCCGAGCAGGCGAAGGCGCTCTACGAGGATTTCGTCGCCCGCCTCGCCGCCCAGCGCGGCCGCCCCGTGGCCACGGGCGAGTTCGGCGCGATGATGCAGGTCGCGCTGGTGAACGACGGCCCGGTCACGCTCCTGCTCGATTCGAAGCGCCGCGAGTAGCGGGCCGTGCCGCGGGTGTCGCGCTCCATGGGGATGCGGCGCCCTCGCCGCCTTCAGCTGCCGACCTTGTCATGGAGACGCGGCGCCCTCGCCGCGTTCGCTTGCGGACCGGATGATGGAGACACGACGCCCTCGCCGCGTTGCTCAGAGAATCGGGACGAGGGCGCCCCGGCTCCAACGAGGCGCGAGAGGAATCGCCTGAGATGCGACGGCCTCGGCGCGTCGATCCACCGGGGCGAGGGCGCCCCGGCTCCAGTGGCGCTCCGGCTCCAGTGATTCGCGAGCGGCATTGCTGGGGATGCGGCGCCCTCGCCGCGTCAGGTTCGCCCGCCGGGACGCACGCGCCTCCCGGATCCGGGCTCACGCCCGCAGGTGCGGGCGCAGCGCGTCGCTGCGCAGGATGCGGCCGGCGTAGGTGAAGGTCCCCTGCTCCATCACCTCGCGCGCCGCCTCCTCCATGCCGGTCAGCGCCGCCCGGTAGAGCGACGCGGCGAGACTGACGCGCTTGACGCCCGCCGCCGCGAGGTCGCGCAGGGTGAACCCGCTGTCGGGAAAGCCCGCCATCACGTTGACCGGCCGCCGCAGCGCGCCGCAGACGCGGCGGATGTCCTCCAGCCGGCGCAATCCCGGAGCGAATAGCACGTCCGCCCCCGCCGCCTCGTAGGCCAGCAGGCGGCGGATCGCCTCGTCGACCGAATCGTATCCGGGATGCAGCAGGTTCTCCGCGCGCGCCGTCACCACGAACGGGAAGCCCAGCGCGCGCGCGGCCTCGACCGCGGCGCGGACGCGTCGCGCGGCGGCGTCCACGTCGTACAGCGGCTGCCCCGGGTCGCCCGTGAAGTCCTCGATCGAGCCGCCCGCCAGGCCGGCGGCCGCCGCGAGGCGGATGGTCTCCGCCACCGTCTCCGGCGAATCGCCGAACCCGTTCTCCAGGTCGGCCGACACCGGGATCGCCACCGCGCCGGCGATCACGGCGGCGTGCGCGAGGGCCTCGTCGCGCGAGAGGCGGTTGTCCGGCCGGCCCAGCGCGGCCGCCGCCGCGGCGCTCGACGTCGCCAGGGCCGGGAAGCCCCGCGCCTCGAGCAGGCGGGCCGAGACCGCGTCCCATGGGTTCGGCACCACGAAGAGGTCGGGGGCGGCGTGCAGTTCCTGGAGTCGGCGGGCCTTGGCGGCGGTGACGGGATCCATGCGGCGAGCCTCGGGAAATTTCCCGGCGACGGCGAGCGTTCGCCGCGCGGCGCCGGCGCGAAAGTCCCATCGACATTTCGGCCCCTTCGGATTGCATCGTTCCATGCGTTCGCTGCTACCCCTGGCGCTCGGCCTGGCCTTCGCCCTGCCCGCGCTGCGCGCCGACGAGGACCCCGCCCTCAAGCATTTCCGCGACCTCGCGGAGACCCGCAACTACACCCTCGGCCGGCCCGTCTCGCCGCGCTTCACGCCCGACGGCCAGAAGGTCGTCTTCCTGCGCGCCGGTCCGCGCGACCCGAGCCTCCGCCTGATGGAGTTCGACGTCGCCGCGGGGACCGAGCGCGAGCTCCTCACGCCCGAGGCGATCCTCGGCGGCGGCGGGGAGACGCTGACGGCCGAGGAGAAGGCGCGCCGCGAGCGGCAGCGCCAGAGCCTGCGGGGCTTCACGTCCTTCCAGATGTCGAAGGACGGAACGCAGCTGCTCGTCGTCCTCTCCGGCCGCCTCCACGTCGTCCAGCGCGCCACCGGCCGCTTCCGCACGCTGCCCGGCGAGGCCTGGATCGACCCGCGCTTCTCGCCCGACGGACGCTTCGTGGCCGCGGTCCGGGACCGCGAACTGCACGTGATCGACCTCGCCTCGCTCGCGGTCGAACGCGTGACCGCGGGCGCGGGCGAGTTCGTCTCGCACGGGACCTCGGAGTTCGTCGCGCAGGAGGAGATGAAGCGCGAGGAGGGCTACTGGTGGTCGCCCGACTCGACCCGGTTGATTGTGCAGCGCACGGACGAGTCGGGGGTCGAGGTCCGGCACATCGCCGACCCGCTGCACCCCGAGCGCGCGCCGGCCCGCTTCTTCTACCCGAAGGCCGGCTCCCCCAACGCGCGGGTGAGCCTCGGCATCGTCGCCCGCACCGGCGGGGAGCCGCTCTGGCTCCAGTGGGACGCCGAGCGCTACCCCTACGTCGCCCGGGTGGACTGGTCCAACGCCGCCGCGCCGCCGCTGGTGCTCGTGCAGAACCGCCTGCAGACCGAGCAGCTGCTGCTGGCGTTCGACCCCGCGACCGGCCGATCACAGGAGGTGCTGCGCGAGACCGACTCGGCCTGGCTCAACCTCGACTACGAGACCGACTTCCCCATCTGGCTGAAGGACGGTTCGCGTTTCCTCTGGTCCACCGAACGCCAGGGCACGTGGCAGCTGGAGCTGCGCGAGGCCTCGGGGCGCCTCGTGCGCGAGCTGACGCCGGTGTCCTTCAACTACCGCGGGCTGGTCGGCGTGGACGAGGCCACCGGCACCGTCATCGTGCGCGGCAGCCTCGATCCCCGCGAGATCCACCTCTGGCGCTTCCCGCTGACGGGCGGCCCCGGCACGCCGCTGACCCGCGAGACCGGGCATCACGGCGCGGTGCTCGGCGCCGGACGGCTCGTGCACACGGCCGACCTCTTCACCGGCCGCTACACGGCGACAGTGATCGACGTCGCCGGACGCCCCCTCTCCGTCCTCAACGTGACCGCCGAGGCCCTGCCCCGCCGGCCGACGACCGAATTGGTCCGCACGCGCGGCGAGCCATCGTTCGACGCCGCCATCACCCGGCCGCGCGACTTCGAGGCCGGCCGCAAGTACCCGGTCATCCTCCAGGTCTACGCCGGCCCCGGCGTGAAGCGCGTCAACGCCGTCATCCGCGACTACCTCCCCGACCAGTGGATGGCAGACCAGGGCTACATCGTCGTCCGGATCGACGGGCGCGGCACGCCCTGGCACGGGCGCGCGTGGGAGCGGGTCATCAAGTTCAACTTCATCGACGTCGCCCTCGCCGACCAAATCGCCGGACTCGAGGCCCTCGCCGCGCAGGTGCCCGAGATGGACCTCGGACGCGTCGGCGCCACCGGCTGGTCGTGGGGCGGCTACTTCACCGCCATGGCGGCCCTGCGCCGCCCCGACCTCTTCAAGGCCAGCGTCGTCGGCGCGCCGGTCATCACGTGGGAGAACTACGACACTCACTACACCGAGCGCTACCTCGGCCTCCCGCAGGACCGGCCCGAGGCGTACCGTGTGAGCAACGTCACCACCTACGCCGCCGACGCGAAGCGGCCGATGCTGCTCATCCATGGGCTCACCGACGACAACGTCTATTTCCAGCACACCCTCCAACTGGCCGAGGCGCTCTTCCTCGCCGGGCGTCCCTACGAACTCCTCCCGATGCTCGGCACCCACATGGTGACCGACCCCGTCGTCCGAATGCGCCAGCAGCAGCGCGTCATGACCTTCTTCGAGACCCACGTGAAGAAGGCCGCACCCTGAACCAGCCGGGCCAGGGGTAGCCGGGGCGCTCCGCGCACCGGTGGTCGCGCCTGTTTGGCGTCTCCACGCGGTCGACGCTCCCGCACCTTGGCCACGAGAGGCGCAAGAGGCGCAGGAGGGAGCAATGCCTCACGGCATCGGCCACGAGACCGGAGAACAGGAGGCCGCGGAGGGACGCAGAGGTCGGGTCGGATCCTCCGCGCTCTCCGCGCCTTCCTGTGAGGATGTTTGGTCAGTCGGCTTCGAACGGGAGGATTCAAGCCCTTGTGCCCCGAGGTCGAAGCACGCGAACCGAATTCACTCCGCCACGCCCGGTACGGTCAGCGACCGGCCATTGTCCTTCGGGCTCCTCGTAAAAGGGGGTCAGGCCGCTGTTCGCTGCTGGCCCTCGTAAAAAGGGGTCAGGCCGTTGTTCGCTGCTGGCTCCCCCAACCTGCGATCAGGCCGCATCTCGCAGCCGACTCTTCCCGTCGAAATCACTGAGACAGTGCCCAGCGCCTCGGTCTGCATGGAGGAGAACTCAAGGGTCGAGGTCTGGGCCTCCTCCAACCGGACAGCAGCGAACAACGGCCTGACCCCTTTTTACAAGTGCCGGCGCAGGCTGGGATCAACTGACTCGTCAAAGATCGGAGATCGACGATGGGGGGCCTTGGTCAGGGATTGATCCGTGGATCCGTGCTTGAGTCCGACTCAGGACCGAAAAGCGGCAAAACAACGGGCCGACTCATCGGGCAGGTCGTCCATCCCGGATTCCCTCCGTTGCCTCCTGTTCAAACCCGACGCGGAGCCTCGTCACAGTGCGCACGCCGACCGGGGCCAAGAACTCCCAATTCCAGCACCGATCCGCGGTCGGTCTACTGCCCAGGTACCGTCAGCGACCGGCCGTTGTCCTTCGGGCCGAGGGCGACGAGGAACGGGCCGGCGATGGCGGCCCAGGCGTCGGGTTTCGGGTACTCGGCGGCCTCGCCCGACCAGCATTGCCGCAGCATCGCCGTGTCGATCACGCCCGGATTGAGCGGCACGGCGGCCATCCCGGCGGGCAGCTCCTGGGCGAGCGCGAGGGTCAGGCCCTCGACGGCGTACTTCGACGCGCAGTAGGGCGCGACGCGCGGCGAGGTGCTGCGGCCCCAGCCGGAGCTGAGCGTCACCACCACGCCCGAGCCCCGGGCGACCATGCGGGGCACGAAGTGGCGGATGACGCTGGCGACGCCCTTCACGTTGACGTCGATCAGCCGGTTGAACTGCGCCGCCGGCACCTCCCAGAGCGGCGCGGGGTCGTTCATCACGGCGGCGTTGCAGACCAGCAGGTCGGGCGCGCGGTCGGGTCCGCAGACCTTCTCGGCCCAGAGCGCGACCTTGTTCTCGTCAGTCACGTCGACGACCGCGAAGTCGTGCGGCGCCGGATGGGTGAAGCGCAGGTCGAGGATCTCCGCGCTCCGCCCGCAGCCCGCGACCGTGTGACCCTGGGCGATGGCCCACTCGGCCAGCGCCCGGCCGAGACCCTTCGTGACGCCCGTGATGACGATGAACATGCCGGCAGGGTGGCCCGGGGCGTGGAAGGCGCAAAGCCGGAATGTCCGCGCCCCGCGACTTGGATCAGTCGACGGGCGAGCGACGAGGGACGAACGTGCTGCGGAACGCCCCCGCCCCCTGGGGATGCGTCGCCCCCGGCGCGTCGGCTTGTGAACCCCGCACCCACGAACTCAAGCGCCCTGAACAGGGGAACACTGATCTCCGCTAATCCGAGCCAGGTCGGACGGGCGGCAATCGTCCGTCTCCGTCGGAAGTCTACCCGGGTCGTGGCCAATCCCTTCGGAGTACGGTTCGAACTGTCGGCACCGCGCCACCCGCCGCGCTCGTCTTGGATAATCGTCGGACCCGAAAGCCTCGCTTCATGCCGAGGGCCTCGTGGAGTTAGCTGCGTGCGCCACGGCTGGAGAACACGAGCCCTCCTCTTTCGTGACATTTCGCATGTGGCCGAATCACACTGCCAGCCGACCCACTCGATCATGAATCTTGCAGGACAAGATCGTTGGCTTTCTGAGCACATTCCACATCGCATTCGCGCCAGTCTATACGGACTGCCGCTGCAGGAGGAAATGATGCCAGCGGGGGCAGGCGACGACCTTCGTGCGAATATCCGGATGCGAAGCCTGCTCAATGCTGCTTGGGAAGGTCGGATGGCCGGGATCCGCTGGCTCATCGAGTTCGTCGGAGTCGTCGACGATCGCGGAAGGCCGGATCGGCCCAATCGCCGTGGTGCCGACGTTGCAATCACCCGTATCCCAGGCGGCGCAGAATTCGACCTCTCGTCGCCTGGTGCACTGATTCTTTCGCGTGTCTGGAAGGGCTGCGCTCAAGCGAGTGGCCATCCGACCCAGGACAGCAATCATCCGGCAGTCGACGATATGGCACTTGATGCTGCGATGCGGATCATCATCCAACACTTGGAACGTACAATCTATGCCGAGAGCGTCCGGAGGCTGATCGATGAAGTCATGGTCCCGCTGCCACGATGAGGAAGTCCAACCAGACCCCACAGCCAGCGCTGGTGAACCGGCGTGATCGAATGGCAACGTGGGCCAAGGTCAGATGAAGCCTCGCCCAAAGCTTCGCCGGCTAGCCGGAAGCCCCGACGAAAGTCCGCAGGACGCGATTGCCCGGCTGCTTATCGCGGCTCGGCAGGATCCGGAGTTCCGCAGACGAGTGCTCCTCCTCCTCCGCGCGCCTGCGCTGCAACGGCAGTCGCTGGTGAACTCCGCACTTCACGAGATGGCCTTGCGAGGGGAGCCTGAGAGCGTCCGCGCCGCCTTCGCGGCGCTCGGCACGGATGACGGCGCTCGGGTCGCCCTGCAGGTTCTGGAGGGCCGCTGAAAGCCGGCCAAGCGCCGGAGCCAACGCCGGCGGCGCGGTCTGCCGGGGCACAGATGCCCCCACGGGGCCTCCCTCGGAGACGCTCGTCCTTCGACCCTCGCCCCTCGACACCGTCCTTCGACCCCGCCTAGCGGCTCTGCAGCCGGATCTTGTTCAGGCCGTGCTTCCGGCAGGCGTCCATCGCCGCGGTGATGTGGCGCAGCGGGGTGTTCTCGTCGGAACGGATGAGGACGGTGATGTCCTTGGTCAGGCGGCCGACGTCGGCCAGCAGGCGCTCCAGCTGCTCGAGCGTGACGACCGAGCTGCGGGCGCCGGACTGGAAGGTGAACTCGCCCTCCTTGGTGATCGAGATGGTGACCGAATCCTTGAGCTCGCTCTTCCCCGCCGTCTCCACCTTCGGGAGCGTGAGGTTCATCGTCGACACGGTGCGGAACTGCATCGTGACGAACGCGAAGAAGATCAGCATCACGAGGACGTCGATCAGCGGCACGAGGTTGAGCTCGGGCCGCCGGCGCCGGCGCTGGTAGAGTCCGCTCACAGCGACGCGTTGGTCTTCGGCGAGGAGACCGAGGAGCCGGTCGAGCGGCTGTGCTGGCCGAGCGCGCGCTCGAGGAGCACGTCGAGCTGGGCGGCGTAGTTCTCGACCTTGCGCTGGAGGTAGCCGGCGCCGACGAGCGAGGGGATGGCGATGCTCAGGCCGATGACGGTGGCGGAGAGCGCGAGGGCCACGCCCTTGGTGAACGCGACCGGGTCGGGCAGGCCCGTCTCGGGCGAGATGGCGGCGAACACACGGAGCAGCGCGAGCACCGTGCCGGTCAGGCCGATGAGCGGCGCGGCGGCATAGATGACCTCGAGGTACGGGATGCCCCGCTCCATGCGGTTGATCTGCAGGCGGGCGAAGGCCTTGACCGCCTCGGGGTCGTCCCGGTGATCGGCGGCGTAGCCGAGGACGCGGGCGAGGACGGAGTGCTTGCCGCCGGGCGTCTCCTTGCCTTGGAGGACGGCGTCCACGAGGTCATCGGGGAGGATCGCGGCGCGGCGCAGGGCGTAGAGGCGCTCGCAGATGATGAAGACGGCGATGACCGAGCAGAGGCCCAGCGGGTAGATGAGGAGGCCGGCACCCGTGATGATATCGAGCATGGAAGTGGCGAAGTGAACCTCCCGCTCCGACCCGCACAAGCCGGAAAAGGTCCGTGGACCGGCGGGAAATCCACCCGGGCGCCCGTTCCTGTCGCCCGACCGGACGGCCGAGGGACCACGGCCCAAACCCCTCCGCAGCCCGTGTGGGGCGGGGTCACCCGACCCCGCCGTCGTGCGCCCGCGTTCTCGGGGGCGCATCCTGAAGCGACGTTCGCGGTGGGTTCGGGAGAACCCGCCCTACACCCGCGGCGTTTCGGCGCGGGCACGAACGCGGTTCCTGTCGCGGGCACGTCGAGGCTTTCCCACCTCAGCGCCGGACCTGCAGCTTCTCGGCCAGCCGCCTCATCTCGGCGTCGAGCTGCTGGCCCTTCTCCACCCGCAGGGTCCGCCGGGCGCGTTCAAGGGCCTCCCGCGCCGCCGGCACCTGTCCCTCCGCGCGCAGGTGCTCGACGAAGGGCGCCACGATCCGGTCGAAGAAGTCGATGCCCGCCCCCGCCCCGTAGGTCTCGAGCAGGCGCCGGTAGGTGCGGATGCGCGCCGCCAGGTCCTCCGAGCCGAGGCTGCGCTGCAGGATCTCGGCGGCCTGCTGGACGCTCAGGTCGCTGCGCCCCGCCTGGTGCTTGCGCACGAGCCGCTGCTCCTCCGCGTCCGCCAGGCTGGTCTCGCCCCGCGCGCGCAGGCCCGCGATCAGCTCGCGGGCGAAGACGACCTCGAGGTCGGGGTAGCGCTGGAGGGCGAGCATGGCCTCGCGCAACGTGGCCTCGACAGCCCGCAGGTCGGCGCCGGCCGCGCGCTGGGCCGACACCAGCAGCTGCCAGGCCTGCAGGTTGCGCGGCTCGCGGCTCGCGGCCTCGCGGGCGGCGCGGCGCGCCGCCTCGGCGTCGCCGGCGCGCAGGAACTCCGCGGCAAAGGCCGCGTGGAGGGCCGAGAGCTGGAAGAGCGGCGTCTCCCGGAAACGCTCCGAGAGGAAGCGGATCTCGTGGTCGGACAACTCCCGCCACGTCTGCGGGTCGCGCGCAAAGCCCGCCACGAAGCGCTGCTCCGCGTAGCGACCGACGTCCATCCGCCACCCGTCGGGCGCGAGGTAACCGAACCATGCGTGGCGTCCGTCGAGTCCCGCCCCGCGGAAGAGCAGCGTCGGCACGCCGCGCGCCTTGCCCGCCTGCGCGGCGAAGTAGGCCTGGTCCACGCAGATGCCGCCCTCGCGCAGGATGGTCTCCAGCCGGTAGTCGCGTCCCGGCCAATGGTACTGGTTGGCCGCCACGCGGTCGGTGCGGTAGCGGATCATGTCGTAGGCGCGGCCGAGCTCGCCGATCGGCGGGGTGACGTTGCGCCGCGCCCAGGTCAGCTCGGCGAACGGCGCGGCGGCGTCCACGAGGTACTTGAGCTCCGCGGCGGGCAGGCGACGCAGGCGGTGCGGCGCGACGTTGGCGCGGTCGAGGCGCACCCAGTGCGCGAACGCCTCGGTCGGCGGCGGCAGCCGCCGGGCGAGCAGGTTCGGCGGGACCTGGCCGTGGGGCCAGTCGGGCGGCGGCGGCACGTCGAAGACGACGGCCACGGCGAGCGCGAGCGAGCGGTACTCCGCGAAGGCGGCGGGGTCGGCGGCGTGCAGGGCGCCGAGGATGCGCAGCAGCTCCAGCGGGGAGTCCTGCGGGCTGACGGTGGCGAAGAACTCCGCCGAGAAATCCGCGTGCCCGAGCGCCCAGCGCTGCAGCGCCGGCGGCACGTCGCCGGCGAGCGACCCCGGCGGCAGGTCGTAGCGGCTGGGCATGTTGCGGTGCGCGCCGCCGGCCCGCTCGATGGCGCCGATCCAGGCCTCGACCGCCTGCGCCCGCGGCGTGGCGAACAGGGTCGCCCAGCGGTGCAGGTGCAGCCAGGGCGCCGCGGTCGCCGGGTCGCGCGCGTAGGCCTCGAAGGCCGCGGTGCGTAGCGGACCGGTCCAGCGGCCCCAGCCCCCGTCGGCCGCGGACGCCACGAGCGCGTCGAGCCGCGCGGCCGAAGGCGGCCGGGCGAGTTCCGCGGCGGGGATCGCCTCCTGTCCCGCGAGCGGCGCGGCCAGCGCGCCGGCCGCGAGCAGCCCCCGCAGGCGGGCGCGGGCGGCGCGGAGGAGGCGGACGGGCGGCCGGGACACGGCGGCGAGCCAAGCCGCGGGGGACGGCGCGGACAACAAAAAGCCCGCCGCGCGGGGGCGGCGGGCGCGGGGCGGGCGGGGCCTCAGGGCGAGACGCCGCTGTCGGCGGCGGGCGCCTGCTGGCGGAACTCCAGCTTGTCGCCGTTGCGCACGACGAGGATGGGTTCGCCCTCCTTGACGTCGCCGCGGAGCATGGCCTCCGCGAGCGGGTCCTCGAGGTAGTGCTCCACCGCGCGGCGGAGCGGGCGGGCGCCGTACTTCTCGTCGTAGCCCTTCTCGATCAGCAGCAGCTTCGACTCGGGCGAGAACTCAAGCAGGATGTGCCGCGCGGCGAGCCGCTTGCAGACCTTCCCGACCTCGATCTCGACGATCTTGATCAGGTCCTCCTTGGTGAGCGGGCGGAAGACGACGAGGTCGTTGATGCGGTTGAGGAACTCCGGCTTGAAGATCCGCTTCGCCTCCTCGAGCACCTTCTCGCGCAGCTTCTCCATGTCGCGGAAGTCCGAGGACCCCACGGCGGAGAAGCCCATCGTCGTCTGGCGCTGGATGAGCTGCGCGCCGACGTTGGTCGTCATGAGGATGATGGTGTTGCGGAAGTCCACCGTGCGCCCGAGCGAGTCGGTCAGGCGGCCGTCCTCGAGGATCTGCAGCATGAGCTGCACGACGTCGGGGTGGGCCTTCTCGATCTCGTCGAAGAGGACGACGGAGTACGGCCGGCGGCGGACCGCCTCGGTGAGCTGGCCGCCCTCCTCGTAGCCGACGTAGCCCGGGGGCGAGCCGATCAGCCGGGAGACGGAGAACTTCTCCATGTATTCGGACATGTCGATCTGCACGATCGCGTCCTGCGAGCCGAAGATCTG
>CAYWTK010000111.1:0-11517 GCA_964460895.1 uncultured Opitutaceae bacterium
GCCTGCTCGTGTTCAAGGACCGCACCGGCGCCACGGTCGAGCGGCGGAAGTGACCGCCGGGGCGCGCGGTCCCGGTCGGCGTCAGCCGACGAGGGTCCGACGGATGCCGCGCAGCAGCTCGGGATCGGTCGCGATCCCGAGCACGCCGTTCACCACGAACTGGACGCCGATGCACATGATGAGGAAGCCCATGATCTTCGTCATCGCGTTGAGCCCGACCGGACCGATGAAGAGCACGATGCGTCCAGCGAGGCGCAGGACGAGGTAGGTGATGAACGCCACGACGCCGATGCCCGCGATGATCGCGAGGTAGTCCACCGGGCCCGTGGCGAGCGAGGTGAAGCCGAGCGTGACGGCGATCGAGCCGGGGCCGCTGAGCATCGGCATGGCGAGGGGCGAGAAGGACACGTCGACCTTCCGCCGCGCGGCCTCGCGCTCCTCCTTCTCCTCCTCGGTCGTCCGGTGCGCCGCGAGCATGCTCATGCCGATGCCGGTCATCAGGATCCCGCCGGCGATGCGCAGCCCCGGGATCGAGATGCCGAAGAAGCTCATGATGAAGGTGCCGCCGACGAGGAAGCTCACGAGGATGCCGACCATGTAGAGGCAGCCCTTGCGGGCCTGCTCGCGCCGGCGCTCGTCCGAGTCGCCCTCCGTGATCGCGAGGAAGGTCGGGGCCGCGGCCAGCGGGTTGATGATTGGCAGCAGGCCGACCACCGTGCCGAGGAAGATGGCCCAGAGGTGGAGCAGGTTGGACATCGGGCGGGGAGGTTGGGCGGGGGCGCGGGCCGAGGCGAGTCCGCTCACCAGACCTCGACCGGCCCCTTGGGCACGGGGATCGCGTCGCGGCGCAGGACCGCCGGGTCGTCCGGGTCGCGCATGAACGACGCCACCAGCGGATCGGGGCGGAAGCGCGGCAGCAGCTCGCCCCGCTCGTCGCAGAACTGCGCCCGCCAACGGACGAACTCCTCGACGAGGCGCTCGAACTCGGCGCGGGTTCGCAGCCCGACCACCGCCTTCTTGAACTCCTTGGCCGGGCCGAAGCGCTTGGCGTACCACGCGGCCGGCTTGCGGAACAGCCGGCAGCCGAGCTCCTCGCCGAAGACCTCGCAGGCGAGGTCGAGGTGGCGCCGCATCACCGCGATGCGCGCGGCGAAGCCCTCCTCCGGCGGACGCACCCCGGTGCGGAGGAACTCGCGCGTGTCGCGGAAGATCCACGGGTCGTAGAAGGCGCCCCGGCCGATGCTGACCCCGGCGCAGCCGGTCTCGTCGAGCATCCGGCGCGCGGCCTCGGGCGTCGTCACGTCGCCGTTGCCAATCACGGGGATCGAGCGCACGGCCGCGACGACCGCGCGGATGCCGGCGAGGTTGACGGTGCCCGCGAAGCCCTGCGCGCGGGTGCGGCCGTGCACGAAGATGGCGGCCACGCCGACGTCCTCGAGCGCTCGCGCGAGGTCGGGGGCGGTGAGGTTGTCCGCGTCCCAGCCCAGCCGCATCTTGGCCGTGACCGGGATGCGCACGGCCTCGACCATCCCGCGCACGAGCGCCTGCGTCTTCCGCAGCTCGGTCATCATGGCGGACCCGCCGCCGACGCCGACGACCTTGCGGACCGGGCAGCCCATGTTGATGTCCACCGCGGCGATGCCCATGGCCTCGACCGCCGCCGCCGCGTCCCGCATCTCCTCGGGCACGGCGCCGAAGAGCTGGACGGAGAGCAGGCGCTCGGCCGGCGAGGTCTGCGCCAGCTGCAGGGCCTTCGGGTTGCGCTCGAGGAGCGAGCGGGCGTTGATCAGGTCGGTCGTCGCCCAGTCGAGCCCGCCGATCTCCCGCACGACCAGCCGGAAGGGCAGGTTCGTGTAGCCCGCGAGCGGCGAGAGGAAGAGGTTCGACGGGAACTCGTGGCGTCCGATGCGCACGCCGCCACCTTGCCCCCGCCCCCCCGCCGCGCAACCCCCGAGATGTGTCACCCCAAGGGTGACGCCGGCCGCGGCGCGGAGGCGCGCGGGAGTGAAGGAGCCGGGGGCCCTTCGAGCGGAGGGGACGGGATCCGTGCCGGCCGGGGCGCTCGCGCGGGGCGCGGCGGACGCTACGTGCTGAGGTCGCGCCCGCGGCGCTTCGCCGTGAGCCAGTGCAGCAGGCGCAGCGTCAGCTCGGCGTCGGGCTGGCGGGTGCGGCCGCGAAGGAAGTCGTGGATGCGCTGGCGCGGCACGCCGATCAGGCGGGCGAGGCGGGCCTTGGAGCCGTAGACGGTGAGCTCGGCCTCGAGGGCGGTGGCGAGTGCGTTCCAGTACGGTGTCGCGGGACCCGGCCGCACGGTCGAGTAGGAGCCCCAGCGCCGTCGCCGGAACAGCGCGCGGGTGCCCCGGAGCAGCTGCTCGCTCCCGAGCTCCAGCGCCGCCACGCCGAGGTGCAGGAGGATGAGTCGTCGATCGTTGGGGATCATGCGTCACCCATTGGGTGACGCGGCGGCGGGGGCGAGGGGAGGGAATCGCGGAGGTGCGGTGGTTTCCGTGCTTGCCGCGGGGGAGGGCGGGCGAGCGGGCGACGGCAGGGCCCGGGATGGGAATCCTGCCTTCCCCACCAGTCCGGTCGGGGCGCGATCAGCGGGGCGCGGCGGCGACGGCGCGGCGCAGGCGGGCGAGGGCCTCGAGCAGCGTCGCCCGCGTGCAGCCGAAGTTCAGGCGCACGTGGGTGTCCTTCCCGACGCCGAAGGGCGCGCCGTCGGAGAAGCCGAGTCCGTGGCCCTCGAAGTACGCGTGCGCGCCGGACAGGCGGAGCGCGGAGACGTCGAGCCAGGCGAGGTAGGTCGCCTCGACGTGGGTCATCGCGACGCCCGGCAGTTCGCCGCGCGCGACCGCTCCCTCGAGCAGGTCGCGGTTGCCCCGCAGGTGGTCGAGCAGCGCCCGCCGCCAGGGTTCCCCGTGGCGGAGCGCGGCCTCGCCGGCGACGAGGCCGAGGACGTTGATGTCCGGGACGATGCCCTGCGCCGCGCGCGCGAAGGCCGCCCGCCGCGCGGGGTCGGCCACGATGGCGAAGGAGCAGCCGAGGCCGGGGATGTTGTAGGTCTTGCTCGGCGCCATCAGCGTGACGGTCCGCGCGGCGGCTTCGGGGGAGAGCGACGCGACCGGCACGTGGGCGACGTCGTCGAGCACGAGGTCGCAGTGGATCTCGTCGGAGACGAGCGTGAGGTCGTGGCGGACGCAGAACTCGGCCACGCGCGCGAGCTCGTCGCGGGTGAAGGCCCGGCCGACGGGATTGTGCGGGCTGCAGAGGAAGAACTGCCGCGTGCGCGGCGTCACCGCCCGTGCGAGCGCGTCGAAGTCGAGCTCCCAGCGGCCGCCGGCGCGCGCCATCCGCACGCCGACCGCCCGGCGTCCCTGGTTGGCCGGGGAGCCGAGGAAGGGCGGGTAGACGGGAGTCGCGGTCAGCACCTCGTCCCCCGGCGCGCCGAAGGCGGCGGCGGCGACGTTGAGTCCGGTGACGAGCCCGGGCAGCCAGACGATCCACGCCGGGTCCACGGCCCAGCCGTAGCGGTCGCGGCAATGCGCGACGACGGCCTCCGCGAGGGAGGGAAGGGGCTTGGCGTAGCCGAAGACGCCGTGGTCGACGCGGGCGCGCAGGGCCTCGAGCACCGGCGGCGGCGCCGCGAAGTCCATGTCCGCGACCCACAGCGGAAGGATGTCGCGGCCCGCGTACCTGAGCCACTTCTGGCTGTCGCTGCGGCTCCGGTCGACCGGGCGCTCGAAATCGAAGGTCATGGCGGCAGTGTGGAAGCGGCGCCGGGCGGGGCCATGGGAAAATTGACGCGGGCGCGTCACGGCGGTGGACTCCGGCCATGCCGTCCGACGCGCGCTGCACGGTCCGCCCGGCGGTCGCCGCGGACGCGGCGGCCCTCACCGCGCTGGCGCGGGCGGCCAAGGCGTCGTGGGGCTACCCGCCCGACTGGCTCGCGGCCTGGGCGGAGGAGCTCGCCGTCTCCGAGGCGTTCGCGGCGAGCGGCGACGTCCTCGTCGCCGAGTGCGCGGGTCGGCCGTTGGGTTTCGCCGGTGCCGTCCGCGGGACCGGGGCGGGGGAGTGGGTCCTCGAGCACCTGTGGGTCGACCCGGAGTGCCAGCGGCGGGGCGTCGGCGCGCGGCTGCTGGAGCACCTGCGCGGCCACGTGCGGCGCCGCGGTGGCACGCGCCTCACCGTCGTCTCCGATCCGCAGGCGGAAGGCTTCTACCTCCGCCACGGCGCCGTCCGCCGCGGCACCGTGCGGACGAGCGCCACCGGAACGGAGCGCGCGCTGCCGCGGCTGGCGTTCGATCCCGTGTAGCCCGCGCGCGCGGTGCCGCGGGGCGCGACGAAGCGGCGCGGGTCCGCTGTCACGCGCCCGGACAGAATTTCCCACGGGCGACGATGGCTTCGGATGCAACTGACGGGACGGAGGCGGTTTGCGTGCGCCGGCGGGGCGGCACGCGGGCTGCAACCGGGATGGCACACCAACCCACAGGAGATACCATCATGTACCGCCTCACCCGTTACAGCTATCCCGCCGCCCTCTTCCGGGCGCGCAATCCGTGGTCGGGTCTCGAGTCCGAGATCGACCGCCTGTTCGAGACCGCCCTCACCGACCTCGCGCCGGCCGCGGCGCCGCGCTTCCCCGTCGACCTCTACGAGGACAAGGACAACCTCTACGTCCGCGCCGAGCTTCCGGGCATCGCCCGCGAGCAGGTCAACCTCGAGCTCGTCGAGGGCTACCTCACGTTGAACGCCACGCGCAAGGACGAGGGCAACGAGTTCACGTTCAACCGCTCCATCGCGCTGCCCGAGTCGGTGCAGACCGACCGCATCACCGCGGCGCTCGAGCACGGCGTGCTCACGGTCACGCTCCCCAAGCAGGAGCAGGCCAAGCCCCGCAAGGTCGCCATCACCGTCAACTGAACCCAATCGAGGAGGAACCTCCCATGACCCGTCTCTTCAACCAGATCGTCCCGCGCCTGTCCCGTTCCGTGCGCCGCTCCGAGTGCGAGCCCGCGGCGGAGTCCGAGGGCCGCGCGCCCGAGTTCACCGTCAAGCCCGCCTACGACCTGAAGGAGGCCGCGGAGGCCTGGGCGCTCGTCGTCCACCTGCCCGGCGTCGCCAAGGAGGGCCTCGAGCTCACCGCCGAGGAGGACCGCCTGCGCATCGTCGGCCGCCGCGCCTGGCAGCGTCCGGCGGAGTGGACCCCGCTCTACCGGGAGTCGGTGGACGCGCCCTTCGAGCTCGTGCTCGAGCACGCGCACGCCGTCGACGTGGACAAGATCCACGCCGAGCTGAAGGACGGCGTGCTGCGCGTCTCGCTGCCGAAGGCCGAGGCGCTCAAGCCGCGCAAGATCGCGATCGACTGACCGACCGGCGTCCGGCCGCGCCTCCGCGGCGCGGCCGGACGCCCTTGCCTTTCAGGGGTAAGCCCGGCGCGAGTGTGCGCGCCGGGCGGCCGCCGGAGTCCGCCCAGCGGATCCGGCGGCCTTCTTTTTCCGGTCCGGACTCGGGACTCGCGCCCGGCGTCCCGACCCGTACGGTCGGGCGCATGGAAGTCGTGCTCGTGGTCGGCGGCGTGGCCCTGCTCATCGGCGCGCTCGCCTGGGCGGCGCATGCCGGGCAGCAGCGGGCGCTGGCGAACCTCCAGGCGCTCGCCGACCGGCTCGGGCTCGAGGTGGTGAGCGAGAAGCGTCCGTGGGTCGGCACCGAGCGCCGGGTCGAGGGCGTGCGGCAGGGCAAGCGCGTGCGGTTCTGGGCCTACTCCACCGGAAGCGGGAAGTCGCGGCAGCACTGGATCGCGGTCGGCGTGGCCCCGCGCCGCGCGGGCCGGCTCGAGTTCCGGCTGGAGGAGCAGGGGTTCGGCACGAAGGTCGCGGAGTTCTTCGGGGCGAAGGAGATCAAGGTCGGTGACCCGGCCTTCGACGCGGCGTGGTTCCTCCGCACGAACGCGCCCGAGGCGTTCGGCGCGGCGCTGCTGCCGGAGATCCGCGAGCGGCTGACGGCGGCGCGGGCCGCGGGCGCGCGGCAGCCGATCAAGCTCGAGGGCGGCTGGGTCAGCTACGCCGAGACGGGCCATTTCGCGGAGGAGAAGCGCCTGGCGCGGCTCGAGTCCCTGCTGCCGCTGCTGCTGGACCTCGCCGACGTCGCCGAGGTCTGCGCCGACGCCTGAGCGCGGCTCAGGCGTCCTTGCGGCGCGCCGCGGGCAGCAGCACGGAGGCGAGGATGGAGGCCGCGAGCACGGCGCCGATGATGCCGAGCGAGATCTTGATCTCGACGTGGAAGTCGAAGTACGTCGCGAGCATCTTGCCGCCGACGAACACGAGGATGGCGGCGAGGCCGATGTTGAGGTAGCGGAACAGCTGCATCACGCCGGAGACGGCGAAGTAGAGCGAGCGCAGGCCGAGGATGGCGAAGATGTTCGACGTGAAGACGATGAATTCGTTGCGGGTGATCGCGATCACGGCCGGGATCGAGTCGAGGGCGAACATCACGTCGGTGGTCTCGACCACCAGCAGCACGAGGAAGAGCGGCGTCGCGTGCAGCTTGTGGTGCTGGCGGACGAAGAAATGGCCGCCGTGGTACTCGGCCGTGATGGGCAGGTGGCGCCGGGCCAGGCGCACGAGCGGGTTCTTCTCCGGCGCGAATCCGTCCTCCTTGCGCGGCAGCGCGAGCTTCACGCCGGTGTACACGAGGAAGGCGCCGAAGAGGTAGATGATCCAGTGGAAGGCGTTGATCAGCCCGATGCCGGCGAAGATGAACACCGCGCGCATCACGACCGCGCCGAGGATGCCCCAGAAGAGGACGCGGTGCTGGTGGCGGGGGTCGACCTTGAAGTACTGGAAGATGACGATGAAGACGAAGACGTTGTCGACGCTGAGGCAGAGCTCGACGAGGTAGCCGGTGAAGAACTCGAGCCCGGCCTGGGGCCCCATCTTCTGCGAGACGAGGAGGTTGAAGGCCATGGCGAGCCCGAACCAGACCGAGCACCAGGCGAGGGCCTCGCGCAGGCCCACGACGTGGCTCTTGCGGTTGAAGACCCCGAGGTCGAGGGCGAGCATCAGTGCGACGAACCCGAGGAAGCCGGCCCACGCCCACCAGGGCAGCGTGCTGGTCATCGCGACGAGGGTGGGCATGTGGGCCCGAGGCTGGTCGGCGGCCCGCGGGCGGGCAAGAGGGGAAACGCCCCCGCGGCGGAGGACCTTCGCCTTTGACATCACCGGCCGCGGTTCATTCTAAGGCCCTTCGCCATGCATGCCGTCCGCCCGCTCCTCCTGTCCGTGCTCGCGTTCGTAGCGCCGCTCCTCGCGTGGGCGCAGGACGCCGCGCCCGCCGCCCCGGCCCGGTCCACGCCGGACACCGTCGTCGCGGCCGCGGTGGCGACGGGGAAGGCCGACGTGCGCACGCCCGACTTCGTCGAGCACCTCGTCGACCTCATCCTCGCGGCCTTCGACGTGCGCAGCAGCGGCAACACCGCGACGCACTACGTCATCGCGCTCCTCATCACGCTCGCCGCCTACGTGCTGCGGCGGGTGGTGACGACCTTCCTCTTCTCGTTCTTCAAGCGCCTCGCGGCGCGGACGGAGACGACGCTGGACGACAAGCTGTTCCCGGCGCTCGAGGGGCCGGTCAAGGCGCTGATCGTCGTGGTCGGCACCGTGCTCGCGCTCAAGGTGCTGAAGCTCTCCGCCACCGCGGACGAGACGCTGCGCTACGCCTACACGATGGCGTTCTCGTTCGTCCTCTTCTGGGGGTTCCTGCGCGCGTTCAATACCGTGCTCGACCACCTCGCGGAGGTGGCGCGGGACAAGCAGCTGGGCCTCGCGCCGTTCATGCCGTGGATCAAGAAGACCCTGCTCGCGGTGGTCTTCGTCTTCGGCGTGCTGATGATCGCGCAGAGCCTGGGCGCGGACGTGAAGGCCGCGCTCGGCGCGCTCGGCATCGGCGGCCTGGCCTTCGCGCTGGCGGCGCAGGACACCATCGCGAACATCTTCGGCTCGGTGGTCGTGGCGGTGGACCAGCCGTTCAAGATCGGCGAGACCATCCGCGTGGGCGGCAACGTCGGCACGGTCGAGGACATCGGCCTGCGCTCCACCAAGCTGCGGCTGCTCGACCGCTCGCTCATGGTCATCCCGAACAAGACGGTGGCCGGCGAGATCATCACCAACCTCGCCCGCTTCAACGGCCGGCGCGTCGAGCAGGTGATCGGGCTCACCTACGGCACGTCGGCCGCGCGGATGGAGGAGATCGTGGCGGAGTTCCGCCGCCTGCTCCTGGCCGAGCCGGAGATCGATCCGGCGTCGGTCATCTGCTACTTCCGCGACTACAGCAGCTCGTCGCTCGACGTCTGGATGGTCTACGTCGTCAAGGACCCCGACTTCCACCGGCACATGGAGCTCCGCCAGCGGCTGAACCTGGCGTTCATGCGCGCCGTCGAGGCGCGCGGCCTGTCGTTCGCCTTCCCCACGCAGACGGTGCACGTCGCCTCGCTGCCGCCGCGGGCATGAGCGCGGCCCCCTCCCCGGCCGCGGCGCCGCGCCCCGTCCTGCTCTACGACGGCGAGTGCGGCCTGTGCCGGGCGTGCGTGCGCGTCCTGCTGCGGGCGGACCGCGCCGGGCGGCTGCGCTTCGCGCCGCTGCAGGGCGCGACGGCCCAGGCGTGGCTGCGGGCGCGCGGGCTGCCGACGGAGGACTTCGACACCTTGATCCTCGTGCCCGACTGGGACGGCGCGCCGGGCGGCCCGCCCCTCGTGCGCACCGACGGCGCGCTGGCGGCCTGCGCCGCGGCGGGCGGCGCGGTCGGGTGGCTGGCCGCGCTGCGGGTCGTGCCGTCGCGGTGGCGCGACGCGGTCTACCGCCTCGTGGCCCGCGTGCGGCGGCGGCTCCTGCCCGCCGCCGGGCCCGACCCGCGGGAGGACCCCCGCTGGACGGCGCGGTTCCTGCGGCCCTGAGGCGCGTCAGTCGAGGGTCTGGCGGTAGCGCTTCAGGCCGATGGTGAGCGCGACGACCATGAAGAGCGCGATCGGCCAGAGCTCGGGCAGGATGTCGGCGACCCCGTTGCCCTTGAGGAGAACCCCGCGCACGATGCGGAGGAAATGGGTGAGCGGCAGGCACGAGCCGATCGCCTGGGCCCACTCGGGCATCCCGCGGAACGGGAACATGAAGCCCGAGAGAAGGATCGAGGGCAGGAAGAAGAAGAACGCCATCTGCACCGCCTGCAGCTGGTTGCGCGCGAGGGTCGAGAACGTGATGCCGACGGCGAGGTTGGCGGCGATGAAGACGAGCGCGACGGCGTAGACGAGCGGGATGCTGCCCACGACGGGGACGCGGAAGAGGAGGACGGCCGCGAGCAGGATGAGCGTGAGCTGGATGTAGCCGACGACGATGTAGGGCAGGATCTTGCCGGCCATGACCTCGAAGGGCCGCACGGGCGTCGCGAGGAGGTTCTCCATCGTGCCGCGCTCGCGCTCCCGCGTCATGGCGAGGGCGGTGATGATGATCATCGTCATCGTCAGCACCACGCCCATGAGCCCCGGCACGACGTTGAACTGGGTGACGTTCTCCGGGTTGTAGTGGGCGTGCACCCGCAGCTCGACCGGTCCGGCGCGGCTGCGCAGGGGCGCGAGCGGACCCGGGAGCTCGCGGTCGAGCACGCCGGCGGCGAGGGCGCGCAGCGCCGCCACCGCGGGGCCGGTGGCCGCCGGGTCGGTGGCGTCCGCCTCCAGCAGCAGCGCCGGGCGCTCGCCGCGCAGGAGGCGGCGGGAGAAGTCCGGCGGGATGTTGAGCACGAACTGCACCTCGCCGCGCCGGAGCAGGCGGGCCGCGCCGGCCTCGTCGGTCTCCCGCACGATCGTGAAGTAGCCGCTGGTGCGGACCGCCCAGACGAGCGCCCGCGCGGCCGGGCCGTGGTCGGCCGCCACCACGGCCGTCGGGAGGTGGCGCGGGTCGGAGTTGATGGCGAAGCCGAAGAGCATCAGCTGCAGCAGCGGGATGCCGACCATCATCGCGAACGTGACGCGGTCGCGCCGCATCTGCACGAACTCCTTGAGCACGACCGCCCAGAAGCGATGGAAGGCGAAGCGGCTCATCGGAAGTTGTCCCGCGCGCGGTCCATCAGGGCGATGAACACGTCCTCGAGGCTGCTCGCGATCGGCCGCCAGCGGTGGTCCGGCCCGGCCGCGCGCGCGAGCGCGGCCGCGAGCGCGGGGGCGTCGTGGCTGGAGACGTGGAGGGTGCGGCCGAAGGGCACGACCTGCTCCACGCCGGGCAGGCCGCGGAGCCGCCCGGCGAGCTCGGCGAGGTCCGGGCCCTCGACCTCGCAGGTGGCGAGGCCCGCGGCGGCGACGACCTCGGCGGCGGTGCCGCGGGCCAGGAGCTGGCCGTAGGCGAGGTAGGCGAGCCGGTGGCAGCGCTCCGCCTCGTCCATGTAGTGCGTGGTGATGAGGACGGTCATCCCGTCCGCGGCGAGGCGGTGGAGTTCGTCCCAGAAGTCGCGCCGCGCCTTCGGGTCCACGCCCGCGGTCGGCTCGTCGAGCAGGAGCAGGCGGGGCGAATGGATGAGGCTGGCCGCGAGGGCGAGGCGCTGCTTCCAGCCGCCCGACAGTTCGCCCGCCAGCTGGCGGCCGCGGGCCGCGAGGCCGAGGCGCTCGAGGGCCTGGTCGACGGCCTCGCGGCGGCGGGGGACGTCGTAGACCCGGGCGATGAAGTCGAGGTTCTCGCGGATGCTGAGGTCCTCGTAGTAGCTGAAGCGCTGGGTCATGTAGCCCACGTGGGTGCGGATCTCGCGCTGCTGACGCAGGACGTCGTAGCCCAGGCAGGTGCCGCTGCCGCCGTCGGGCGTGAGCAGTCCGCAGAGCATGCGGATGAACGTCGTCTTGCCGCTCCCGTTGGGCCCGAGGAACCCGTAGATCTCGCCGGCCCGCACCTCGAGGTCGATGCGGTCCACGACGGTGCGCGCGGCGAACCGCTTCGTGAGGCCGCGGACGGCGATGACGGGCGCTGCGGCGGAGTCGTCCATCAGCGCGTGACGTCCACCGGCAGCCCCGGGGTGAGCTCGCGCGCGGCCGCCGCGTCGTCCAGCCGGGCCTCGACGAGGAAGACGAGCTTGGCGCGGTTCTCGCGGTTGTAGAGGACCGGGGGCGTGTACTCCGGCTGGGTCGAGAGGTACGTGACCCGGGCGGCCAGCGGGGTCGGGCGGCCGCTGAGCGAGACGCGGACGGCGGCGCCGGGGCGGAGGGTGGCGAAGTCGGGCTCGGGGACGAAGAAGCGGACCTTGATGGCGTCGGGCGGCAGCAGGGAGACGACGGGCGCGCCGGCGGGGACGAACTCGCCCTCCCGGTAGAGCGTGTCGTGGACGCGGGCCTCCCCCGGGGCGGCGGCCTCCTTCTGTCCGAGGCTCCAGGCGGCGCGGTCGAGGGCGGCGCGGGCGGCGGCCACCTCGGCCTCGGCGGCGGCGACGGCGTCGGCGCGCGCGCCGAGCCGGGCGGTGGCGAGCTGGGCCTCGGCCTGGGCGGCCAGTCCG
>CAYWTK010000112.1:0-11458 GCA_964460895.1 uncultured Opitutaceae bacterium
GCTCGCGTGGATCGGCCCCATAGCAGGGCGGGGTCTCCCGACCCCGCCGTCGTTCCCTCGCGGCACGGTCTTCCGCTCGCGGTCGGGACCCCCGGCCGCGGCACGGACCTGAGGCCCGCGGCACGGTTTTCCGGCCCGTAGGCACGTTCTCGGCGGGGTCGGGAGACCCGCAGGCCTTCGGCCCGTGAACGGGTCTTCGGGGCCTGCCCGCCGCGGGGCGGCGGCCTCAGCGCCCGCGGTCGCTCAGGAAGACCGCGCGGCCCGACGGCCGGCGCGAACGCGCGACCGGTTGCGACCGGTCGGCCACCGGCTGGAACGCGGCGACGACGACGCCGATGAGGTTGCCGGCGAGGACGGGCTCGCGGTCGTGGGAGGCGTTGTTGAGTCCCTTGACCCGCCACCCGTCGCGCGCCTTCGCCACGAGCACGTGGCCCACCGCCCGCGCGCTGGAATTGCGGTACACGACGGTCTGGCCGCTGCGCAGGCCGGCGTAGTCGGTCTCGCGCAGGACGAGCAGCGTGCCGGCGGGGTAGAGGGGCTCCATCGACCGGCCGGTGCCGACGAGGATGAACGCGCCGGGCGTGCGGTCCACGAGGCGCACCGCCTCGCTCCACGCCGCGGACTCGGGCAGCCGCGGCGCGCGCGGCGAGTGTCCGGTGAACGTGCCGCGGATCCAGGGATCCCGCGTCTCGTCGAAGGCGGCGGCGGGAGAGAGCAGCCCCGCGACGGCGATCAGGGCGACAAGGACGACGGTCCAGCGGGGCAACCTCACGGGGCCGACGGTATGCGACGGACCGTGCCTGGCGAGCCGCGGACCGTGGGGTTGATTACCCAAGGTCCGCGACCTAACGGCCCGGGGTGATCCCCGGAACCCGACCGGGTGATCTCCGCGGCCGGCGCGTCCGGTCAGAACGTGTAGCGCGCGCCGGCCTGCAGGAGGCGGGGCATGCCGACCTGGATGCCGCGGGTGCGGTCGGTGATGAAGGTCCGGTCGGCGAGGTTCTTCACGGTCGCGAAGAGGCTGACGCTCGCGCTCGCGCGGTAGTTCACGGAGGCGTTCCACACCGTGGACGCCGCGATCTCGCCGCGCTGGCCGTCGGCGGAGGGCGCGACGGAGTTCGCGAAGTCGGTGAACTGCCGGCCGACGTGCTGCGCCTCGAGCTCGAGCTCGAACGGGCCGCGGGCCCAGCCCACGGCGGCGGTGAGCGTGAACTCCGGCGCGTAGGGCTGGCGGTTGCCCGCCGCGCTGCCGGCGACCGCCGTCCTGGTCGCGACGTTCACGAACGGCGTCGTCTGCTCCGCCGTCGCCTGCCAGGTGCCGGCGACGCGGGTGCGGAAGCCCCCGTCGAGCCGCGCCTGCACGCCGAGCTCGACGCCCTGGAAGAGCGCCTCGCCCTGCGAGAGCGGGGTGCCGCCGCCGGCGATGGAGCCGACCGCGATGAGGTTGTCGAAATCGTAGCGGAACACGGAGGCCTGCAGGTCGAGGCCCGGGCGGAGCTGCGTGCGGACGCCGAGCTCGAGGTTGACCGAGTCCTCCGGTCCGACGTCGGTCACCGTGCCGGCGCCGCCGATGACGTCCTCGACGCGCGGCGGCGCGAAGCCGCGGTGGACGCTGGCGAAGACCGTCGTGTCCGCGTCCACCTTCCACGTCGCCCCGAGTCCGGGCAGCAGGCGGTCGAGCGAACTCGCGCCGGCGACGCCGTTGAGCCGGTTGGTCCGGTCGAAGTCCATCGCCTCGTGGCGCAGGATGGGTGTGAGGGCGAACGCGCCCAGGTCGAACCGCTGGGCCACGAACGCCGACCACGCGGTGGTCTCGCGCCCGTTGTCCTCGACGACCGCGCCGGTCCGGCCGGTCGGGCTCGAGGCGTTGACCTGAAGGCGGTCCTGGTCCTCGCGGTGGAACTTGAGCCCCGCCTGGAACTCGCCGGCGGCGTTGGGCCGGCTGAGGCGCGGCTCGAGGCCCCACGTGACGTAGGAGCGCAGGCGGCCCTGCGCGTTCGGGAACTGGGTGTCCGGGTCGACCCGCCGGCCGGCGAGGCGGTGCTGGAGGAAGGTGGCCGCGACGCCGTCGATGGTGGACACGAGCGCGCCCGCGCCGTGCTGGCCGTCCTGGCTGTTGCTCGACTGGCGCCACCAGTCGCGGTCGAAGGCGGAGTAGTAGGCGCTGGTCGTGAGGCGGGTGCGGTCGGCGAGGGTGACGCGGTGGGTGACGGAGGCGCCCGTGCGGGTGATGTCGAACCGGTCGTTGCGGAAGGGATTGTAGCGGGGCCCGAGCCGCTCGAACTCGGCCTGGGTCAGGCCGGAGTAGGTCACGCGGGAGTCCTCGGTGTACCGGTTCGCGCGGAAGGTGACCGTGTGGCGGTCGCCGAGGCGGACCGTGTACTTGAGGTTCAGGTCGTCGATCTCGTGCTCGAGGTTCTCGCGGGCGCCGGCGCCCTGCTTGCGCACGAAGTCCACCAGCGCGCCGTGGCCGCCGAGGCGGACGTGGCCGTTGAAGTACCCGTGGTCGCCCGCCGCGACCTGCAGGTAGCCGCCGGGGGCGAGCGGGGCGTCGGGGGTGAGGTAGTTGATGACGCCGCCGATGGTCTGGGGGCCGAAGAAGAGCGCGTGGGCGCCCTTCAGCACCTCGAGGCCCGCGAAGCGGTCGATCGGCGGGTGGTAGTACGAGGCGTTGTCGCCGTACGGCGCGTAGGCGAGGGGCATCCCGTCCTCGAGCAGCGTCAGCTTGGTCGTGCGGGTCGGGTTGAGTCCGCGGATGCCGATGTTGGGCCGCAGGCCGAAGCCCTCCTCGTCGCGCACGGTCACGCCGGGAACCCGGCGCAGCGCCTCGTTCGCGGTGAACACCCGGCTGGTCTCGAGCGCCTGCTCGCCGACCGTGTCCGCCGTGCCGCCGATCAACGGCAGGCGGTCGCGGCGGCCCACGACTTCGAAGCGGGGCTGGATGACGACCTCGGACTCCGCGCTTGGCATGGCTTGCGCGCGAAGGGCGGCGGGGCTCGAGACAAGCACGCCGGCGAGGAACAGGAGGCGGAGGGGACGGGAGCTCATGGAGGAAAATGAGAACGAGTCGCAGTGAGGATGAGACCAAATCTCATGTCAATGCTCAATATGAGACTATGTCTCAGGAAATGCCGGAGAGGCGGGTTGACCTCCGCAAGTGATTGTTCTTTAGAGGTCCCCGTGCCCGACAATCTCATCATCCGCGCCGAAGGCAGCGAGTACCCGATTGTCTTTCGGTCCGACTCGACGGGCGGCCCGCTGGCGGCGGAATTCGACGCCCGGGGCGTGACCGCGGTGCTGGTGGATGCCGCGATTCTGGCCGCGCACGGCCCGGTCCTCGCGGCCGCGATCGGGCGCCGGCCGCACTTGGCATTGCCGGGAGGCGAGTCGTCGAAATCGGTCGAAACCCTCGGTGCGGTCTGGGAGTGGCTGGCCCGCGAGCGGGTCGCGCGCGACGGCGTGCTCGCGGTGGTCGGGGGCGGCGTGCTGGGCGACCTCGGCGGTTTCGCGGCTGCGACCTACCAGCGGGGCATCGCGTGCGTGCAGGTTCCGACGACGCTGCTGGCGATGGTGGACAGCTCCGTCGGCGGCAAGACCGGCATCAATCTCCAGTCCGGCAAGAACCTCGCCGGCGCGTTCCACCACCCGCAGGCGGTCCTGATCCTCTCGGACTGGCTGCGCACCCTCCCGGCGCGCGAGTTCGCCGCCGGCGCGGCCGAGGTCCTCAAGTACGGGCTGCTCGGCGACGCCGCGCTCTTCGCGCGGCTCGAGCGGAGCGCGCTGTCGCCCGCCTCCCCCGACCTGGCCGCCGTGGTCCGGCGCTGCTGCGAGCTCAAGGCGCAGGTCGTCCAGGCGGATCCGCGCGAGCGCGCCCCGGCCGACGGCCGCGCGCTGCTCAACCTCGGGCACACGTTCGGCCACGCGCTGGAGCAGGTGGCGGGCTACGGCACCTACCTCCACGGCGAGGCCGTGGCCGTCGGCCTCTGCGCCGCGGCGCGGCTGTCGCGCGACCTCGGCACGGTGGACGCGGGCGTCGTCGCGCGCGTGGACGCCGCGGTGGCCGCGCACGGCCTGCCGACGCGGCTCCGCGAACCGCTGTCCCACGCCGCGCTGCTCGACGCGATGGCGCGCGACAAGAAGGTCCGCGCCGGCCGCCTGCGCTTCGTCGTGCTCGAGGCCATCGGCCGGGCCGCGACCCGCGACGACGTGGATCCGGCCCGCGCGGCCGCGGTCTGGCGGGAGTTGGGAGCCCGGGATTGACTGCGGATCGGGGATTGCGGAATGCGGATTGCCGCGCCGGCCGGATTTCCTAGGGTGACTCGTCGGCGTTCGCTCATTCCGCCATCCCCACCCGCCAATCCGCAATCCGCATGTCCGCCATCGACGAAGGCATCGTCCGGGAGTACTTCGAGCAGGCCGGCTTCTTCGTGCGCCAGGCCCGCAAGTACGCGCTGACCGCCCGGAAGGGCGCGGCCGACGAGGTCCTCGACCTGCTCGTCTTCAACCCGGCCTGGGAGCGCGGCTCGCGCCGGCCGGACTTCTTCCTCTTCTCCAACGAGCTGCCGTTCGTGCAGCGGGCGGTCGTGAGCATCAAGGGCTGGCACGCCGCCGGTCGGTTCACGCCGAGCACGCTGCGCAACGCGCCCGAGATCTTCCGCTTCCTCGAACAGAGCGTGCTCAAGGAGGCGTCGCGGTTCTTCCCGGCCGACCTCGAGGACACCGAGGGCGCGGGCCTGCTCAAGATCCTCGTGCTCCCCGGGCTCCCGACCGCGGAGCCGTTCCGCTCGCAGGCCGTCGCGATGCTCAAGGAGAAGGGCGTCGACGCCGTCATCTCCTTCCGCGCCATGCTGCTCGACCTGATCGACCGCGTGGAGCTGAACCGCAACTACGGCAAGAGCGACACGCTGCAGCTCATCCGCGTCCTCAAGAACTACGACCTCCTGGTCGACCCGCAGCTCGACCTGCTGCCGGACAAGCGGAAGGGATGAGGGGCAGGGCCGGAAACGAGTCCTGAACGGCCTGCCGTCGGCCGTCCCGCCCAACCCACTCTGCCGCCGTCCGTCCTCCGCTCTCCGCCTTCCGTTCCCCCGTGATCCATCCCACCGCCATCGTCGAACCGGGCGCCCAGCTGGGCGCGGGCTGCGTCGTCCACGCGTACGCCGTCGTCACGCGCCATGCGGTGCTCGGCGACGGCGTGGTCGTCCACTCCTTCGCCGTCGTCGGCGGCGACCCGCAGTACCTCAAGTTCGACCCGGCCACCGCCTCGGGCGTGCGGGTCGGCGCGGGCACCGTCATCCGCGAGCACTGCACGGTCAACCGCTCGATCTACGCCGGCAAGGACACCGTGATCGGCGCGCGCTGCTTCCTCATGGCCAACGCCCACGTCGGCCACGATTGCGCGGTCGGGGACGACGTCGTGCTGGCCAACAACGTGATGCTCGCCGGGCACGCGTCCGTCGGCAGCCACACGTTCTTCGGCGGCGGGGCCGGCGCCCACCAGTTCGCGCGCATCGGCGAGGGCGTGATGGTGGCGGGGCTGGCGCGCGTGACGCGGGACGTGGCGCCGTTCCTCCTCGTGGCCGAGCGCAACGAGATCCCCGGCTTCAACGTCGTCGGCCTGAAGCGCCGCGGCTTCCCGCGCGCGACCATCCAGGAGCTCAAGGCGGCCTACGCGCGCGTCTTCGGCGGCGGCGACCCGCGCACGCACGCGGCGGCGCTGCTCGCGGCCGGTCCGGCCAGCGCGGAGGCGCGGCGGTTCCTCGAGTTCTTCACGGGCGGCCAGCGCCCCTTCGCGCGGCCGCGCGGGACGTCGGCGGGGGAGGGGGGCGGCGACTGACATGGCGCCGCTCGCGCTCACCTGCGGCGACCCCGCCGGCATCGGCCCCGAGGTGGTCGCGGCTTGGCTCGCGGCGCACCCGGCGGAGGCGGCCGGGGTCGTCGTGCTCGGTCCGCCGCGCTGGCTCGAGTCACTGCCCGCCGGCGGCGGCCGGCTCGGCATCGGCCGCGAGGACTACGCCGCGACGCCGGGGCGTCCCGACGGCGAGGGCGCGCTCGTGGCCTGGGCCGCGATGGAGCGCGCCGCCGCGGGCGCGCGCGCGGGCGAATTCTCCGCCGTCGTCACCGCCCCCGTCTCCAAGGCCCGGCTCGCGGCGGTGGGATTCCCCTTCCCCGGCCAGACCGAGTTCTTCGCCGACCGGTGGGGCGGGGAGCCCGTGATGGCCTTCTGCGGCGGCCGGCTGCGCGTCGCGCTCGCCACCTGGCACGTCCCGCTCGTCGAGGTCCCCCAGCTCCTCGGGCCGGTGCGGCTGCGGCGGACCGTGGCGGCGGCGGACCGCCTGGCGCGGGCCGACGGCATCGCGGCGCCGCGCATCGGCGTCTGCGGCCTCAACCCCCACGCCGGCGAGGGCGGCCTGCTGGGCGACGAGGAACGCGACCTGATCGACCCCGCGCTGGAGCGCCTGCGGGCCGACTTCCCCGGCGTCTCGTCCTGCCAGCCGGCCGACACCCTCTTCGCCCGGGCGCTGCGCGGCGAGTTCGACGCCATCGTGGCGCTCTACCACGACCAGGGCCTCGCCCCGCTCAAGGCGGTGGAATTCGACGAGGCCGTGAACGTCACGCTCGGCCTGCCCTTCCTCCGCACCAGTCCCGACCACGGCACCGCGTTCGGCCTCGCCGGGACGGGCCGGGCGGACCCGCGGAGCTTCGCGCAGGCGGTCGCCGTCGCCCGCCGTTTGTCGTAGGAAACGCGCCGCTGGGCGTATTGCCGTTGCCCGACGTCCCGCTTTTACCAGCGTGGGGGCCATGCGATTCCACCCCCTTCGCCTCCTGACGGTCCTCGCGGCCGCCACCGTCTCCCTCGTCGCCGCGGACAAGCCGCGCATCACCTCGCAGGACCAGCTCCCCCGGTTCAACTACGCCTACACCGGCCCCGTGACCGCCGTCGTCACCTCCGAGGAGGCCTACGCCCGCCTCGCCGGCCCGGTGCGCGCCGACCTCGAGAAACTGCTGAACGACTACGACATCGCGGACCGCGCCACCCTCCAGGGCGTGCTCGGGGTGCTGCTCTCGCTCGACGTGCACGAGGGCCGGTACGACGACGCGCTGGCCCGCATCGCGCGCATGCGCGAGCTCGAGGAGAAGCCCGCGGCCAAGCTCACGCTGGGCCTGCTCGCGGAGTCCTACGTTCGCACGCGGAAGGCGGGCGACTTCGCCACCCCGGCGGCCTTCGCCGAGGCCTTCGCCGCGACCTACGCGCGCGCGCTCGCGGCGCTGCCGTGGGACGTCGTGGCCGACAACATCAAGTCCGCCAAGGCCAGCGCCGAGATCGGCTCGGAGGCGCTGCTGCTCGGCAACCTCGCCAGCAACTTCCAGCCCGGCGTGGACAAGACCGGGCAGGTCAGCGGCGACGTCGCCCAGGCGCTCGTCGGCGCGCGCACGACCTACGCGCACTTCCTGCCGCTGAAGCCCCAGCGGGTCGCCGCCCTCGGCGCCTACGTGAAGGCGAACTTCAAGGAGAAGCCCGACCGCTGGTCGCCGCGCCAGGTCGCGCTCGACGCGGCCGCTCTGACCCCCGTGACCGTGGCGGTCTGGGACAGCGGCGTGGACATGGCCCTCTTCCCGCAACAGGCGTGGACCAACGCGGCGGAGAAGGTCGACGGCCGCGACGACGACGGCAACGGGTACGTGGACGACGTGCACGGCATCGCGTACGACCTCAAGTCCGCCCGCGTGCCCGACCTCCTCATGCCCCTCGACGAGGGCCAGCGCGCCGCCTACCCGACGATGCGCAACTTCACCAAGGGCATCCTCGACCTGCAGGCGAACATCGACAGCGTCGAGGCGGCCGACCTGAAGAAGCACCTCGGCACGCTGAAGCCGGACGACGTGAAGGCGTTCCTCGAGCAGCTCAACTTCTTCGGCAACTTCACCCACGGCACGCACGTCGCCGGCATCGCCGCCGAGGGCAATCCCGCGGCCCGGATCATGGCCGTGCGCATCACGTTCGACCACCGGGTCATCCCCGACGTCCCCACCCGCGAGCAGGCGGAGAAGGACGCCCGCGCGGCGCGCGAGGTCATCGACTACCTCAAGGCGCGCGGCGTGCGCGTGGTCAACATGAGCTGGGGCGGCTCGCCCCGCTCGATCGAGGGCGCCTTCGAGGCCAACGGCGCCGGCGGCACGCCCGAGGAGCGCCGGAAGACGGCGCGCGAGTACTTCCAGCTGTTCCGCGACGCGATGACCGAGGGCATGGCCGCCGCGCCGGAGATCCTCTTCGTCGCCGCCGCGGGCAACAGCGACAGCGACGCGCAGTTCGACGAGCAGATCCCCTCCGCCATCGACCTGCCGAACATCCTCACGGTGGGCGCGGTGGACAAGGCCGGCGAGGAGACGTCCTTCTCGACCTTCGGCCGCAACGTCGACGTCCACGCCAACGGCTTCGAGGTCGAGAGCTACCTCCCCGGCGGCGAGCGCATGCGCTACTCCGGCACCTCCATGGCCGCGCCCAACGTGGCCAACCTCGCGGCCAAGCTGCTCGCGGTGGAGCCGCGCCTGAGCGTCGAACAGGTCATCGGCTTCATCCGCCTCGGCGCCACCCGCAGCGCCGACGGCCGCATCAACCTCGTCGACCCGAAGCGCAGCCTCGCCCTCCTCCGCGCCTGGCAGCAGGCGAATTGAGGCGCGACCGCGCCTCCCTCGTGTAGGGCGGGGTCTCCCGACCCCGCCGTCGTCCGCTCGCGATTTCAGGCACGTGCCCTGAAATGACGTTCGCGGCGGGGTCAAGAGACCCCGCCCTACAGTCCCGCGCTTGCCAATCTCCGGGGGCCGGCATTCAGTCCGCCCCGATGTCCACTGCCACCGCCACCACGCTGCCCGAGGGCGTCCGCGAGGGGAACGAGAACCTCGTCCGCCTCACGCCGGACGCGGGCGCGAAGGTCGACGCCCTGCGGGCGCGCGAGGGGCAGGGCGACCTGCTCCGCATCGCCATCACCGGCGGCGGCTGCAACGGCCTCAGCTACAAGATGAAGTTCGTGCCGGAACCGCGCCGCGGCGACATCCTCGTCCGCTCCGCCGGCGCCGCGGTGGTGGTCGACCCCAAGACGGCCCTCTACCTCAAGGGCACGGTCCTCGACTACTCCCACCAGATGGTCGGCGGGGGGTTCAAGTTCTCCAACCCGAACGCCAAGGCCTCCTGCTCCTGCGGCGAGAGCTTCAGCGTCTGAGCGGCCGCCGGTTTCCCGGCGGAGATTGGGGTTGTCATCCCCCGGGGGCGCGGCAAGAAACCGGCCCGACCTTACCCGCAGCAACCACCGATTAATGGCCCTTCCTCCCTCCTCCGGCCGCCCGCCGTTCAACCGCGGCGCCCCGCGCAACAACGATCCCTACGCTCACATCAAGCGTAACGCCCGGATCAAGTCCCCCCAGGTCCGCGTCATCAGCCCCGAAGGCCGCCAGCTCGGCATCCTCGACACGCCGAAGGCCCTCGCCCTCGCGCAGCAGTTCAACCTCGACCTCGTCGAGGTCGCGGCCACCGCCGTGCCGCCGGTCTGCCGCATCATGGACTTCGGCAAGTACATCTACGAGGAGCAGAAGAAGCACGCCCACTCCAAGCCCGCCGGCGCGAAGCTGAAGGAGATCGAGTTCACCGTGCGCATCGAGCAGCACGACTTCCTCACCAAGATCCGCCACGCCGAGGAGTTCCTCGACGACGGCAACAAGGTGAAGCTGCGCCTCAAGTTCCGCGGCCGCGAGATGGCCCACACCGAGATGGGCTTCGACGTGATGAACCGGGCCCTCAAGGAGCTCGAGACGATGGGCCACCCGGACGCGGTGCCCAAGCTCACCGGCAAGCAGATCAACGTGATGCTCACGCCCAATCCGCCCAACAAGCGGAAGCCGAAGTACCACGTGCGCGAGAACGCGCCCGCCTCCCCGGCCACCGCGCCGGCCGCGCCCGCCGGCGGCAATCCGGGCTGAGCGTCCGCCGGCCATGACGCCCGGGGGACGCGACACCGCGCTCCGGCGCGTCGGAGCCCGCCTCGGCCGCCCCGCCCTCCTCGCGGCGCTGCTCGCCGGCGGCCAACCCGTCCGGGCCGAGCCCGCGCCCGTCCGCGCGCCGCCGACCCGTCCGGCCGCCGCCCGCGACGAGACCGTGCGCCTCCGCGGCGTGGAGTTCGTGGACCTCCGCGCCGTCGGCACCCGCCTCGGCTGGACGGCGACGTACGACGCGCCGGCCGGCCGGCTCACGCTCGCCGACCGCGCCGGACGGACCGCGGTCTTCGAGCACGACCAGCGCGACTGCTTCGTGGACGGCGCGCGCGTCTTCCTCGCCGAGCGCGTGGCCTCGCACCGCGAGAGCCTCTGGGTCGCGCGCACCGACCTCACGCGCACGGTCGGCCCGCTGCTGCGCCCGGCGGACCACGTCGCCGCCCTGCCCATCGCCCCGCGCCTCGTCGTCCTCGACCCCGGCCACGGCGGCACCGACCCCGGCAAGCACAACCCCCGGCTCAAGCTCAACGAGAAGGACATGACCCTCGACCTCGCGCTGCGGCTCCGGCGCCTGCTCGAGGCGCGGGGCTACCGCGTGCGGCTGACGCGGACGGACGACACGCGGTTCTCCAGCAACCCCGTCGTGGACCTGCAGCGCCGCGCGGCGTTCTCCAACGAGCAGCTGGCGGACCTCTTCGTCAGCCTGCACTTCAACGCCGTCGACCCCCGCGACGCGCAGCGGGTCTCGGGCACCGAGACGTTCGTCCTCACGCCGCAGGGGCAGGTCTCGACCGTGGACGGCAGCCGCGACGACCTGACCGGCGTGGCCTTCCCCGGCAACCGCAACGACACGGCCAACGTCCTGCTCGGCTTCCACCTCCACCGCCAGCTGGTGCAGGACCTCGGGACCTCGGACCGCGGCTTCAAGCGCGCGCGCTTCGCCGTGCTGCGCTTCGTGGACTGCCCGGCCGTGCTGGTCGAGGCGGCCTACCTCTCGAACGACGAGGAGGCGGCGCGCGTCGCGCGGCCCGAGTACCGGCAGCGCATCGCCGAGTCGCTCGCCCGCGGGATCGACGCCTACGCGCGGCAGCTGGCCGCCCTGCGGCCCGAGCCGCGCTGATACCAGTTATGGCTCGGAACGAGACCGTGGTGGGCTGCAGGGCCGCACCTCGATCCCCCCGCTAGGGCCTGGCTCACGCGACGCCTCTGCACGCGAACCCCAACACCGTTACGGGCATCTGCCGCGCCCGACCGTCCTCTTGGCCACGGATTGGTCGGATGGAGACGGATGGAATCCTTCCGATCCGGAAAAATCCGTCCTATCCGTGGGAAAAGGAAACGACCGGTGCCGGATGAATCCGAGGATGGCACCCAGCCGGCGCCCGAACCGCCCCAAGAGTATCCATGCGCGCCGTAGTTATTGAGGTTCGCGTAATAGAATGACATCAAAGGCATAGCTCGGATTGGACCC
>CAYWTK010000113.1:0-11407 GCA_964460895.1 uncultured Opitutaceae bacterium
CGGCTCGCCGCGCGCGAGCGCCCCGTCGGCCCGGGCCTGCGCGGCGGCCGCGGCGCGGGCCGCGGAGCGGTCGGAGAGGAGCAGGAGGAGCCGGTCCGCCTGCAGCGCCGCCATGCCCTCCCGCGTCGGGATCTTCGGCGACCAGTCCTCGTCGAGCGCGGCGTAGGCGGTGCGGTACGTGTTGTTCCCCTCGTCGAGGTACTCGCGGTAGACCGCGTAGAGCGAGAGGTAGAACGGGCGGACCAGCCCGAGGTTCATCAGCGGCACGCCCAGCGCGAGCATGCCGTAGAGCAGCGCGAGGGAGGACTTGGAGAGCAGGCCCCCCGCGCCGAGGCGCCGGAGGAGCGCGAACGCCAGCACGAGGCTGAAGACGGCGCCCACCGCCCAGCCGACGGGCGTCGCGGTCTCGATCGCGTCGTGGACCGTGAGGTACGTCAGCAGCTGCGCGAGCGGCGTGAGGACCGCGATGGCGAGCACGCCCAGCGCGACGACGCCGAGGCGCCGGAGGCGGGAGCCCTGGGGAGAGGCGCTCATGCGGGGGCGGACACCGAGCTCGCGGCGATCTCCAGTCCGGCGCGCGGGACGACGCGCTCGATGAGCCCGCCGCGCAGGTGGACGACGCGGTCGGAGACGTCGAGCATGCGGTGGTCGTGGGTGGCGGAGACGACGGTCACGCCGCGCTCGCGGCAGAGCGAGGCGAGCAGGGAGACGATCTCGTGCGACGTGCGGCTGTCGAGGTTGCCGGTCGGCTCGTCGGCGAGGATGAGGCGCGGGTCGTTGGCCAGCGCCCGGGCGATGGCGACGCGCTGCTGCTGGCCGCCGGAGAGCTCCCCGGGCAGATGGTGGAGGCGGTGCCCGAGGCCGACGCGCGCGAGGAGCGCGGCCGCCTTCTCGCGGGCGGCGGCGCGGCCGAGGCCGAGGAAGCGCATCGGCAGCACGACGTTGTCGAGCGCGCTGAGGACCTCGACGAGGTTGTAGTTCTGGAAGATGTAGCCGAGGTGGAGGCAGCGGAGCGCCGCCAGCTGCGGCGAGGAGAGGGCGCGGAGGTCGTGGCCCGCGACGTGGATCACGCCGCCCGTGGGCACGTCGAGCGCGCCGATCATGTTGAAGAAGGTCGTCTTGCCGGAGCCCGACGGCCCCATGAGCGAGACGTACTCGCCCGCCGCGATGGTGAGCGAGACCCCGCGCAGCGCGTGCACGGTCTCCCCGCGGGCAACGTAGGCCCGGGCGACTTGCTCGGCGACGATGAGCGGCGGCGCGGGGGTGGGGGGCATGGGGCGGGGCGCGGCGACCATGAGGGCGGCGGGCGCGGACAGCGGCAAGTCGCGCGCAGGCGCGCGCCGAGGGGAAACGTTTAAACCGTTCGATGCAAGCGGTGCGGAGCTGACACCGGTCGGGCGCGGGGCCAACCAGTCTCCATGCCCCGCAGAACCACCCCCCGGCCGTCGCGCGCGACGGCGCGCGCGCTGGCGGCGACCCAGCGCGGCGAAGAATGGTCCGCGCTCGACCGCGCGCTCGTGCACTACGACCCGGCCGGCGAGGACGAGGTCCTCCGCGCCGCCCGCCGGCGCATCCGCGAGGTCCGCACGCGCGACGCGGCGGTCCGCTTCGTGGACCCCGCCGGCCGCCCGCGCCGCGGGCTGCGGGTCGAGGCGCTGATGACCCGGCACGCGTTCCCGTTCGGCGACCAGCTCTGGCCGCTCGACGCGATGGCGCGCGACGGCGAGTGGGAGACGGAGCGCGCCCGCGCGTGGCGGGCGCGGTTCGCCGAGATGTTCAACGCCGCGAACAACCTCTGCTACTGGACCGAGGCGCCGCGCAACGACGCGTCGAAGACCGAGGAGCGCCAGGGCGAGATGCGCCTGGAGAACTTCACCCGCACCGTCGACTGGACGGTGTCGCAGGGGATCCTCGCGAAGGGGCACCCGCTCTTCTGGTCGATCCCCAAGTGCTGGCCCGAGTGGCTCAACCGCTACGACGTGGCCACGCAGATGAAGTACGCCGAGGTCCGCGTGCGGAACCTCGTCGCCCGCTACCGGGGCCAGGTGCGGCTGTGGGACGCGGTGAACGAGCCCATGTGGGAGGCGGCGCCCGGCAACCACGCGCGCCGCGAATGGCCCCACCTCGAGCCGACCTCGGTCATCCTCGACTACATCGAGCCCGTCCTGCGGTGGTGCCGGGCGGAGGACCCCGAGGCACGCTTCCTCGTCAACGACTACGCGATGGAGGCCGACTACCCCCACGAGCTGCGGGGCAGCGACGGCTCGCGCGTGACCTCCGCCTCGCAGCGCCGCCGCTACGTCGAGGTCCTCCGCGGCCTCCAGGACCGCGGCGTCCCGCCCGACGGCGTCGGCCTGCAGTCGCACACGGGCTGGGTCGCGCACGCGCAGCAGTGGCGGGTCTACGACGAGTTCGCCGCGACCGGCCTCCCCGTCCACATCACCGAGTTCTGGGCGGAGACCAAGGCCCTGCAGGAGACCGGGCGCTTCAGCGCGGCGGAGATCGAGGCGCTGCAGGCCGAGTACGTCGCCAACCACCTCACCTGCGCCTTCGCCCACCCGGCGATCGAGTCGTTCTTCTTCTGGGGCTTCATGGCCTCCGCCATCAAGTGGGGCGACCGCTCGGGGCACACCCTCAACGCCGTCTGGCACCGCGTGCGGGGGCTGATCCACGACGAGTGGCGCACGCGGGAGACGCTCACGACGGACGACGAGGGGGTGGCGCGCTTCCGCGGCTTCCTCGGCGACTACGCGCTCCGCGTGCCGTGGGGCGGCGACCTGCGCCGCGGCCACGGGCTGCGGCTGGACCGCACGACCCCCGGGCTGACGACCGTCGTCTGCCGGGACTGACGCCGCCCGCCACTTCCGGTTCGCCAAACCCCGGTCCCCCGCCTTCCATGGCCCGTCGGAGAAGCATGCCTGCCCCCGAGAACCCGGCCGACGGCCCGAACCCCAACGTGACCATCCGCGACGTGGCGCGCGTCTCCGGCCTTTCGCTGGCGACGGTCTCGCTCGCCCTGCGCAACAGCCCGCGCGTGCGGCCCGACACGCTCGCCCGCGTGCACGCGGCCGCCGAGCAGGTGGGCTACCGGCCCGACCCGCTCGTCGCCACCCTGATGGCGCGCCTGCGCGGCAAGCAGCCGAGCGGCGGGGTCAGCGTCATCGCCATCCTCAACGTCGGACTCGACGCGAAGCGGCTCGAGTCCAGCCGGTTCGCCCACGAGATCGTCGAGGGCATCGAGGCGCGGGCGCTGCAGCTCGGCTTCAAGCCCGAGATGTTCGACGCGCTGCAGCCGAACATGACGCCGCGGCGCATGGGCGAGATCCTCCACCACCGCGGCATCAACGCCGTCGTCATCCCCCCGGTGGCCAACCACGTGAAGTCGGTCGACCTCGACTGGTCGCGCTTCGCCTCCGTCGCAGTGGGCTACTCCCTGCGCGAGCCGGCGCTGCACCGCGTGAGCCCGGACCAGTACATGACCATGAAGCTGGCGGTGGACCGGCTCGTGGACCTCGGCTACCGCCGCATCGGGCTCTACATCGACGCCTTCACCGACCAGCGGGTCTTCCAGAAGTTCTCCGCGGTCATCGAGCGCTACAACGCCTCGGTCGGCCGGGACCGCGCGGTGCCCGTGCTGATGCACGACGGCATCTACCAGGACCCGTTCCGCGCCTGGTTCCGGAAGCACCGGCCCGAGGTCGTGATCTGCCCGCGCGAGGACGTGCTGGGCTGGATCCAGGCGCTCGGGCTGAGGGTGCCGGAGGACGTGGGCTTCGTGCATCCGTGCTGGGTGGAGCACAAGGTGCCCTGCGCGGGCGTGGACCAGCAGGGGCGGCTGATCGGCATGGCGGCGGTGGATTCCGTCGTCGCCCAGATCCACCGCAACGAGCGCGGCCTGCCGCCGGCGCCGATGACGGTCGAGGTGCAGCCGAAGTGGGTCGACGGGCCGACGGTGATGCGCCGGGCCGAGTCAGCGGCGCGGCTCGATCCGGAGCGGGCCGTGAAACCATTTGCCAAGGGCTAGCGCGACCCGCGCGCCGCCCACCGTCACCGCAGGCAGCCCGCCGCCGGCCGCCGGCTCCACCCGCATCGGGGGCGCGTCCCCGCGCTGCAGGGTGGCCACCGCGAGGAAGTCGACCCGCCGCCCGCGCACGGTGGCCGCGACGTACCGCGCGCCCGGGTAGACGCGGTGTCCGCCGCCGGAGAAGCGCCGCTCGCTCGGGGCGCCCTCGTGCACGGCGAGGGCGAGGCGCGCCGGCGCGGCGAAGCGCACCACGAGGCGCGCGCCCGCCGGACCGGCGAGCGCGAAGCCGTTCTCCCCGGGCAGCGCCGTGAACTCGAGCGGCCGCTCGAAGCACAGGCTCCACGTCCACTCGGCCTCGGCGTCGTGCCAGCACTCGTCCGCGAGGGCGACGACGGCGTCGGCGCCGCTCGCCCCCGAGTAGTCGACCGCGAAGTGCCGGTCCCAGAGCTTGGTGCCGCTCGCGGGACCGAGGCGGAGGCTGACGCTCCCGCCGTGCGGTCCCGGGGCGAGGTAGCTGACCTGGCCGTGCCGGCCGTCGTTCGGCCGGCCGTCCCGCGTGACGACGCACTGGAAGCGGGCCGCAGCCTTGGCCTGGCCGCCGGCCTGCGCCCAGCCCGCGCCCAGCCCCTGGAAGCGCCAGGAACCGAGGTCCTCCTGCGCGTGGCCGCCCCCGTGGTAGGACTTCGCGTAGGCGGCGAACACGCAGTCGTCGCCGTCGCGGTAGCGGTCGCGGAAGACGACGAGGCCGGTGCGCCGGTCGTGGACGAACCGCGGCCCGCGCGGCGCGCGCGCCGCCGCGCGCGCGGGGCAGAAGAGGAACTCCCAGAGCAGGCCGCGCGCGGGCGCGGCGCCGGAGCGGTCGCCCCGCGCCCCGCCGAGGCGGTCGTGCAGCCAGCGGAGCCCCGCGCGATCCCGGGCCGGCGCGAGGGCGAGGAGCAGCGCGGGCGTGCCGTGCGCGGGCCATTGCCCGCCGTCGTCGTTCCAGGCCACCCGCATGCCGCGGCCGGGCGCGAAGGCGGGGTCGTCGGAGTCGTTGAGCTTCGGCCGCGCGACGGTCAGCGCGTGCGCCAGCCGCGGCAGCGCGGCGATCCCGGGGGCGAGGTCGGCCGGGTCGCGCCCGAGGACGCGGCGCGCCGCGAGCACGTAGGGGGCCCAGTGCGAGAGCGCGTAGAAGCCGTAGCCCGTGCCCTCGTAGTAGTGTCCGGCGTCGCCGTAGTTCAGCAGGTAGGTGCGCACCCGCTCGTCCTCCTGCGCCAGCAGCGGGGCGAGCGCCGGGTCCTCGGGCAGGAAGCAGAGCGCGGCCAGCGCGGCCGAGCTGTGCGTCACGCCCCACCAGTTGTTGAAGGGGTTGTCCGGGTTGCCGGGACAGAGCGTCGTCGAGGCGAGGCGGCGGGCGAGCTCCCCGGCGCCCGCGGCGACCGCGCGCCGCTCCGCCGGCGACCAGCCCGCGCCCGTCAGGTCGTAGGCGACGCAGGCGCCCAGCAGCAGCAACGAGCGCCGCAGGTCGCTGTCGACCGGGTCCGCCAGCAGCCGGACCGCCGCCTCGGCGGCGCGCCGCGCGTGGCGCCGGCGGCCGGTGAGGGTGAAGGCGAGGGCGCTGGACTCGACCGCGAGGTAGAGGGACTCGGGCGTCGCCGGCCCGGGCGCGGGCCGTTCGGCCAGCGCCAGCGCGGCGGCGGCCACCTCGCGGTGCCAGCCGCGGGACGCGCGCCGGCGGAGGGCGGGGACATCCCGGGAGGAGAACCACAGGCGGGGCATGGGCCGACTCAACGGCGGGGCCGGCCGGGGCGCAAGTGCGCCGGGCCGAAACCGTTCGCGCCGCGCCCCGGCGCCGGCCCGGATCCGGCGCCCGCGGCGGGCGGGCCGGGGCGCCGGCGGCCGAATCAAACGGTTTAGCGGAGAGGTCCGTTGGCGGGACGCGGCGCGGTTGCGACCATGCGCGACCCCGCCGCCCCGCCATGCCCAGCGTCCCACGCCCGCGCGCGTCCGCCGCGCCTTCCCCCGCCGCCCCGGCGTCGTCCGACCCCTTCCTGCACGCGCTCTACGACCGGCTGAACGACTCGTCCGCGCAGCGGCGCTTCCGCCGCCTGCGGCCGTGGCCCGCCGGCGTGGTGTTCATCGAGTGGCCCGGCATGACGCTCGACGACATGCGCCGGCACTTCCGGCTGATGCGGGAGCTCGGCTTCACCTGCCTCAAGCAGTGCCAGCTGCGCGCCGGGACCGACTGGCGCCGGGTCTACCACGCCGCGCTCGACGAGGGCATCGTCCCCTTCTGGTACGACGACGCCTGCCACGAGGAGCCCACGCCCGAGCTGCTCCGCGAGCTCGGCCTCCCCGCCGACCTCCCGCCGGAGCGGCTCCGCGTCCATCCGGCGTGGCGCCGCCGGCAGGAGAAGCTGATCCGCGCCCGCATCGACGCGCCCGAGCAGCCGAAGATCGAGGTCGGCGCGCACGAGACGGACGGGCTGCCCGGGACGCTCAAGCGCGACGCCTACGGCGTGGCGCCCGAGGCGCGGACGCTGTTCGTCGACTGGTTGAAGGCCCGCTACGGCACCGTGGCGGCGCTGCGGGAGGCGTGGAACTTCGACCACACGATGGTCCGCACGCGCCCGTGGCGGACGTGGCGCGACGTGGCGCGCGACGTGGTGGAGTTCGTCAACGCCGAGAACCAGGACTACCGCCGCATCATCGACGTGTACCGCTTCCGCGCCGACGCGCACCTCGCGAAGCTCCGGCGCGACCGCGACCGCCAGCTGGCGCGCGACCCGCTCGCGCCGGTGCGGACGGGCGGGGAGATGAGCCTGTTCCTGCCCTTCGCGGCGCGCGCGACGGACATGGAGGGCATCGCCGCGACGATGCGCGACGGCGGCGTGTTCTACCCGTCGATCCACCCCGGCTGGCACTACGAGGAGGCGGACTTCGAGTTCCTGCGGCCGAGCTACATGCAGGCCGCGCTGGCGGTGGACTGGTTCAAGGGCGGCTGGGCCTCGACCATCGAGGCCACCGGCGGCCCGCAGCAGCTGAGCGGCGGCAAGGCGCCGTTCGTGCCCGAGGTGCGCGGCGCCGTCGCCGGCTTCACGCTCGACGAGAACACCATCCAGCAGCTCATGCTCAGCTGGGTCGCGGCCGGCTTCAAGGGCTGGGGCCAGTGGTGCTGGAACGCCCGCAGCTACGGCTGGGAGGCGGGCGAGTACGCGCTGCTCGACCGCAACCTCCGGCCCTGCGGCCGCACCTTCGCGGCCGGCCGCGTCGCCCGCGCCTGCCAGCGGCTGCGCGACGAGCTGTGGTCCGCCCGCAAGGAGCCGCTGGTGGGCGTCTTCCAGGACTGGGAGTCCGACGCGATGTGGGCGGCCGTGGCCGTGGGCGGGCGCGACATGTACAAGGGCTGGCCCGTGCGCGCGCGCATCGGCGCGGCCCGCGCGCTGATCGACGCCAACATCCCGTGGGAGCACGTCACGCGGCGGAACCTGCTTGCCGGCCTCGCGGACCGCTACCGCACCATCCTCCTGCCCGCGCAGCTGGCGGTCGACCGCGCGGTGCTCGAGCTGCTCCGCGGCTACGTGGAGCGCGGGGGGCGGGTGGTGCTCGACGCGCCCGGGGCGTGGTACGACTACGCCGGCCGCGTGCTCCCGACCGGGGACGGCTCGGAGTTCGAGCGCCTCTTCGGCGCGCGGATCGGGGACTTCCAGTACTCGCGGGCCAACCACGTGCGGTGGACGCTCGACGGGGTGGCGCTCGACGGGTTCACGCTGGACCTGCAGCCGACGCGCGCGCGCGTGACCGCGACCTTCGGCCACGGCCGGCCGGCCGTCACGGAGCACGCGCTCGGGCGCGGCGCGGCGGTGATCCTCGGCTTCGAGGCCTCCCTCGCGTGCTGGCGTCCGGGCAACGCCGCGGTCCAGTCCCGGCTCGCCGCGGTCCTGCGGGGCCCCGCGGCGCCGACGTTCTCCTGCGCCGGGGCGCTGGTCCACCGGCTCGCGGCGCCCGCGGCCGACCACTACTTCCTCTTCGCCGACGGCGCCGCGGCGCGCGTGCGCCTGCGCACGCCCGGCCACGCGTACGCGCGGTGGGAGGACCCGCTCGCCGAGCGCGAGCTGCGGGTGGGCGCCGAGATCGTGGTCCCGGCGCACGGCGCCCGCTGGGTGCGGGCGGTGAAGCGGGAGGGCTGAGCGATGGCCTTCGCGCTCGCGGCGGACGGCGGATTCACCCGGGCGGGACGGCCGTTCGTGCCCGTCGGCGTGAACTACTGGCCGGCGTCCTGCGGCGTGGAGATGTGGGCCCGCTGGCCGGAGGCGGAGATCCGCGCCGACCTCGCGCTCGTGCGCCGGCTCGGACTGAACACCGTGCGGTTCTTCCTCCGCTGGCAGGACTTCGAGCCGCGGGCCGGGCGCCTCGCGGCGGCGAACCTCCGGCGGCTCGACCGGCTGCTCGGCTGGTGCCGCGAGGCCGGGCTCGCGGCGCACCCCACGCTCTTCGTCGGGTTCATGAGCGGCGGCGTCTTCTGGCCGGAGTGGAAGCGCGGACGGAACCTGTTCGCCGACCCCGTCCTGCGCCGGCGGGCGGCGCGCTTCGCGGCGCGGGTCGCCCGCGTCTGCCGTCCGCACGCGGCGAGCGTGCTCGCGCTGGACCTCGGCAACGAGCTCTGCTGCCTCCCCGAGAGCCTCGCCGCCGCGCCCGCGGACGTCGCGGCGTGGTGCGGCGCGATGGCGCGGGCGGTGCGCGGGGAGTGGCCGGACGTCCTGCTCGTCGCGGGCAACGAGCAGAACCAGGTGATCCACGACACCGGCTGGCGCCTCGGGGAGCAGCCGGGCATGGATCTCCTCTCGATGCACGGCTACCCGGTCGCGGCGTGGCAGGCGGTGGCGTTCGACGGCATGCGGGACCCGCTCGGGCGCAGCCTGCTGCCGTTCCACACCGCCTGCGCGCGGGCGTTCGGGCCGGTGCTGGTGCAGGAGTTCGGCACGCTGCTCACCGCCGGCGCGGCGCGCACGCGAGGGTGGCTGCGCGCGGTGCTGCCGGCCTGCGCCGCGGCGGGGGCGAACGGCTACCTCTGGTGGTGCCTGCGGGACATCGCGACGGACGCGCCTCCCTACGCGAAGGCGCCCTTCGAGCGCGGGCTGGGGCTCGTGGACGCGGCGGGCCGGGTGAAGCCGGGACTGGAGGCGTTCCTCGCGTTCGCGGCGCGTCCCTCGGCCCCGCCGCCGCGCGGACCGACGGCGGGACTCTACTGGCCGGCCGAGTACTACCCCCGCGACAACCCGCGCAACCCCGGCAACGCGCCGCGCGAGGCCAGCCGCTCGCTGGCGCTGGCGCACTTCGCCCTCGGCGGGCTCGGGGCGCGCGTGCGCGTGGTGCGCGGCGGGCGCCCGTTGCCCGCGCCGGACGCGCTCGCGGCCCTCGTCGTGACCGGCGTCCGGCTGACGGGTCCCGAGTGGGCGGCGCTGGGGGACTGGGTGGAGGCCGGGGGGCGGCTGGTGGTCGTGGGCGTCGACGCCTTCGCCTCCGGCGAGGCGCTGCACCGCGTCCTCGGGGCGCGCATCATCGACTTCCGGGCCCCGGTGGCGCGGCCCGCGCGCGGCGGCGCGGCGTGGGCGGCGGCGCGCTTCCCGCGCGAGGTGAGGGCGGAGGTCGCGCTGACGACCGGGCGCGCGCTCGTGCGGTCGCGCGACGGCGACGCCCTCGTGTGGCGGCACGCGCTCGGGCGGGGCGCGGTGGTGGCGACCACGCCCGAGTACGACCGCGCCGCGGCCGACGCCGCCCTCGACCCCCGGGCCCGGGCGGCGGCCGCGACCCGCTGGCGGCGGCTCTGGCGGTGGCTGCACGATTCCCCATGACGCGAGCCTCCCCGTCCTCCCCGCCGCCGGTGCGCTTCGGCACGGCCTACTATCCCGACCACTGGCCCGAATCCGAGTGGGCGCGGGACCTCGACCGCATCGTCGCCGCGGGGCTGACGGCGGTCCGGTTCGGCGAGTTCAGCTGGTCCTGGTACGAGCCGGAGCCCGGCCGGTTCGACTTCGCGGCCTTCGACCGGTTCGTCGACCTCGTCGAGGCGCGCGGGTTGGAGCTCTGCCTCTGCACGCCCACCGCGACGCCGCCGCCGTGGATGGATGCGCTCTTCCCCGACGGGCGCCTGATGGACATGCACGGCCGCCGCTGCCTCTCGCACCGGCACTTCTGGTGCTGGAACCACCCCGGCGCGCGGGCCAAGGCCGAGGAGACGATCGCGGCGCTGGCCACCCGCTACGGCGGCCGCCGCGCGCTCTGGGGCTGGCAGATCGACAACGAGCCGAACTACGCCGAGCAGACCCGGCTCGGGGACCCGGAGTCCATGTACGACTGGAACCCGCACAGCCGCCGCGCGTTCGCGGCCTGGCTCGAGCGGCGGCACGGCACGGTCGACGCGCTCAACGCCGCCTGGTGGACGAACTTCTGGTCGCAGCGCGTGCGGACGTGGGAGGAGGCGGCGACCCCGCGCGGACGCGTCAATCCGCAGGCCTGGCTCGACTTCCTGCGCTGGCGCGAGTCGGCCCTGGCCGAGCAGGTCGGCTGGCAGGCGGCGCTGCTCCGCCGGCTCTCGCCCGGCCGCCGCATCGGCTGCAACATCCCCGAGACGGGCGTGACGGGCTCGGTCAACATCGGGCAGGACTACTTCGCGCAGGCCGCGGCCGGACTGGACTGGGTCGGCACGGACCTGTACCAGGCCACCGGCCGGCGGGCCGTCGACCTCGCCCGGCACGCGCACGGCACGGACCTGCTGCGGAGCGCGGCCGAGGCCGCGGGGGCGGAGTTCTTCCTCAGCGAGACGCAGGCCGGTCCCCACGTGCGCGCCTGGCCCAACGGCTTCGCGGGCGAGGGCTTCGGCCCGGACTACCTCGCGGACTGCGCGCGCGTCTACGCCGAGCGGGGGGCGACGCGCGTGTGGTGGTTCCTCTGGCGGCCGACGCTCGGGGGCGTGGAGCTCGGCATGAACGGCGTGCAGGCGCTGGACGGCTCGGACACGGCGCGCACCCGCGAGGTGCGGCGGATCGCGGCCCAAGGCGCGGCGCTCGCGCGCCGCCGGGCGGCGTGGCTGCGGCGTCCGCGCGCGGTCGTGCACTACTCGCGCGCGAGCCTGCTGCACCGCAGCGCGTTCACGGCCGATCTCCAGCCGCTCAACGACTGCCATGACGGGTGGCATTCCCTGCTCGAGGCGCTCGGCTACCGCGTCGACTTCGTCTCCGACGCGCAGCTCGCCGCCGGCGGGGCCGCGTCCGCCGCGCTGGTCGTCGCGCCCTTCAGCGTGGTGTTGGACGACGAGACCGCGGCGGCGCTCGCCGCGGTGGCCGCGCCACTCCTCGCCGGCCCCCACACCGGCGCCTGCGACGGGCACGGCCGCCTGCGGGC
>CAYWTK010000114.1:0-11405 GCA_964460895.1 uncultured Opitutaceae bacterium
CCCGCGTCCGCTCGCCACCGTCCCGCTCCGCGCCGGCGGCCGCGCGGCGCTGGCCGCGGCCAACGCCGACCTCGGGCTGGCGCTGGCCGAGGACGAGATCGACTACCTCGTCGTCGCCTACGCCGGACTCGGGCGCGACCCGACCGACGTCGAGCTGATGATGTTCGCCCAGGCCAACTCCGAGCACTGCCGGCACAAGATCTTCAACGCGACCTGGGAGATCGACGGCGCGCGGCAGGACCGGTCGCTGTTCCAGATGATCCGGAACACGCACGAGCTGCACTCCGCCGGCATCCTCTCGGCCTACCGCGACAACGCCGCCGTCCTCGCCGGCACGCGCGGCGGCCGGTTCTTCGCCGATCCCGCCACGCGCGAGTACGCGGCGCACCCGGAGGACATCCACCTGCTCTGCAAGGTGGAGACGCACAACCACCCCACCGCCATCTCGCCCTTCCCCGGCGCCGCCACGGGCTCGGGCGGCGAGATTCGCGACGAGGGCGCGACCGGCCGCGGCGGCAAGCCCAAGGCCGGACTCGTCGGCTTCACCGTCTCCCACCTCCGCCTGCCCGGCGCCGTCCGGCCCTGGGAGAAGGACCACGGCAAGCCCGGCCGCATCGTCTCCGCTCTCGACATCATGATCGAGGGCCCGCTCGGCGCCGCCGCCTTCAACAACGAGTTCGGCCGGCCCGCCATCTGCGGCTACTTCCGCACGTACGAGGCCGAAGTGCCGGCGGCCTCGGCGAAGGGCGGAGCGCAGGGCGCGGAGGGCAAGACCTCCGACGCTCAGCCCTCCGCGCTCCGCGCTCAGCGGCCGGTCGCGCCGGCGACCGAGCTCCGCGGCTACCACAAGCCGATCATGATCGCCGGCGGCCTCGGCAACGTCCGCGACGGCCACGTGCGCAAGGGCGAGATCCGCCCCGGCGACCGGCTCGTCGTCCTCGGCGGCCCCGCCCTCCTCATCGGCCTCGGCGGCGGCGCGGCCAGCTCGGTGACGAGCGGGAGCGGCAGCGCCGACCTCGACTTCGCCAGCGTGCAGCGGGACAACGCGGAGATGCAGCGCCGCTGCCAGGAGGTGATCGACGCCTGCTGGGCGCTCGGGCCCGACAACCCCATCGCCTTCATCCACGACGTCGGCGCCGGCGGCGTCTCCAACGCCCTCCCCGAGCTGGTCAACGACGGCGGCCGCGGCGGCCGCTTCGACCTGCGGATGCTGCCCAGCGCCGAGCCCGGGCTCAGCCCGCTCGAGCTCTGGTGCAACGAGGCCCAGGAGCGCTACGTCCTCGCCATCCCGGCCGAGCGCCTGGAGACGTTCGCCGCGTTCTGCGCCCGCGAGCGCGCGCCCTTCGCCGTGGTCGGCGAGGCGACCGAGGAGCGCCGGCTCGTGGTCGAGGACCCCCACTTCGGCAACCGGCCCATCGACCTCCCCCTCGAGGTCCTCCTCGGCAAGCCGCCGCGGATGCACCGCCGCGAGGCGTCGCGCCGCCGCGCGCTCGCGCCCCTGAGCCTCGGCGTCGTCCCGCTGGGCGAGGCCGTGCGCCGCGTCCTCGCCCACCCCGCGGTGGCCGACAAGACATTCCTCGTCTCCATCGGCGACCGCTCCGTCGGCGGCCTCGTCGTGCGCGACCCGTTCGTCGGCCCGTGGCAGGTGCCGGTCGCCGACTGCGGCGTCACGGTCGCGGCGTTCGACGTCTTCACCGGCGAGGCGATGGCGATGGGCGAGCGCACCCCCGTCGCAGTGAACGACGCCGCCGCTTCCGCCCGACTCGCGGTGGGCGAGGCCCTGACCAACCTCGCCGCCGCGCAGGTCGGGGCCCTGGGCAAGGTCGCCCTCTCCGCCAACTGGATGGCCGCCCCGGCCGTGCCCGGCGACGGCGCCGACCTGTACGCCGCCGTCCGCGCGGTCGGGATGGAGCTCTGCCCCGCCCTCGGCATCGCCATCCCCGTCGGCAAGGACTCGATGAGCATGAGCACCGTCTGGGAGCAGGACGGCGCCCCGCGGCGCATGACCGCGCCGGTGTCGCTCATCGTCTCGGCCTTCGCCGCGGTCGAGGACGTCCGCCTCACGCTCACGCCGCAGCTCCGCCCGGGACCGGGCGGCACGCTGCTCCTCGTGGACCTCGGCCGCGGACGCCACCGCCTCGGCGGCTCCATCCTCGCCCAGGTGTTCGGGCAGACCGGAACGACGCCGCCCGACGTGGACGACCCCGCGGACCTGCGCGGCTTCTGGAACGCGATCCAGCAGCTCGGCCGCGAGCGCCGCCTGCTCGCCTACCACGACCGCTCCGACGGCGGCCTGCTCGCGACCGTCGCCGAGATGGCGTTCGCCGGCGGCACGGGCGTGGCGCTCGACCTGCCATCCGCCTCCACGCGCGAGGCCGTCCTGGCGGCGCTGTTCAACGAGGAGCTCGGCGCGGTGCTCCAGGTGGACGACGCGGAGCTCGCCGCCGTCGAGGCGACGCTCGCCGCCCACGGCCTCGGCGCCTGCACCCACCGCGTCGGCCGGGTCGCCGCCGACCGGCGGCTGACGGTGACCGCGGGGGGCGAGACCGTCCTCTCCGAGACGCTCTCCGCCCTGCGCGCGGTGTGGTCCGACGTGACCTTCCGCATCGCCTCGCTCCGCGACAACCCGGCCTGCGCGGCGCAGGAGCACGAGCTCCGGCTCCAGGACGACGCCCCGGGCCTCGCGCCGCGGCTCGCGTTCCGCACCGCGCCCTTCGTGGCCCGCCCCGGCGCGGGGCGTCCGCGCGTCGCCATCCTCCGCGAGCAGGGCGTCAACAGCCAGCTGGAGATGGCCGCGGCCTTCACCCGCGCGGGCTTCGCCGCGGTGGACGTCCACATGACCGACCTGCTCTCCGGCCGGGTGTCGCTGCGGGACTTCCGCGGCCTCGCGGCCTGCGGCGGCTTCAGCTACGGCGACGTCCTCGGCGCCGGCGAGGGCTGGGCCAAGAGCATCCTCTTCAACGAGCGCGCGCGGGCGGAGTTCGCCGCGTTCTTTGCGCGCGAGGACGCCTTCGCCCTCGGCGTCTGCAACGGCTGCCAGATGATGAGCAACCTGCACAGCCTCGTCCCCGGCTCCGACTACTGGCCGCGCTTCGTGCAGAACCGCTCCGAGCGGTTCGAGGCGCGCCTCGTCGCGCTCCGGATCGAGCCGAGCCCGAGCGTGCTCTTCCGCGGCATGGAGGGCGCGGTGCTGCCAATCGTGGTGTCGCACGGCGAGGGCTACGCCGAGTTCGCCGACCCCGCGGCGGCGGCCCGCTGCGACGCCTCCGGCCTCGTCGCGGCCCGCTACGTGGACGGCCGCGGCGAACCGACCGAACATTACCCGCTCAACCCGAACGGCTCGCCGCGCGGCATGACCGCGTTCACCACCACGACCGGCCGCGTCACCATCCTCATGCCCCACCCGGAGCGCAGCCACCGCAACGTCAACCTCAGCTGGCGGCCGGCCGACTGGACGGGCGACGAGTCGCCCTGGATGCAGCTCTTCCACAACGCGCGGACGTGGGTGGGTTGAGCGCGGGTGGCGCCGCGCGCGGGCTGCGTGTTCCCACGGATGGAGCAGATTGGATGGGGAACTCTGCCTAGTTTCAGAAGTTCGACACAGAGAACACAGAGACGAGCCGGAGGCTGCCGGGGAGTTGGGCCCGGAAGGTCTGAACGCTCTGGTTCGCCTCGCGGGTGAACTAATCGATCATCCTTTGATTCGAGTAACCTCTTCTCGGTGAACTCAGTGCCGCCTCTTCGCCCTCTGTGACTGGTTTGAACTGCGTCTTCTACGCTCAGGAAATCAGGGCTTGGGCGATTGGTCTGATTCCTGACTCCCTGATTTCCTCATCTTCAGGTCCCCCGACATGCCAGCGAGACGGCCCCCGATAGGTCGTATCCGCCGTCATCCGCGGCCCGACCCACGGGCAGGCGAGGCGTCAGCCGCCTGCGGGCCCTGGCGTGAGCGCGGCATAACCGGGTATTCGCGTTCTTGATAACCGGCGGGCGGCCCGCGGCGCGGTTGATTCGCGCGGGGCCGTGCCTTTGTTCGGGAGTCCCCGATGAACTTCGCCCCTCCGCTCTCCGAGGAACTCGACGCCCTGCGCCAGACCGTGCGCGACTTCGCCGCGAAGGAGATCGCGCCCCGCGCGGCGGCCATCGACGAGCGCAACGAGTTCCCCGCCGACCTCTGGCGCAAGCTGGGCGACCTCGGCCTGCTCGGCATCACCGTGCCCGAGGCCGACGGCGGCTCCGGCCTCGGCTACCTCGCCCACCTCGTGGCGATGGAGGAGATCTCGCGGGCCTCGGCCTCGGTCGGCCTCTCCTACGGCGCCCACTCGAACCTCTGCGTCAACAACCTCGCCCTCAACGGCACGCCCGCGCAGCGCTCCCGGTTCCTGCCCAAGCTCTGCTCCGGCCGGTTCGTCGGCGCCCTCGCGATGTCGGAGGCGGGCGCCGGCTCCGACGTGGTCGGCTCCATGGCCTGCACCGCCGTGCGGCGCGGGGGGCATTGGGTCGCCAACGGGACGAAGATGTGGATCACCAACGGGCCCGACGCTGACGTGCTCATCGTCTACATGCGCACCGCGCCCAAGGACCACGGCTCGAAGGCGATGACCGCGTTCCTCGTCGAGCGCGGGATGAAGGGCTTCCGCACCGCCCAGAAGCTCGACAAGCTCGGCATGCGCGGGTCCAACACCTGCGAGCTGGTCTTCGAGGACTGCGTCATCCCCGACGAGAACGTGCTCGGCGAGGTCAATGGCGGCTCCCGCGTCCTCATGAAGGGCCTCGACACCGAGCGCTGCGTGCTCTCCGGCGGCCCGCTCGGCATCATGCAGGCGGCCCTCGACCTCGTGCTGCCCTACGTCCACAGCCGCCGCCAGTTCGGCGCCGCGATCGGGACGTTCGGGCTGATGCAGGGCAAGGTCGCCGACATGTACGTCGCGCTGCAGAGCGCCCGCGCGTTCAGCTACCAGGTGGCGCGCATGCTCGACGCGGGCCGCGGCCGGTCGGCCCGCAAGGACGCCGCCGCCTGCATCCTCTACGCCTCCGAATGCGGCGTCCACGTGGCCCTCGAGGCCATCCAGGCCCTCGGCGGCAACGGCTACATCAACGACTACCCGGCCGGACGCCTCCTCCGCGACGCCAAGCTCTACGACATCGGCGCCGGCACGAACGAGATCCGCCGCATCCTCATCGGCCGCGAGCTCTACAACGAGACCGCCGAGTGACGCGCGGCCGGCCCCCTCCGCCGCGCGAGCCCCATGTAGGGCGGGGTCTCCGGACTCCGCCGTCGTCCGCCCGCGATGAATGCAACGAGGCACCAAGCGACGTTCGCGGCGGGGTCCGGAGACCCCGCCCTACACCCCCGCGCCCCGTCCTATCGCGAGGTCAGGTGCCAGTGCCCGCAGAGCGGGCAGCGGTAGGCCTGGCGGCCGCGCTCGAGGCCGAGCACGGCCGCGGCGTCGAGCGCGTCGCCCGCGCTGGCGTAGCGGCGCTTGCGTTGGCAGCGGTGACGGCGCTCGTCGGCGGCGGGCCGCTTCACGGGGACGGACTCAGGGCCGGAACGAGACGATCTCGTTCGCCTCGCGGTGGTTCGTCCAGAAGTCCGCGCCGTCGAAGGCGAGGCCGCGCGCGGGGAAACCGAGGCGGGTCAGCCGCTCGCAGGCGCCGGTGCGCGGGTCGCAGCGCTCGAGGAAATACTCGTCGGACTCCTCCGCGTCGCAGGTCGCGACCCAGAAGCTGCCCTGCGCGAAGCAGTGGCCGACGACCGCGTGCGGCAGCTGGAGCACCCGCGAGGCCGAGCCGTCGGCGGCGAGCGAGAGGAGCTTCCGCGGGTACCACTGGCTGAGCACGAGCGACGCGCCGTCGTGCGACAGGTGCGACCCGATGCCGTCCGGGCAGGGCAGGCTGTAGTCCGGATCGAAGCCCTTCCCCGGGGCGAGGCGGCGCACCCGCCGCCCGTCCGCGTCCACCTGGTCCACGCCGCACACGACGTACAGCCAGTCGCCGTGCCGGGTCGCGCCCCACACGGTGTCGTCGCCCGGCACCGCGACCTCCCACGTCACCCGCAGCGTCGCCCGGTCGAGGGCGTACACCCGGCGGGCCGAGCGCGAGCTGACCCAGAGGGTCGCGCCGTCGGCGCAGATGGCCTGGGGCTTGGGAAAGGGACTGGCGCGGCGGGAGAGTTCGGTGGCGGGCTTCATGGGCGTCTGCGTAGGGGATGGACGGCGCCGGGAAAAGCCCGAACCCGCTGTCGCGTCCGTCCGGCCGGGGCGCTGTGCCGCCGATTTTCGCTCGCCCGTCCGCCGCCGCCGCGGCTATCTCCGCGCGATGCTGAACCACGTCTGGCTGGCCCTCGTCGCGCTCGCCGTCCTGATCGGCGCCGCGACCGGGCGCCTGGCGGAGGTGACGACCGGCGCCTTCTCGATGGCGGAGACCGCCGTGATGCGCGTCGCCCTGCCGCTCGTCGGCATCATGGCGCTGTGGCTCGGCCTGATGCGCATCGCCGAGCGCGCCGGCCTCGTCCAGGCGCTGGCGCGCGCGCTGCGGCCGGTCATGCGCCGGCTCTTCCCGGAGGTGCCCGTCGACCACCCGGCGATGGGTTCGATGGTCATGAACATGGCGGCCAACATGCTCGGCCTGGCCAACGCCGCGACGCCGCTCGGGCTCCGGGCGATGCGCGACCTCGAGACGCTCAACCCGCATCCCGGCACGGCGACGAACGCGATGTGCACGTTCCTCGCCATCAACACCAGCAGCATCCAGCTCATCCCCACCACCGCCATCGCCATCCTCGCCTCCCAGGGCTCGAAGGACCCGACCGCGATCGTCGGCACCGCGCTCATCGCGACGACCTGCTCGACCATCGCCGGCGTCGGGGCGGTCAAGTGGATGCAGGGCTGGCGGATGTTCCGCGCCGAGCCCGGCCCGGGCGAACCGGCCGCGTCCGCCGCCGCCGCGCCGGCCCCCGCGCCCGAGCCGCTGCCCGAGCCCGGTCCCCTGCCCGCCTGGGGCCGTGTGGTCCTGTGGCTGTTCGGGGCCGCCGTCGCCGGGCTCTTCCTCTGGGTCGTGGCCGCGCCCGAGAGCTACCGCGCCTCCGCCACCGCGCTCCACGGCGCGATCTTCCCCGCCAGCGTGCCGCCGCCGAAATGGGAGGACCCGGCCGGGCAGGCCGTCGCGCTCCGCGCCATCGGCACGCTCTCGCTCCTCGCCGTGCCGCTGATGGTCCTCTTCTTCCCGCTCTACGCCGCGCTGCGGGGCGTGAAGGTCTACGAGGAGTTCGTCGAGGGCGCGAAGGAGGGCTTCGGCGTCGCGACGCGCATCGTGCCCTTCCTCGTGGCCATCCTCGTCGCCATCGGCATGTTCCGCGGCGCCGGCGGCATCGACGCGCTCAAGGCCCTCCTCGCCCCCGTCCTCGTGCCCCTCGGCTTCCCGCCCGAGCTGCTGCCCATGACCCTCATGCGGCCGCTCAGCGGCAGCGCGACGACCGCGCTCTTCACCGAGGTGGTGCAGACGGCCGGCCCCGACTCCCTCGTCGCCCGGATGGGCGGCACCATCTTCGGCAGCACGGAGACGACCTTCTACGTCATCGCCGTGTACTTCGGCTCCGTCGCCATCCGCCGCACCCGCCACGCGCTCGCGGCCGGCCTGACCGCGGACTTCTTCGGCGTCGTGGCCTCGGTCATCGTCTGCCGCCTGATGTTCGGCTGAGCCCGCGGCGGGCGTGGTCAAGCTGCGCCTCTGCAGGAGTCCCCGCGCCCAACGGGCACCCGCCGCGCCCGACCGTCTCTTGGGCCACAGATCTCACGGATGGAGACGGATGGAATCCTCCTGATCCGACGAGAACCGTCCTAGGGCATGTCTCCGGGCCTGAAGATGAGGAAATCAGGGAGTCAGGAACCAAGCCCAGTGCCCCAGCCCTGTTCTCCTGAGTTCCACATTCGATCCGTGGGAAAAGAAAACGGACGGTGCCGGACGAATCCAAGGACGCCACCGGGCCGACGGCCCAGCCGCCTCAAGGGGATCAACGCGCGCCGTTCTTCGCCTCACTCCGCGCGCGCCCGCAGCAGCGGGGCGTAGGCCGCGCGGTGGGCCCAGGCGAGGAAGAGGAGCAGCCCGAGGACGAGGAACGCGATGCCGAGCCCGGCGGGGGCGAGGAGGAGGTGCACGAGCACGATGTTCACGACCACCGGGGCGAGCACGACGAGGGCGAGCGGGACGAAGCGGTTCACGAGCAGCAGCGCGCCCGTCACGACCTCGGTGCCCTTGACCAGCGGCAGCAGGTAGCCGGACTTCACGAACAGCGCGAAGAACTCGCCCAGCGCCGGCGGCATCTGGTCCGGCGGCGGCGGCGGGATGAATTCGAGGAAGCCGTTCAGTCCGAAGACGACGAAGATCAGGCCGAGCAGCACCCGGGCGGCGGGCACGGCGAAACGGAGGAAGCGCGAGGGCGCGGGGGTGGTCATGGGCGTGGAGGGGGGAAAGAGGGGGTCAGGACGGCCGTCACCGGCTGGCGGCGATGACCTTGAATCCGCTGAAGGCCATCCGCTTCACGTCGAAGGGCATCCGGTCGGGGTCGCAGCTCGCCGTCAGCTCGGGGTCCTTCATCACCTTCGCGTTCACCCGGTCGCGATGGGCGCGGGACTTGAAGGTGACGAAGGCGAAGACGACCGTCTCGCCGCGGCGCGCCCGGGCGAGCTGGCCGAAGGTGGCGCAGAAGGAGCCGACCGGGTCGTCGAGCGCGGCCTCCCGGTAGTCGAGCGCCCCGTGGCGCTTCCAGACGCGGGCGGCCACGAGCGCCAGGCGGCGATAGGCCGCGAGGTTCTTCTTCGGGAGGGGCAGGACGTAACCGTCGACGTAGGAGGCGGGCATGGGGTGGCGGGGTGGAAGGGTCGCCCTCAGGAGCGGAGCCGCTCCGCGGCGGCGGCGATCTGCGCGTCGGAGATGAGCACGAGGTTGGCCGCGGCGGCGAGCGGCACGTAGGTGTCCACCGCCCGCACCGAGCCGACCGGGCGCCGGTACCCGCCCTCGGCGAGGGCGGCGACGACCGCGTCGGCCACGCCGCCGGCCGTGGCGCGGCACTCGTCGGCGACCAGCACGCCGCCGCACGCGGCGGCGTGGGCGCGCAGCGCGGCGAGCGGGAGCGGGTTGAGCCAGCGCAGGTCGAGCACGCGCGCGGCGACGCCGCGCTCCTTGAGCATCCGCGCGGCGCGGAGCGAGAGGCGGACGCCGTTGCCGTAGGTGACGATGAGCAGGTCCTTGGCCTTGGGGTGGTACACGCCGACCTCGCCCGGCAGGAGCATCCGCTCCGGCGTCGGGTAGTCGAAGAGCCAACCGCCGTCCCCGTCCGCGTGCAGGTCCCGCTCGTGGTAGAGCGCGATCGGCTCGAGGAAGACCGCCACGCGCCCGCAGGTCCGGGCCGTCGCGACGAGGCCGCGCAGCATCATCGCCGCATCGTCGCCGCGCGCGGGCACGGCGAGGATCAGGCCCGGGATGTCGCGCAGGGCGCCGATGGAGTTGTCGTTGTGGAAGTGCCCGCCGAAGCCCTTCTGGTAGGCGAGGCCCTGCACGCGCACGACCATCGGGTTGGCGAACTGACCGGCGGAGAAGAACTGGAGCGAGCAGGCCTCGCCGCGCAGCTGGTCGAGGGCGTTGTGCACGTAGGCGAGGTACTGGATCTCGGGGATGGGCAGCAGGCCGGCGGTGCCGGCGCCCTGCGCGAGGCCGAGGATCGTGGTCTCGTCGAGCAGGGTGTCGAAGCAGCGGTGCGGGCCGAAGCGCTTCTGCAGGCCCTGGGTGACGCCGTACACCCCGCCCTTCCGGCCCACGTCCTCGCCGAAGACGCTGATCTCGGGGAAGCGGAGCATCTCGTCGGCGAGCGCGGAATTGAGGTGCGAGCAGAGCGTGCGCTTCACCGGGGCGGGGTTGCGCTCCGGCAGCGGCAGGCCGAGGTGCTCGATCCGCTCCTCCGGCGTGGCCTGCTCACGGACGGTGGCGCGGATGCGGGCCTCGTCGTAGGGCGCGAGGGGACGGACGACCTCCTCCGCGCTCGCCAGCTTGGGCCGCTTCGGCACCTCGGCGCAGGCGGCGTCCACCCGCGCCTGCGCCGCGCGCACGATCGCCTGCAGCTCCCCGCGCGTGGCGGCGCCGGCCGCGAGGAGCATCCGCGCGTGCGCGAGCAGCGGGTCCCGCGCCTCGACCGCCTCGATCTCGCGGACGTCGCGGTACGAGGTCTCGACGTCGGTGCCCGCGTGGCCCCAGAGCCGGACGGTGTGGAGGTGGAGGAAGACCGGACGCCGGTGCTGGCGGCACCAGGCGACCGCCTCCGCCGCGGCGTCCCACCAGCGGTCCACGGTGCCGTCGAGCTCGACGTAGCGCAGGTGCGGGCGGGACGAGAAACTGTCGCGGATCCAGTTCGCGGGGGTCTCGACCGAGATGCCGATGCCGTTGTCCTCGCAGAGGAAGACCAGCGGCACCTCGCCCCCGCGGCGCACCGCGTAGGCGGCGGCGTTGAAGCCCGCCTGCGCGGTGGCGTGGTTGGCCGAGGCGTCGCCGAACGAGCAGAGCACGACCGAGTCGGCGGCGAGTCCGTTCTCGATCCCGAGCCGGTGCGCGCGGCGCAGCGCGTAGGCGAGCCCGTAGGCCTTGGGCAGGTGCGAGGCGATGGTGCTCGTCTGCGGCGGCACCCAGAGCCGGCGGCTGCCCCACACCTTGTGCCGGCCGCCGGAGGTCGGGTCGTCGGCCGAGGCGCAGAACGAGAGCACCGTGTCGCGCACGAGGTCCCCCTCGCCCGCCCGCCGGGCCCGCGCGAGCATGAACGCGCCGGAGCGGTAGTGCAGCAGGCCGGGATCGTCGGGACGGAGGAGCGCGCCGAGCGCGGCGTTGGCCTCGTGGCCGGCGCTGGAGATGGTGTAGAACGACTGCCCGGTCTTGCGCAGCTCGCGCGCGGCGACATCGAGCAGCCGGCTCGCGACCATGTCGGCGAAGAGGTCCACCGCGGCCGCGGCCGTCAGCGTCGTGTGCGGCGCGAGGGGCTCGTCGGGCGCGAGGCGCCGGTCGGCGGCGGGGGCGGACGCGAGTCCGGCGTGGAAGTTCTCCTGGACGATCTCGACGCGGGTCTTGGCCACGGGGAAGGCCGGGGACTCAAGCGACCGCGGCCCGCGGCGGCAATGCCGCTCTTGCGGCCCGATCCGTCGCGCTCCGCCGCAGTCTCGATCGACCACGGATTCCACGAATCGCACGGATCACGACCCGAGACCGGTCCGCGTCCTCCGCCCCTGCCCGGGGTCCAGGGGGCCCACGCCCGTCTCAGGATCCCGCGGTGAACCCATCCGTGGCATCCGCAAGACGGCATGTCGCGAGACCTGAAGATGAGGAAATCAGGGAGTCAGGAACCAAGCCCATTGCCCAAGCCCTGT
>CAYWTK010000115.1:0-10968 GCA_964460895.1 uncultured Opitutaceae bacterium
GACCGAGACGCAGGTGATGGTGAAGCGCGAGGACGAGCAGGCCTTCGCCGAGCTCAACGGCGCGCACATCAAGTTCGTGGAGGACGCCGCGCGCCTGCTCTACGCCGAGTTCGCCTCCGACCGCCGCATCGTCGACTTCCAGGTCGCGTGCTCGCACCTCGAGTCGCTCCACTCGCACGACGCCGTCAGCGTGATCTGCAAGGGCGTGAAGGGCGGCTTCACGGGCGACTTCACCGACTTCGGGTCGCTCGTCTGCTGAGGGCGCGATGGCCGGGGAGATCCTCCAGGGGACGACGCTGCTGACCGCGGCGGCGCTGCTGCTGGCGGTGGGCTTCTTCCTCTGGCGCGTGAACGTCGCCCTGCGGAACGCGTTCCGGCACCGGGAGAGCTACGCCGAGAACCTGCGGCGCGCCGGGCACGGCGAGGAGGCCGACCGGGTCGAGGCCCGCACCCGCGCCCTGGCGCGGCAACTGCCCCGCGCCGGCAAGTTCCTCGTCGCCGCCGGACTGCTGCTCGGCATCCTCGGATTCCTCCGCCCGTGAAGAAATCAGCCGCCGCCGCCCCCGTCGTCCTCGTCACCGGTGCCTCGCAGGGCATCGGCGCCGCCATCGCCCGCGCCTACGCGCGGGAGCGCCCGGGCACCCGGCTCGTCCTCGTGGCCCGCAACCGGCGCAACCTCCGCGCGGTCGCGGCCGAGTGCGCGCGCCTCGACCCGCGCGGCGAGGCCGCGGTCTTCGTCTGCGACACGGCCGACGAGGCCGCCGTCGCGCGGCTGGCCCGCGCCGTGGCGCGGCGGTTCGGGACCGTGGACACGCTGGTCAACAACGCCGGGGCCTTCGAGCCGGCGCCGTTCGCGGAGACCAGCGTGGCCGCGTTCGACCGGATGATCGCGGTCAACCTGCGCAGCGCCTTCCTCGTCACCCGCGCCTTCCTGCCCGCGATGGTCGCGCGACGGCGCGGCGACATCCTCTTCATGAGCTCGATCGCCGGCCTCGGCGCCTACCCGAACGCGGCCGCCTACTGCGCCGCGAAATTCGGGCTCACCGGCCTCGCCCAAGTGCTCCGCGCCGAGACCCGCGCCCTCGGCATCCGGGTCTGCTGCCTCCACCCGGGTGCGACTTGGACCCCATCGTGGGCGGGCTCCGGGGTCGACCCCGAGCGCCTGATGCCCGCCGAGGACGTGGCCCGGGCGGTTTTAGACGTTTTTGACAAGAGCCGCCGGACCGTGGTCGAGGAAGTCGTAATTCGCCCTCAGCTCGGGGACTTACCGTAGTACCGGGGGGATTCCCCTTAGCCGAAAGGAGGCATCCTCCCCGTGCCGCGGGGCGTAAAGGTGCTGGTGATTTGCGTCAGCATTCGCAGCGTCTTGGCCCGTTCGATGCGCCTACCCCTTCCAGCCCTCGTGCTCGTCTTCGCCGTGGCGTTCTCTGGCGCTCACGCGCAGACGCTCGTGTATTCCGGCTTCGGCAACGGCAATACGGCGGGTTTGCAGCTGAATGACGCCTCGGTCCAACCCAGCGGCAGCATCCTCCTGGCATCGAGCGCCAGCGACCGACGGGGATCGTTCTTCACCTCCAACCAATTCTCCGTCACGGGCGGATTCAGTGCGGTCTTCGATTTCCGCATCTCCAGCCCGGGCGGCGTGAACGACGGCACCGCGGCCGGCGCGGACGGGTTGGCGTTCGTCGTCCAGCGCGCCGGAGCCACGGCGCTCGGGGGCAGCGGCGAGGGCCTCGGTTATGGTCCGCGCGGGGGCTCCGCGGGAATTTCCCCGAGTGTGGCGGTCGAATTCGACACTTTCCGAAACACCTGGGATCCGAGCAGCAACCACATCGGCATCAACACGGGGGGGAATCTGACGTCGCTGGCCAGCGTCTCGGTGGCCCAGGCTTTCGACAGCGGCCTGAAATGGACCGTGTGGGTGGACTACAATGGTTCGGTGCTCGAGGTGCGGGCCAACACGTCCGGCGTGCGCCCGGTCACGGCCGATCTGAGCCACACGGTCAACCTGCTTTCGACCCTTGGCGGCACGACGGCTTTCATCGGCTTCACCGGATCCACGGGTCAGGCGTTCGGCACGCACGAGGTCCTCGGCTTCGCCTTCTCCGACACCTACCTCGCCGGAGGCATCGCGGCCGTGCCGGAGCCTTCGACCGTCGCCCTGCTCGGCCTTGGACTCGCGGCCGTCGCCTTCTCCCTCCGCCGCCGGCGCTGAGCGGATCCTGCGGATCCTCGCGGAACTGCGGCCGGGCACGACGCTCTGTCCGGGACGACTGGCCCGCCGCCTCGGGCGCCCCCTCGCCGCGCTTCGTCCGGAACTCGCGCGGCTTCAGTCGGACGGACGCGTCGCGATCCTCCAACGGGGACAGCCGCGGCGCCTCGCGGACGTGCGCGGACCCTTCCGGGTTCGGCTCATCGAGGGGAATCGGGGCAGCGACGAGACCTGACCGCGGATCGCCGACGGCGACCGCCAGGCGTCCCGCGAAGAATCAATCCGGGAGGGAATCCTCGGCCTCGGTCGCGGGCCGCGGGCGGCGGTCGACCACCGAGTTCACCAGTCCGATGGACCGCAGCGCTCCGCGCCCTTCGCGCGTCCCCCTCCGGCTGGGCTCGAGCTGGAGGGTGTTGATGCCCGGGCGGAGCACGACGGACGGGGCGACGAGGTCGCTCTCGCCGGACCCGATCCGCGCGGTCGCGAGCGGGCGCCCGTCCTGACGCAGGACGACGTCCTGCTCGGTGGTCGCCCGCAGCCGCAGGTCGATGCGGACGGTCAAGGGGGTCGCGAGCGGGTTGAAGTAGAGCAGCGACGCCTTCCCGGCGGCCCAGCGCGCGCCCTGCCACGGCCGGTTCTGCCAGCCGAGGCCGAAGGTGAGGGCCCGGCCGAACGGAGGGCGGGGCTGCGCCGCGGGCTGCAGGAGCACGGCGACCTGATGGCCGCGGGGGCTCGAGAGGCGCTTCGTGTAGCCGGCTTCGGCCAGCGCCGTGAGGAGGCGCTCGCCTCCGTCGGAGAAGCCCTTGCGGTTCAGGTAGAGCGCCGCGAAGCCCGCGCGCTCGAGCCGGCGGACGATGGCGAGGGGCTCCCGGTCCTCGAGCTCGACCTGCCACCGCGCGCGCGGCCGGAATTTCGCCACGCCGTAGCTGAAGCGCAGGTGCTCGGTGACCAGATAGGGTCGGAAATGCTCGTAGTCGCTCAGCCGCTCGATCGGCACGGGTTCGGGGAAAGGCAGGACCGGGAGCTGGAAGACCATGCTGCCGCGCGGCAGCGCGGCCTCCAGCGCCGCGCCGAACGCCTGGTCGGAGGCCACCGCCGCCGCGATCTCGGCGCGGCGTTCGCCCTCCCGGTCGTCGCGCGGCAGCTGGTCGAGCAATCCGAGGCCCACCACGAGCGCCGCGGCGAGCCGGCGGCGGGCTGGACGCCAGGAGCGCGTGAGCCGCGACAGCCGGACGGCGAGGAAGGCGAGCACGAGGGCGGCCACGAAGACGCCGATCCGGTTCGTGGCGCGGAAGACGAACAGCCCGGCCACGAGCGCGAGCAGGTTCGTGATGCCTCCGAGGGTCGTGAACGCCACCAGCCAGCCGACCGAGAGCGCCTGGCCCGGAACCCGGCCGCCCCGCAGGAGGCGCGGGATCGCCACGGCGGCGAGCGCCGCGAGTCCGACGATGCCCACGACGCCGAGGTAGGGCGAGAACGGCTCGCCCCGCCACTCCGACCAGCGGCGGTACCGCTCGCCGAGGAACGCCAGCGCGTCGACGCGGTGCTCGCCCGGGGGCACCACCAGCTCCATCGGCTTGAGGGCGTAGCGCTCCGTGCCGCCGTAGGTCCGCTCCAGCAGCGGCCGCGCGTCGCCGTCCGAGGCGAAGAGCCAGTAGTCGAGGTTCGCCAGCACGAAGGTGCCCGCGGCCAGCCCGAGCGCCGCGACGCCCAGCAGCAGGTTCGCGCGGCGGCGCGGACCCAGCCACTGGGCGACGAGCGCCCACGCCATCAGGGGCGCCCAGAAGAAGAGGTAGTAGGTGTTGTGGCAGCCGAGCAGCACCCCGGCCGCGAGGCAGGTCCAGCCGCCGACCGTGCGCCAGCCGAGGCGCGAGCTGCCCGCGACCAGCCAGCACGCGAGCAGGCCGATGGGAACGACCCACGTGAGCACGAACGCGAAGTGCGCCAGGCCGCGCGCGGCGACCGCGTGGTGGAACGCGAACAGCAGGGCGGTGGCGAGCGCCCATTCCCGGCGCGCCCCGAGCCAGACGCGGACGACCCAGTAGAAGCTCGCCGCGGCGAGGCCGAACGCGAGCGCGAGCCCCACGTTCGACGCGACGTACACGTCGGTGAAGCGCGCGACGAGGCCGAGCACCTGCAGCGGCAGGTTCTCCGGGTTGGGGTACGCGCTCCAGTCCGCGACGAACGGCGCCCCGAGCCGCTCGACCAGCTGGCGCGTGAACGGCAGCAGGTCGCCTTCGCTGGCCGCCTTGATGCGCGCCAGCACCTCGTGCGCGTCGCCGTCGTAGACCGTGGGTTGACCCCACGAAGCCGGGGTCCAGCGGTCCGCGTGCCAGACCCAGACGAACAGGGCGGCCAGGAACACCGCCGCGATCGCCCGGGCTTCCCGGCGGTTCCGCTGCCACGGTGACGGGGCGGCAGGGACAGGCGGGGGCACGGGCATCGGCCTAGGATGTCGGGCTGGGCCTGACTGCCGGCAACCCAATTCTCGGTCGGGTCGGGGAAAGGCGGCGGTCCGGCGCCCGCGGATCCGCGCCCGGAACACCCACTTGCGTCCATCGGGGCATCCCGGCAGACAGACGCCATGGTGCCTTCGGGGATGCAGATCCTGCTGGTCGAGGACGAGCCGGCGATCGCCGAGACGCTCGTGTACGCACTCGAGTCGGAGGGATTCGCCGTGGCCTGGGTGACGACCGGCCGGGAGGCCGTCGGGGCGGTGGCGCGCGGGGCGCCCGCGCTCGTGGTGCTCGACGTGGGGCTGCCCGACGCCTCGGGCTTCGATGTCTGCCGCGAACTCCGCCGCGCCCGCGCCGAACTGCCCGTCATCTTCCTGACCGCGCGCGCCGCGGAGGTGGACAAGGTCGTCGGCCTGGAACTCGGCGCGGACGACTACGTGACCAAGCCCTTCAGCCCGCGCGAACTGACCGCCCGCGTGCGCGCGGTGCTCCGGCGCGCGCGCCCGGCCGGGCCGACGCCGGGCGCTCCCGCGGGTCCGGCCCCGGGCTGGCAGCACGACGATGCGCGCTGCCGCATCTCCTTCCGCGGACGGGCCCTCGACCTGACCCGCAACGAGTACCGCCTGCTCGCCGCCCTGCTCGGTTCGCCGGGCCGCGTCTTCAGCCGCGACCAGCTCATGACCGCGGCCTGGGAGGATCCGGGCGCCGCTCTCGACCGCACGGTGGACGCGCACGTGAAGACGGTGCGCGCCAAGCTGCGCGCGGCCGGCGCGCCGGACGACGCGATCGTCACCCACCGCGGCCTCGGCTACTCGTTCCGCGAGGACGCGTGAGGATCCGGACCGCCATCTTCGGGGTCTACGTCGGCGTCTCCGCCGTCGGCTTCGCCGTGGTCATGGCGCTGGTGCTGCGCGACGTCCGCGTCCGCTACGTCGAGTCGATGCGGCGCACGCTCGGCGACACCGCGGCCTTCCTCGCGACCTTCGCCGCGGCGGACCCGGACTGGACCTCGCGCCTCGCGGCCCTGCCGGCGCGGGCCGACCTCCTGCGGGTGTTCGCCTGCGACGCCGGAGGGCGGGTGCTGTTCGACGCGGCGGGGCGCGACGTCGGCCAGACCTACGTCTGGACGATGACGGGCGGCGGCCCGTCGGCCTCCGAGAACTACACCGTCGCCAACGTGGCCGAGGTCGGCTCGGAGCTGCGGGTGGCGGCCCCGGTCCGCCGCGACGGCGTGCTCGTGGGCTGGGTCGGCGTCGGCCGTCCGCTCGCCACCGTCGTCGAGGGCGTCACCCGGGCCCGCTGGAACCTCGTCGCGCTCGGCGGCGCCGTCGCGCTCGCCATGGTCGCGGTCGGCTGGGCGGTCGCGGCGCGGCTGACGCGCTCGGTCGAGCGCCTCACGGCACACGCGCGCGCGGTGCGCGACGGCCGTCCCTCGGCCGCGCCGGCCTCGCGCGCCCGCGAGGTGGCCGAGCTGGTCGTGGCGTTCGAGGAGATGCGCGCCGCGCTCGAGGGCAGGCAGCACGTCGAGCGCTACACGCAGGCGATCGCCCACGAGGTGAAGGCCCCGCTGGCCGCCATCCGCGGGGCGGCTGAGCTGCTCGACGAGGAGATGCCGGCCGAGCAGCGGCGGCGCTTCCTCGCCAACATCCGGGGCGAATCCGCCCGCATCCAGCAGCTGGTCGACCGGCTCCTCGAACTCTCCTCGCTCGAGGCGCGCAAGGAGCTCCGGCGCTCCGAGCCGCTCGACACCGGCGTGCTCGTCGCCGAGGCGGCCGACGCCGTGCGCGGCGCGGCGGCGGCGGCGGGAGTCGGGGTCGCGGTCGAGACGGTCGAGTCGCGGCCGGTGCGCGGCGAGCGCGTGCTGCTGCGCGAGGCGCTCGTGAACCTGCTCCAGAACGCGGTGGAGTTCTCGCCGGCGGGCGGGACCGTGCGCGTGCGCGCGGGCCGCAGTCCCGACGGACGGGTCGTCGTCACGGTGGAGGACGAGGGCCCGGGCGTGCCCGACTACGCGCTGCCGCGGGTGTTCGAGCGCTTCTACTCGCTGCCGCGCCCCGGCGGCGCGGGGCGGAGCACGGGGCTCGGCCTCGCCCTCGTCCGCGAGATCGCGCACCTGCACCGCGGCGACGCCGCCCTCGAGAACCGTCCCGGCGGCGGCGCGCGGGCGACGCTCTGGCTGCCCCCGGCCTAGGCGCCCCGGGTGCGGGGTGTCGGCCCCGTTTCCCGCCGATTTCATCGGCGCTTCATGCGGGCTTCACCGGCCGCGGGCAGGATCGGGCCATGGAAACTCCCGAACCTCCCCGCATCGAGTTGCCGGCGCAGCGGCGCTGGAACCTCTTCCTCAAGGTCGGCGGCATCGTGCTCCTCATAGGCGCCCTGCACGTGCCGCTGGCCCTCACCCACGGCGTGCTGCGCGAGCGGCGCGGCTTCCAGCGGGAGGCGACGGCGGAGGTCGCCGCCACTTGGGGCGGCGCGCAGGCGCTCACCGGGCCGGTCCTCGCCGTGCCCTACGCCTACCGCACGAAGGTGCTGCGGACGCGGCTCGCCGGGGACCGCGCGGTGCAGGTCGAGGAGACCGAGTCCGTCGGGGGCACGGCGTACTTCCTGCCCGAGGACCTCGCCGTCGAGGGGCGGATCGACCCCGAGGTGCGCCGGCGCGGCATCTACGACACCGTGGTCTATGCGGCGCAGCTGCGGCTCGCCGCGACGTTCCGGCCGGATTTCGCCGCGGCGGGCATCGAGGCCGAGCGGGTGGACTGGGCGCGGGCGCGCGTGCTGCTGGGCGTGACCGACCTCGCCGGCCTGCGCACGGCCGGACCGCTGCGGGCGGGCGGGGCGACGGCGGGCTTCGAATCCACCGGCGGCACCGCGGGCGAGCTGCTGCCGCTGGCGGCCGCGGCGCGCGGACTCGCGCCGGGCGAGGCCTGGACCTGCGGGATCGACCTCGTGGTCCAGGGCAGCGAGCGGCTGCAGGTCGTCCCGGTCGGGAAGACCACGCGCGTCGAGCTCCTGTCGCCGTGGGCCGACCCCTCCTTCGTCGGCGCGGCGCTGCCCGCCGCGCGCGAGGTGGGGGCGGCGGGCTTCCGGGCCGCGTGGGTCAGCGCGCACGTGAGCCGGCGCTTCGCCCAGGCGTGGACCGCGCGCGCCGTCGAGGCGGAGGCCGCGCGCAAGCTCCTCGGCGAATCCGCCTTCGGCGTGCGGCTGGCGCGTCCGGTGGACGGGTACGGCGTGGCCGAGCGGGCGCAGAAGTACGGGGTGCTCTTCTTCGTCCTGGTCTTCGCCGTCTTCTTCCTCTTCGAGACGCTCGCCGGCCTGCGCATCCACCCGCTGCAGTACGCGCTCGTCGGGGCCGCGCTCTGCCTGTTCTTCCTCGGCTTCCTCGCGCTCTCGGAGTTCCTCCCCGTCGGCACCGCCTACGCCGCGGCCGCGGCGGCCTGCACGGCGCTCGTCGCGGGCTACGCGTGGAGCGTCCTCCGCGCCGGCCTCCGCGCGCTGGCGGTGGCGGGCGGCCTCGCCGGCACCTACGCCTACCTCTACTTCGTGCTGAAGTCGCAGGATTACGCCCTCCTCGCCGGCACCGGCGCGCTCTTCGCCATGCTCGGCACGGTGATGTTCCTCACCCGGCGGCTGAACTGGTACGGCGAACCGTCCGGCGCCTAGCCGGCGCGCCGGGTGCGGCGGATCGCCGCGCGCGCCTCAGAGCAGCGCCTGCTGCCCGTCGCCGCCGGCGAGCGGCTGGAGGCCGATGGCCGCGTAGCCCTTGGGCGTGAGGACGCGGCCCTGCGCGGTGCGGGCGAGGTAGCCCTCCTGGATGAGGAAGGGCTCGTGCACCTCCTCGAGGGTCTCGGCCTCCTCGCCGACGGCGACGGCGATGGTGCCGAGGCCGACCGGGCCGCCGCGGTAGTTCGTGGCGAGGAGCCGGAGCACGCGCTTGTCCATCTCGTCGAGGCCGGCGGCGTCGATCTCGAGGAGCTCGAGCGCGGCGGCGGCGACCGGGCGGGTGATGCGGCCGCGGGCCTTCTCCTGCGCGTAGTCGCGGACGAAGTTGACGAGGTTGTTGGCGATGCGCGGCGTGCCGCGCGCCCGGCCGGCGATCTCGGCCGCGCCGTCCTCGTCCACCTCCACCCGCAGCAGCCCGCAGCTGCGGCGGACGATGCCCAGCAGGGTGGCGCGGTCGTAGTAGTCGAGCCGGGTGTTGAGGGTGAAGCGCGAGCGCAGCGGGGCGGTGAGGAGCCCGGCGCGGGTGGTGGCGCCGACGAGGGTGAAGCGCGGGATCGAGAGGCGGACGCTGCGCGCGTTCGGCCCCTGGTCGATCATGATGTCGAGGCGGAAGTCCTCCATCGCCGAGTAGAGGTACTCCTCGACCGTCTTCGGGATGCGGTGGATCTCGTCGATGAAGAGCAGGTCGCCCTCCTCGAGGTTCGTGAGCAGGCCGGCGAGGTCGCCGGCCTTCTCGATCACCGGGCCGGAGGTGACGCGGACGTTGCGGCCGAGCTCCTGGCCGAGGATGAAGGCGAGGGTGGTCTTGCCGAGGCCCGGGGGGCCGGAGAGCAGCACGTGGTTCAGCGCCTCGCCGCGGCGCTTGGCGGCGCCGACCATCACCTGGAGGCGCTCGACCGTGCGCGGCTGCCCGGCGAAGTCGGCGAAGGACAGCGGGCGCAGCGCCGATTCCGCCGGCGAAACGGGGGCGTTCAGCGCCTGGGCGAGGAAATCCGTGCCTTTGGGCGCGGACCCGCCGGCGGCGGACTTCGGTGGGCGGATTTCGGATTGGCTCACGGTACGCGGCGGAGGTTGCCGGAGATCCCGATCATTCCGCAATCCGCATTCCGCGGTCCGCGATCCCCTCACTTCCACTCCACCTCGGCGCCGAGGCTGCGGAGGTTCTCCACGAAGTTGGGGTGGGCGCGGCGGATGGTGTCGGCGTGCTTCACCACCGAGCGGCCCTCGATGCTGGCCGCGACCATGTAGAGGGCCACGGCGGCGCGGATGATGTACGGCGCCTCGACCGTGGCGGGGCGCAGCGGCCGCGCGCCGAAGACGGTGATGCGGTGGGGGTCGCTGACGACGATGTGCGCGCCGAACTTGGAGAGCTCCGCCATCCAGGTGAAGCCGCCCTCGTACACCTTGTTCCAGAACATGACCTCGCCCTTCGCGCGGACGGCGAGGGCGATCATCACCGGCAGCAGGTCCACGGGGAAGTAGGGCCAGGGCGCCGCCTCGATCTTCGGCAGCAGGTTGGTGGTGAACGGCTGCTGCACCACCAGCTTCTGGCGGCGCTTCACGACGGCCGTGTCCCCCTCGTAGCCGACCTGCACGCCGAGCTTGGCGAACGAGCGGTTGATCAGGTCGAAATGGTGCGGCAGCGCGTCGGTCACGCGCACCTCGCCGCCCGTGATGGCGCCGAGCGCGAGGAAGGTCACGACCTCGTGGTGGTCGGTCTGGATGCGGAACGAGCCGCCCCCGAGCCGCCTCACGCCGCGCACGGTGACCTGGCTGGTGCCGAGGCCCTCGATGTCCGCGCCCATGCCGACGAGGACCGCGCAGAGGTCCTGCACGTGCGGCTCGCTGGCGGCGTTGAGGAGGACCGATTCGCCCTCGGCGAGGACGGCGGCCATGACGAAGTTCTCGGTCGCCGTCACCGACATGTAGTCGGGCCAGTGCCGCGCGCCGCGGAAGCGGCCCTTGAGGCGCATGGTGAGCTTCGCGCCGACCGCGACCGCCGCGCCCAGCCGTTCGAGGATCTCGAGGTGGGGGTCGAGCTCGCGGATGCCGAGGGAGCAGCCCTTGGCGTTGGTCGGCACGACCAGCTTCTTCATCCGCTGCAGCAGCGGGGCGAAGAGAAGCACGGACGAGCGCATGCCCGACGGCAGCTCGCCGTCGAGCCGACCCGCGTCGAAGGTCGAATGGTCCACCTCCATCCGGCCGGCGCCGCGGTCCCAGTTGATGCGGGAGCCCTGGTCGACGAAGAAGCCGACGAGCTTCTCGACGTCCGTGATGTTCGGCACGTTCGTCAGCGTCACCTTCTCGTCCGTGAGGAGGGTGGCGCAGAGGATGGGCAGGACGGAGTTTTTGTTGCCGGACGGCGTGACGGTGCCGCTGAGGGGCTTGCCGCCGTGGACGATGAGGTCGGCCATTGGTGGACGAGGGAGGCGGTGGGAGAGGCGGTCGAACGCTTCGCCGAAGGGGGGCGCGATGCGACAAAAAAAGGCGCCCCGCGAGGGGCGCCTCGAAGATGGACCGACGGGAGCGTCGGCTCAGGCGGACGGGGGGCCGCCGGCCGGAGCGTCGCCGCGGGGAGCGCGG
>CAYWTK010000116.1:0-10905 GCA_964460895.1 uncultured Opitutaceae bacterium
ACCTAGTCTGGGCCACGTCGGACAACCCGCGGGGCGAGGACCCCGAACGCATCGTCGCCGACCTCCGCGCCGCCGCCGGCGGGGCGCCGCACGTCGCGGGCGTGGTGGACCGCCGCGAGGCGATCGCCCGCGCCCTCGCGGCCGCGCGTCCGGGCGACACCGTGGTGGTCGCGGGCCGGGGACACGAGACCTTCCAGGTCCGCCGCGGCACGCTCGTGCCCTTCGACGACCGTCAGGTCGTGCGCGACCTCCTCGCGGCGCCCGCCGCCCTGTCCGCGTAGGAGCCGCCATGCCCGCCTTCGCCCCCGAGTTCCTCGCCGCCACCACCGCCGGCCGCTGGGAGCGGACGCCTGCCGCGGCGCCCACCGGCTTCTCGCAGGACACGCGCACCCTCGTGCCCGGCGAGCTGTTCGTCGCGCTCCGCACCGGGCAGCGGGACGGCCACGACTTCCTCGCCGACGCCGCCGCGCGCGGCGCGGTGGCGGCGCTGGTCGAGCGGCCGGTCGCGGGTTCGGACCTGCCGCAGCTCGTGGTGGCCGACACCCTCCGGGCCTTCCAGGCCGTGGCCGCCGCGCACCGCCGCGCGTTCCCCGGCCCGGTCGTCGGGGTCACCGGCAGCGCCGGCAAGACCTCCACCAAGGACCTGCTGGCGCTCCTCCTCGGCGGCGCGCCCGCCGTCCTAGCGACGGAGGGCAACCTCAACAACCACCTCGGCGTCCCGCTCACGCTCACCCGGCTCGACCCCGCCGTCCACCGCGCCGCGGTGGTCGAGGGCGGCATCAACCAGCGCGGCGACATGGCGGAGCTGACCGCGATGATCCAGCCCGACCACGGCGTGGTCACGCTCGTCGGCCCCGCCCACCTCGAGAAGCTCGGCTCGCTCGACGGCGTGGCGGCGGAGAAGGTCGGCATGCTCGCGGCGGTTCGGGCGGGCGGCCTGCAGGTCTTTCCCCTCGGTTGCTGGAGCTACGCGCCGTTCCAGGCGCTGGCCAACCCGCTCGTCCTCGTGCCCGCCAACGAGGCGATGGTGCGGGTGGCGGGCCGGACCCTGCAGTTCACGGTGCTGCACCGTCCCGAACGCACCGAGGTCACGCTCGGCGGCCGCCGGACCTTCGTCGCGCGCCGCGTCTCCAGCGGGCAGGCGCAGAACGCGGCGCTGGCGCTGGCGTTGGCGTCGGAGCTGGGCGTGGCGGACGCGGACCTGCAGGAGCGGCTCGCGCGCTGGACGCCCTCGAAATGGCGGGGCGAGCTCCGCCGGCTCGGCGCGGCCGAGGTGTACTGCGACTTCTACAACGCCAACCCGGCCTCGATGCAGGACGCGATCCTCGCCTTCGCCGGGCTCGTGCGGCCCGAGCTGCCGCGGCTGTACGTGCTCGGCAGCATGGAGGAGCTGGGCGCCCACGCCGCGGACTTCCACCGTCAGCTCGGCCGTTCGCTGCTCCTGCGGCCGGGCGACCACCTCTGCGCGCTGGGCGGGCAGGCGGCGGCGCTGCGCGAGGGGCTGCTCGAGAACGGCAACGACCCCGCGCAGGTCGAGGTCGTCGCCGACCTCGCGCCCGTGCGCGCGCGGCTCGCGGCCTTCACCGGCGCGGCCTTCATCAAGGGCAGCCGGCGCTACCAGCTGGAGCGGCTGGTGGGAGGGGAGGGCGGCCATGCTTAGCTACCTCGCCGACTACGAGGCCCACTTCGGCCCGCTGCGCCTGTTCGCGTCGCAGACCTTCCGCATCATCATGGGCTCGGCCACGGCCCTGGTGATCGGCTTCCTGCTCGGACCGGCGCTCATCCGGCGCTTCCGCGAGCTGAAGTTCGGGCACGGCTACATCGACGAGCGCACCGGCGCGCTGGGGGCGACGTACTTCGACAAGAAGCACACGCCGACGATGGGCGGGCTCATCATCTTCTTCTCCGTCTTCCTCAGCAGCGTGCTCTGGGCGCGGCCCAACGTCTGGGTGCTGGTCGCGCTCTTCGTCTACGCCGCCCTCACCGTGCCCGGCTGGCGCGACGACTACCTCAAGGTCGTGCACAAGAACAAGGACGGCATCCGTCCCTGGGAGAAGATCGGCTGGCAGTCCCTCGCCACCGGCGTGGCCCTGGCCGTCCTCCTCTGGCACCCGGTCAGCGCGGGCAAGATCCGCGAGCTGTGGGTGCCGTTCTTCAAGGAGGCCGTGCTCACCCACATGCCGTGGTGGCTGCTGCTGGTGCTGATCTACCTCTGGATCGTCGGTTTCAGCAACGCCATCAACCTGACCGACGGCCTCGACGGCCTCGCGGTCGGCTGCACCATCTCCGTCGCGCTGGCGCTCGGCATCATGGCGTACATCGCGGGGAACTCGATCTTCTCGGAGTACCTCCTGCTCAGCCACGTCCCCGGCGCCGGCGAGCTGACCGTGGTCTGCGGCGCGCTGATCGGCGGGTGCATGGCGTTCCTGTGGTTCAACTCCCACCCGGCGGAGGTCTTCATGGGCGACACCGGCTCGCTCGCGCTCGGCGGCCTGATCGGGGTGGTGGCCTTCATGATCCACCAGCCGCTCACGCTCGCGATCATCGGCGGCGTGTTCGTGCTCGAGCTGCTCTCGGTGGTGCTGCAGGTCGGCTGGTTCAAGTACACCAAGCGCCGCTACGGCGCGGGCCGCCGGGTCTTCCTCATGGCGCCCCTGCACCACCATTTCCAGAAGCTCGGCTGGCCCGAGACCAAGGTTGTCCTCCGCTTCTGGGTCCTCTCCCTCGGCTTCGCCCTCCTCGGCCTGGCCACGCTCAAGCTGCGCTGAGGCGCCGTCCCGAACACCGGAATCCAACCCAGACAGTCGAAAGACGAAAGCCGAGGGACGAAAGCCCGCCCCGAACCCCGACGCCCGCTCACTCACCCTCCGCGCTCCACACTCCGCGCTCCATACTCCGCACTCCGCAGTCCGCACTCCGCAATCAAGAATCGAGAATCCAAAATCGAAAATCGCTTCCTCCCATGCCCCTCGACTTCAGCTCCGACCTCGCCCCCAGCTTCCGCGACCTCTCCCACACCGGGCTGCTGCTGCTGAGCCGGCCGCTCGTGCGGTCGGCGGCCAAGCTCCGCCGCCTGCGCCGCGGCGTGACGCTGCCCGAGGTGCCGTTGAAGTCCGCCCGCACTTTCGCAGGAGTCCGCTGACAGGTTCTTTATCCCTCCCAACCGGAACCCAACCCTTCGCTGTCCGCGGACCCCTGCTCGCCTTTCCCTCCCATGGTCCTGCCCGTCCTCATCCTCGCCGCGCTCTGCGCCTTGATCGCCCTCGACGCCGCGGGCGGGGCGGGGGAGCCGTGAGCCGGCGAGCGCGTCCCATTTTGAGATAGCAAACGCTTCCCCCCGCCACCCATACTTCGCCCATGAAGATCCTGCAGATCGCCGGAGCCGTCGTCGCCGTGCACGTGCTCGCTTTTCTGTTCATTTTCGCCAGCCCGGGCTGCTCGTCCGCGCCCCGCAACATCCCGACGCCGGACGCCACCGCGCCGACCGGCGCGCCGACCACGCTGCCGGCCCCGGTCACGTACGCCCCGACGCCGGTGGACCTCGGCGCGCCCGCGGCCCCGCTGCCGTTCTCGCCCGGCCGCGCCGAGCCCACGCGGCCCGGCTCGCCCAACGCCGCGGCGATCGCCCCGGCCCGGCCGGCGGTGGAGGACGTGACGCCCGCCGCGACCTACACCGTGGCGCGCGGCGACAGCCTCTGGAGCATCGCCAAGCGCAACAACCTCACCGTCACCGAGCTCGCCCGCGCCAACAACCTCTCGACCGGCGCGACGCTCCGTCCCGGCCAGAAGCTCATCGTCCCCGGCAAGGCCGCGGCTCCGCAGGACCTCACCACCGCGGCCGCGCCCGCCTCCGCCCCGAAGTCCGCCGAGGTCCGTCCGGCCCGCGGCGCCGAGGCGGTCACGCACACCGTGCAGGCCGGCGAGAGCCTCGGCACGATCGCGCGCAAGTACCAGGTGACCGTCGCCGAGCTCGCCGCCGCCAACACCATCACCGACCCGGCGAAGATCCGCGCCGGCCAGCAGCTCGTCATCCCCGGCTTCAAGGCCGTGGGCGGCGCCGCCGCCCGTCCGCCCGCGGGCGCCGCCAAGGCCGCGCCCGCCACGCCGCCGCCCGCCGCGGCGGAGCCGACCGTCGCGACCCCGAAGTTCGAGCTGGCGCCGCCGCCCGCGGGCCAGGACCTCGACGCCGGCCTGAAGGGCGCGACCGACGTGCCGACGATCAAGGTCGAGGGTCCGCCCTCGCCGACGCCGAAGGGCTGACGCCGCCGCCGCCCCTCCCGTGACCCGCGCCTCCACCGTCCCGACGGCCGATCCGCGGCCCGCGCCGCTTGGCCCGGGACGTTCCCTCCAGCCCGCCTGACCCTCCCGCCGCCGCCATGGTGAGTCCGACGAGCGCCGCGCCTGCCGCCCCCCGCCGCCACCTCACGATCACCCCCGCGAGCGTCATCCTGGTCTGCGTGGCCGCGCTGCTGGCCATCGGGATGACGGTGCTCTTCAGCGCGAGCTCGACCGCCAAGGGCGCGTCGGAGCCGACCACGTTCCTCTACAAGCAGCTGATCTTCCTCGGCCTCGCCCTCGGCGCGGGCTGGGTGGTGGCGCGCCTCGACCTCGAGGGCCTGCGGCGCCACGCGTGGCTCATCGGCGCCGTCGCCCTCGTCGCGCTCGCGCTCGTGCTCATCCCCGGCATCGGCGTCTCGGTCAACGGCAGCCGGCGCTGGCTCAACCTCGGCTTCACCCGCCTGCAGGTCTCGGAGTTCGCCAAGCTCGCGCTGGTCTTCGCCCTCTCGCACTACCTCGCGCTCCACCAGAACCGCATGGGCGACTTCGTGAAGGGCTTCCTCGTGCCCTGCGCCGGCATCGGCGCCTTCGCGGTCCTCATCATCCTCGAGCCCGACTTCGGCACCGCGTTCCTCACCGGCGCGATCGGGATGATCCTCCTCTTCCTCGCGGGCGCGCGCCTCCGCTTCGTGCTCCCGTCCGCGGCGCTCGCGGTCGGCGGCTTCGTGGTGCTCGTGCTCCACAACCCGAACCGGCTGCGGCGCATCACGTCGTTCCTCGACGTCGAGGCCAACCGCAGCGAGGGCGCCTACCAGCTCTGGCAGGCGATTCTCGCCTTCGCCGCGGGCGGCGTCGAGGGCGTCGGCATCGGCAACGGCCGGCAGCAGCAGTCGTTCCTGCCGGAGGCGCACACCGACTTCATCTTCGCCATCATGGGGGAGGAGATGGGGCTCGTCTTCACGCTCCTGACCGTGGCGCTGTTCGTCACGATCTTCGTCGCCGGACTCGTGCACGTGCGGCGGGCGCCGAACCTCTTCCAGTTCCTCCTCGTGACCGGCTGCCTGCTGCTCATCTGCCTGCAGGCCATCGTCAACCTCGGCGTCGTCACGGGCATGCTCCCGACGAAGGGCATGTCCCTGCCGTTCATCAGCGCGGGCGGCTCGAACCTGCTGCTGATGGGCCTGCTGGTCGGCATCATCGTCAACACCGCGCGCACCTGGGAGCGGCCCCGGCCGCTCGTGCGCCGGCGCGAGCTGGCGGAGGTGGCGGCATGAGCCGGTTCCTCATCGCCTGCGGCGGCACCGGCGGACACCTCGCGCCCGGCATCGCGCTGGCGGAGTCCCTCCTGGCGCGCGGGCACGAGGCGCGGCTGTTCATCTCGCACAAGCGCGTGGACGCGCGGCTGTCGGAGCGCTACCCGCACCTCGCGATCGCGCGCGTGCCCGGCGCGCCCTTCGGGCTGCGGCCCGACCGCCTGGCGCGCTGCCTCTGGCACCAGGCCCGCGGCGTCGCCTTCAGCCTGCGCTTCCTCGCCGGCTACCGCCCGCACGCGGTGGTCGGCTTCGGCGGCTTCACCAACGCGGGGGTCACGGTCGCGGCCCGCCTGCTCGACATCCCGGTGGCGCTCCACGAGGCCAACCGCGTGCCGGGCCGCGCGGTGCGCCTGCTCTCCCGCTGGGCCCAGCGCCTCTACCTGCCGCCCGGTGTGCGGCTGCCCGGGCGCCTCGGTCTGACCGTGCGCCACACGGGCCTGCCGGTCCGCGCCGACGTCGTGCGCGTCCCGCGCGAGGCCGCGCGCGCCGCCCTCGGCGTCGACCCGGCCCGCCCGCTCCTCGTCGTGCTCGGCGGCAGCCAGGGCTCGGGCCAGCTCAACGCCTGGGTCGAGGAGAACGTCGCCGCGCTCGCCGCGGCCGGCGTGCAGGTGTGGTGCGTGACCGGCCTGGGCAAGGGCGCCCCCGCGGAGCGCGCGCTCCCGGGTCCGGCGGGGACGACGGTGCGCGCCTGGTTCGAGCCCTTCACCGACCGCGTCGGCACGCTCCTCTCCGCCGCCGACCTCGTCGTCAGCCGCGCGGGCGCGGGCACGCTGGCCGAGCTGGTGCGCTGCGCCACGCCCGCCGTGCTTGTGCCCTACCCGGAGGCGGCCGACAACCACCAGTGGGCCAACGCGCGGCACTTCGAGGCGCAGGGCGGGGGCTTCGCGCTCGACCAGGCCGCGCTCGGCCACCTGCGGCGCGAGGTGCTGGACGTCCTCTTCAACGACTGGCTCCTCCACAAGTTCCGCGAGAACCTCCGCCGCATGGCGCACGAGGACGGCACCGACGCGCTGGTGGCCGACCTCGAGGAGCTCGCCGCCCGGCAGCCGCCGCGGCGCCACCAGCGCCACGCGCCGGCCCCGGCGCCCGCCGCATGACCGACGCCCCGACCGCCACCGACCGGGAGGCCGCCTGGGAGGCGCTCCGCGCCGAGCTCGCCGCGCGCGGCGGCGACCGCCTGCGCCTGACGGCCCGCGAGCCGCTCGGGCCGCGCACGACGATGCGCGTCGGCGGCCCGGCGCGGCTGTTCGCCGAGCCGGCCGACGAGGCCGCGCTCCAGGTCGTCCTCGCCGCCGCGCACGCGCGCGGCCTGCCCGTGCTCCTGCTCGGGCGCGGGTCGAACCTCCTCGTGCCGGACGACGGCGTGGACGCCCTCGTCGTCAGCCTCGGCGGCCCGGGCTGGCAGGAGTTCACCCCGCGCCCCGACGGCCGCGTCTGGGTCGGCGCGGGCCTGCGGCTGAAGAACCTCTGCGGCCTCGCGGTGAAGGCCGGTCTCCAGGGCTTCGAGTTCATGGAGGGCATCCCCGCCACCGTCGGCGGCGCCCTCCGCATGAACGCCGGCGCGATGGGCGGCTGGATGTTCGACGTGGTCGAGGAGGTGCACCTCATGACGCTTTCCGGCGAGCGGCGGGTGCTCCCGCGCGCGGCCATGGCCTACGACTACCGCCACTGCGCCGACCTCGAGCAGGCGGTGGCGCTCGGCGCGTTCCTCCGGCCGCGGGCGGCGGGCGACGCCGCGGCCATCCGCGCCCAGCTCGAGGAATACCAGCGCAAGCGCCAGGCCACGCAGCCGCGCGAACCGAGCGCGGGCTGCATCTTCAAGAACCCGCCGGGCACGTCGGCCGGCCGCCTGATCGACGAGTGCGGCCTCAAGGGCGAGCGCAGCGGCGGCGCCGAGGTCTCGACCGTCCACGCCAACTTCATCGTCAACCGCGGCGGCGCCACCTGCGCCGACGTCCTCGACCTCGTCCGCCGGGTCCGCGCCCGCGTGCGCGCCGCGCGCGGGGTGGAGCTCCAGCCCGAGGTGATGCTCTTCGGGCGTGACTGGAAGGACTTCCTATGAACGACCCCGTCATCGCCGTCCTCGCCGGGGGCACGTCCCCCGAGCGCGAGGTCTCCCTCGGCTCCGGCCGGGCCGCGGCGCACGCCCTGACCAATTCCTTCCCCACGGAGCTCTTCGTGGTCGACGCCGACGCGCTGCCGCCGGGCCTCGACCCGCGGCGCCACGTGGTCTTCTCGACCCTGCACGGCGTGTTCGGCGAGGACGGCGGCATGCAGCGGCTGCTCGAGGCCGCCGGCGTGGCCTACGCCGGCTGCGATGCCAAGGGCAGCGAGCTCTGCTTCGACAAGTGGCGCACGCGGCAGGCCGTCTCCGCGGCCGGCGTGCGCGTGGCGCCCGGCCGGGCCTTCGAGGCGGCCGACAAGCCCCGCGCCGCGCAGCTGGCCGCCGAGCTGGGCGAGCAGGTCGTGCTCAAGCCCAACCGGCAGGGCAGCAGCGTCGGGCTGCAGATGATCAGCACCCGCGCCGGCCTCGAGATCGCCCTCGCCGGCCTCCGCGCCGGCGACTGGGTGGCCGAGAAGCGCATCGTCGGCCGCGAGCTGACCGTCGGCCTCCTCCGCGGCCGCGCCATGGGCGTGGTCGAGATCACGCCGCGCAGCGGGGTCTTCGACTACACCTCGAAGTACACCAAGGGCCTGACCGAGTACACGGCGCCCGCGCCCCTCACCGAGGACGAGGCGGCCGAGGTGCGGCGCGCGGCGGAGGCGGCGTTCGCCGCCTGCGGGTGCCGCGACTACGCGCGCATCGACTTCATCCTCGCCCCGGGCGAGGGCCTGCACCTCCTCGAGATCAACACGCTGCCGGGCATGAAGGAGACGAGCCTGCTGCCGATGAGCGCGCGCTGCGTCGGCCTCGACTTCAACGCCCTCTGCCGCGAGCTCGTGGCGCCCGCGCTCGAGCGGCACGCCGCCGCGCGCGGCCCGGCCCCCGCATGAGCGAGGAGCGCGACACGCCCCGGGCCGGCGGCTCCTGGCGGACCATCCGCCAGGAGGTGGCGCCGCGCGCCATGTCGCGCCGCGGCCGCCGCCGCCAGCTGCTCGCGACCGCCCGGGTCGTCGCGCTCGCCGTGCTCGTCGGACTCTCGGCCTGGGGCATCTACGCCGTCGTCCACGCCTGGGAGAGCGACCGCGCGGCCCTCGCCTCCGCCGTGCACAGCCGCCCGGTGCGCGAGGTCGTCGTCCTCACCAACGGCGTGCTCACCCGCGAGTGGACCGAGCGCACGCTGGCCCTGCCGAAGGGCACGACGCTGATGGCGCTCGACCTCGCCGTCCTCCGGGACCGGCTGATGGCGAGCGGGCAGGTGAGCGTGGCGGTGCTGACGCGCAACTTCCCCGACACCCTCGTGGTCAACCTCCAGGAGCGCACCCCGGTGGCGCGGTTGCAGGTGGACGCCGGCGACGGCGCCGTGCGCGCGCTGCTGGTCGCGCGCGACGGCGTGGTCTACGACGGCGCGCACTACGAGCCGGCGCTCGTCGCCGGGCTGCCCTGGCTCGCCGGGCTCTCGCTGCGCCGCTCCGCGTCCGGGGGCTACGAGCCGGTGGCGGGGATGGACGTCGTCTCCGACCTGCTCTCGACCGCGCAGTTGCAGGCGCCGCACCTCTACCGCGGCTGGCTCATCGTCTCCCTCGAGCGCCTGCGCGAGCACCGCGAGCTGGTCGTGCGCGCCCAGGACATCCCGGAGATCGTCTTCAGCGCGCGCGGCGACTTCCTGCGGCAGGTGGCGCAGCTCGACTACATCGTGGACCAGGCGGCGCTCGCCGCCGGCGCGCCCGCGCTGCAGTCGGTCAACCTCGCGCTCGGCTCCCAGGTGCCCGTGACCTTCGCCCCGGCCGCCGCCGGCGCGCCCGCCCGGCCGGCGCGCCCCGCCCCCGTCTTCTCCCTCCAACCCTCCTCCCGGAAATCCCAACGTGATCTCTAACCGCGGCCGCATTGTCGCCGCCGTCGAAATCGGCACCGCCAAGACCGTCGTGCTCGTGGGCGAAATCGCCCGCGGGCGCGGCCTCAACCTCATCGGCCTCGGCCTCGCGCCGTCGCGCGGCGTGATGAAGGGCGAGGTCGTGGACTACAAGGCCGCCAGCGAGGCGGCGCACCACGCCCTCGAGGCGGCCGAGAAGAAGTCCGGCGCGCGCATCGAGGAGGTCTGGCTGGCCCAGACCGGCGCCCACCTCGACGGGTTCGCCAACGAGGCGTCGGTCAACGTCAAGTCCGCCGACAACACCGTCACCGCCCTCGACATCGCCATGGTCTGCGACCTGGCCAAGCAGAAGGAGCTGGCCCCGGGGCGCACCCGCATCCACGAGCTCCGCCGCCCGTACCGGCTCGACGGCCGCCCCGTCACCGACCCGGAGCACCTCAGCGGACGCCGGCTCGAGGTCGGCTACTGGATCGTCCACGGCGAGGAGAGCAAGGTGAGCGACAACATCCACGTGGTCGGCGGCTACCACCTCGAGGTCCGCGAGCTCGTCCTCTCGTCCCTCGCCTCCGGCGCCCTCCTCACCACCCCCGAGGAGCGGGCGCGGGGCGCGCTGGTGCTCGACGTGGGCAAGGGCGTGACCGACTACGTCCTCTACCGCGACGGCCACGTGCAGGCCACCGGCGCGCTGCCGGTGGGCGGCGAGCACGTGACCAACGACCTCGCCATCGGGCTGCGCGTGACGACCGCGCAGGCCGAGCTGCTCAAGCTCCGGCACGCCCGGGCGACGGTGCAGACGCGGGACAAGTCGGACAAGGTCTGGCTCAACGGCGACCTCTCCTTCGGCGACCGCCAGCTGCCGCGCCCGGCGATCGAGACGATCGCGGCGGCGCGGATGCAGGAGATCTTCGAGGTCGTGCGGCGGAAGCTCGGTCCCGCGCTCTCGCCCGACCACTGCGGCGCCGGCGTCGTCCTCACCGGCGGCACCTCGCGCATGGCCGGCGCCGAGGAGGCCGCCAGCCGCGTCTTCGGCCTGCCCGCCCGCCGCGGCGAGGCGCCGGGCTGGGTGAAGGACGAGCTCAAGGACCCCGGGTTCTCCACCGTGCTCGGCGTCTTCCAGTTCGGCCTGCGCGCCCTGAGCGAGAACACCGCCCCGGCCCGCCGCCCGCGCCGGAGCGTGTTCGAGTCGTTCTCCAAGCTCTTCTCCTGAGGACCCCCGCCATGGAACACTCCGAACTCCCCCTCGAGGCGCTGGCCGACCGCGACGTCGGCGTGAAGCTCATCGGCCTCGGCGGCGGCGGCTCCAACGCCGTCGACCGGCTCAAGATGGAGAACCTCGACCG
>CAYWTK010000117.1:0-10534 GCA_964460895.1 uncultured Opitutaceae bacterium
AGAACATCCAGGACTGGTGCATCAGCCGCCAGCTCTGGTGGGGCCACCGCATCCCCGTCTGGTACCGCCGCGGCCTCGACAAGGAGCGCCTGACCGAGGCCGACCTCCGCGACCCCGCGAAGGTGCACGTCTCGCTCGCGGGCCCGGCCGACCCGGAGAACTGGGTGCAGGAGGAGGACGTGCTCGACACCTGGGCCTCCTCGTGGCTCTGGCCCTTCGCGACCCTCGGCTGGCCCGACGCCGAGCGGATGAAGGCGGCCGGCTACGACGCCTTCTACCCGACCAGCACGCTCGTGACCGGTCCGGACATCATCTTCTTCTGGGTCGCCCGCATGATCATGGCCGGCCTCGAGTACACCGCGCCGGGCCGGCCGCTGGCGGAGCGCGTGCCGTTCCGCGACGTCTACTTCACGGGCATCATCCGCGACGCGCAGGGCCGCAAGATGTCGAAGTCGCTCGGCAACTCGCCCGACCCGCTCGACCTCATCGCCAAGTACGGCGCCGACGGCCTCCGCTTCGGCATCGTCTCGATCGCCCCCCAGGGCCAGGACATCCGCTTCCAGGAGGACCGCATCGAGGGCGGGAAGAACTTCTGCAACAAGCTCTGGAACGCCGCGCGCTTCCGGCAGATGAGCGGCGCGATGGCCGACAACTCCTCGCTCGCCGCCGTCGTGGCGCGGCTCGACGCCGCGAAGTTCGACGCGGACGACCACGCCATCCTCGACCGCCTGCTCGCGACCACGCGGGCCGTGGACCAGGCCTTCGGCGCGTTCGAGTTCAGCGGCGCGGTGCAGTCCCTGTACGGATTCTTCTGGAACGATTTCTGCGACTGGTACGTCGAGGTCTCGAAGGCCAAGCTCCAGGACCCCGCGACCCGCGACAACTGCCTCGCGATCCAGGACCTCGTCCTGCGCCAGACGCTGCTCCTGCTGCACCCCTTCACGCCCTTCATCACCGAGGAGCTCTGGCACCTGCTCGGCTACGGGGCCGAGGGACGCTTCCTCATGCGCGACGAGCGCGTCGAGGACGCCTCGGTGCTCGCGGCCGCGCTCGCCGCGCGGGGCGTGGCCGTGGACGGCTCGGCGGCGGCGACCGTCGCCGGCCTCAAGGAGATGGTCTCCCGCCTGCGCGCGCTCAAGGCCGAGCAGGGCGAGGCGGCGCGCAAGGACTCGCGCTTCGTCGTCGAGGCCGCCGATGCCGCGTGGCAGGCGGTCGAAGCCAACCTGCCGAAGCTGCGCCGCATGCTCGGCGCGGCCGAGGTCGTCCGGGGCGCGCTCGCCCCGGGGGCGGCGGCCTGCGTCACCGCCTTCGGCTCGTGGAACCTCGTCCGTCAGGCCGGCGGCGGCGACGTCGCCGCCGAGAAGGCCCGGCTCGCCAAGGAGCTCGAGGCCGTGACCAAGCACATCGCCGGCACCGAGGCGCGCCTCGCGAACCCGGCCTTCGCCTCCAAGGCGCCCCCCGCGGTGCTCGAGGGGGCGCGCCGGCAGCTGGCCGAGCTGCAGGCGAAGAAGGCCGAGGTCGAGCGCCTGCTCGCGACGCTCGGCTGAGGATCCTCCGCCGCACCGCGCCATCTCACCATGAGGCTCTTCATCGCAGGTCACCTCGGCATGGTCGGCGCCGCACTGGTGCGGCGCTTCCGCGCCGAGCCCGGCGTCACGCTCCTCCTCCGCTCCCGGCGCGAGGGCCTCGACCTCGCCGACCAGCGGTCGGTCCGCGCCTTCCTCGCGGCCGAGCGCCCCGACGCGGTCGTCGTCGCGGCCGCCAAGGTCGGCGGCATCCACGCCAACAACACCTACCCGGCCGATTTCCTCTACGACAACCTCCTGATCGCGGCCAACTGCATCGAGGGCGCCCGCGCGGCGGACGTGCCGCGCCTGCTCTTCCTCGGCAGCTCCTGCATCTACCCGAAGCTCGCGCCCCAGCCGATGCGCGAGGACTGCCTGCTGACGAGCGCGCTCGAGCCCACCAACGAGGCCTACGCCATCGCCAAGATCGCCGGGCTGAAGCTCGCGCAGTACTACCGCCGGCAGCACCGCCTCCTCTACCACTCGGCGATGCCGACCAACCTCTACGGTCCGGGCGACAACTACCATCCGGAGAACTCGCACGTCCTGCCCGCCCTCATCCGCCGGTTCCACGAGGCGAAGGTCGCGGGGCGGCCCGAGGTCGCGGCCTGGGGCACGGGCTCGCCGCGCCGGGAGTTCCTCCACGTGGACGACCTCGCCGACGCCTGCGCCTTCCTGCTCCGCCTGCCGGACCCGCCGGACTGGATCAACGTCGGCACCGGCACGGACGTGTCCATCCGCGAGCTCACCGAGCTCGTCGCGGCAGTCGTCGGCTACACCGGCCGCATCGCCTGGGACCCGACCAAGCCCGACGGCACGCCGCGCAAGCTCATGGACGTGTCGCGGCTGTCCGCCCTCGGCTGGACCGCGCGCATCCCTCTGCGCGAGGGCTTGGCCCGCACCTACCGGGCCTTCCTCGAGGAATCCGCCGCCGGCGCGCTCCGCGGCTGAGGCCGCGGCGCAAGATTCCCCTTGCGCGGCCGCGCCCTCTTTGGGGTCATGGCCGGACCATGATCGCCCCCGAGACCTTCTCCCACCTCGAGAACATCAAGAAGCGCGCCGGCTACCTGTGGAGGTTTCTTTGACGTCGAACAGAAGCAGCGCGAGATCGAGGCGATGGAGGCGCAGATGGGCGCCCCCGACTTCTGGAACAACAGCGACAAGGCCCAGAAGCACATCGGCAAGCTCAACGCCCTGAAGAAGACCATCGGCGGCCTCGTGGCGTTCCAGCGCAAGCTCGACGACGCCGCCGTCATGGTCGAGCTGGTGGAGTCCGCCGCCCCCGCGGAGAAGGAGTCGTACGCGCGCGAGCTCGACGCCTCGGTCGCGGCCATGGTCGAGGAGCTCGACAAGCTCGAGATCGCCTCGTTCCTCACCGGCCAGTTCGACCGCAACAACGCCTTCCTCAGCATCCAGTCCGGCGCGGGCGGCACGGAGTCGAACGACTGGGCCGACATGCTCTTCCGCATGTACCTGCGCTGGGCCGAGCGCCGCGGGCTCTCGGTCGAGGTGCAGGACGTGCAGGCCGGCGACCAGGCCGGCATCACCAAGGCGACCCTGCTCCTCCGCGGCGAGAACGCCTACGGCTACGCCCGGGCCGAGCGCGGCGTGCACCGGCTCGTGCGCATCAGCCCGTTCGACGCCAACAAGCGCCGGCACACGTCCTTCTGCGCCGTGGACGTCGTGGCGGAGATCGACGAGGAGATCGCCATCGAGATCCCCGACAACGAGCTGCGGGTCGACGTCTACCGCTCCTCCGGCAAGGGCGGTCAGGGCGTCAACACCACCGACTCCGCCGTCCGCATCACCCACCTTCCCACCGGCATCGTCGTCGTCTGCCAGAACGAGCGCTCCCAGATCAAGAACCGCGCCAGCGCGATGAACGTCCTCAAGGCCCGCCTCTACGAGAAGCGGATGGACGAGCAGCGCAGCGAGATGGAGAAGTTCTACGGCGAGAAGGGCGAGATCGGGTGGGGGAGCCAGATCCGCAGCTACGTGCTCCAGCCGTACCAGATGGTGAAGGACCTCCGCACCGGCGTCTCCACCAGCGACACGCAGGGCGTGCTCGACGGCGACCTCGACCGCTTCATCTACGCCTGGCTCCGCGCCGGCTGCCCGCGGCACCGGAACAAGGACATCCAGATGGACGACGAATAGGCGCGCCCGCCCCCGCCCATGTCCGCCCTCGCCCACGAGCACCTGCGCTCCGCCCTCGCCGCCCAACCGCTGTTCGAGGACAAGACGTGGCGCCTGTCGCCCGCGGCGTGGCCCCTGACGCCGGAGCAGGTCGCGGAGCTGGAGGCGGTCGGCGCCGCCTGCCTCGAGTTCCACCAGGCCCTCGAGACGCTCTACCTCCGCTCGGCGGCGGGCCGGAACCTCCTGCGCAACCGCCCGCTGCTCGCGCCCTGGGTCGCGGAGTACCTCGACCGCGGCAAGCCCGCCGCGCTCGTCGCCCACGCGCGCGACCCGCGCAACCGCGGCGCGCTGCCGACCGTGCTGCGGCCGGACCTGCTGCTGACGGACGACGGCTTCGCCCTGACCGAGCTCGACTCGGTGCCCGGCGGCATCGGCCTGACCGCCTTCCTCAACCGCCTCTACGGCGGGGACGCCGACCCCGCCGTGCTCGGCCACGGTGACGCGATGCTCGACCTCTTCCACGAGTCGCTCGCCGCGCTCCGGCCCCAGGTCCGCAACCCGCTCGTCGCCCTGGTCGTCTCGGACGAGGCCGCGACCTACCGGCCCGAGATGGAGTGGGTCGCGGCGCAGCTCCAGCGCCGCGGCCGGCGCGTGCATTGCCTCCGGCCCGAGGCGCTCTTCCCGCTCGGCGGCGAGCTCTTCTTCGACGTCGAGGGCACGCCGGAGAAGATCGACGTCGTTTACCGCTTCTTCGAGCTGTTCGATTGGGCGCAGGTGCCCGCGGCCCCGCACGTCCTCGAGGCCTGGGCCGCCGGCCACGTCGCCGTCGCCCCGCCGATGCGGCCCTTCCAGGAGGAGAAGCTCGCGCTCGCGCTCTTCCACCACCACCGCCTCGCGCCGTTCTGGCAGGAGAACCTGTCCCGCGGCGCGCTCGAGCGCCTGCGCCGGCTCGTTCCGCAGTCGTGGGTGCTCGACCCCGCGCCGCTGCCCCCCGGCGCCGTGCTGGACGGGCCGCGCGTGGGCGGACGCCCGCTCGGCGACTGGCGCGACCTCGTCGCCGCGTCGCAGAAGGAGCGCGACCTCATCATCAAGATCTCGGGCTTCCACGAGACCGCCTGGGGCGCGCGCAGCGTCGTGCTCGGCAGCGACTGCTCCCGCGAGGAGTGGCAGGCCGGGGTCGACCGGGCCCTCGGGCTGGCGGCGACGAACCTCCACGTGCTCCAGGAGTACCGGAAGCCGCGCCGCGTCGAGCACCCGCTCTACGAGGCGGCGGCGGGCGGCCCCGCCGTCGTCGCCCCGCAGGCCGGGCGTCTCCGGCTCTGCCCCTACTTCTTCGTCGTCGAGGGCCGGGCCCGCCTCGGCGGGGCGCTCGCGACGTTCTGCCCGCCGGACAAGAAGATCATCCACGGCATGGAGGATGCGGCCTTGCTCCCCTGTCGCGTTTCCCCCTTGGCTTGAATGGTGCGGTTACCCTCCAGAATGGGCTGGTTGAGCGTCGCGCCGGACTCGCCGCGGCGGTGGAAGGTCCTCGTCTTCCTGTGCCTGCTGGCGCTCGCCGCCGCCCCCGCGCGGGCGCAACCGGCGCCCGGCGTCGAGCAGGTGCGCGCGCTCGCCGAACAGGGCGACTCCGAGGCGCAGAACACGCTGGGCAACCTCCTGACCGCCGAGGGCCGTCACCGCGAGGCCGTGGAGTGGTACACCCGCGCCGCCCAGCGCGGCCACGCGCAGGCGCAGTTCAACCTCGGGCTGGCCCATGAGCTGGGCCGCGGCGTGCCGGCCGACGAGCGCGCGGCCTTCCGGCACTACCTGCTGGCCGCCGAACGCGGGTTCCCCGCGGCGCAGTTCAACGTCGGCAACATGTACGCCGCCGGACGGGGCGTGAAGCAGGACTTCTTCGAGTCCGCCATCTGGTTCAAGCAGGCGGCCGAGGCCGGCGTCGCCGAGGCGCAGTTCAACCTCGGCCTCGCCTTCGAGACCGGCCGCGGGGTCCGCGTGGACGAGGCGCAGGCGGCGCGCTGGTACCGGGTCGCGGCCGACCAGGGCTTCGCCCGCGCCCAGTACAACCTCGGCCTCATGCTCGAGGACGGCCGCGGCGTCGAGCGCGACGAGCGCGCCGCCGCCGCCCTCTACCAGGCCGCGGCCGAGCGGGGCTTCGCCGCGGCGCAGAACAACCTCGGCGTCCTCGTCGCCTCGGGTCGCGGCGGCCTGGCGGCGGACCCCGTCGCCGCGTTCGCCTGGCTCACGCTGGCCGTCGAGGGCGGGGCGCCGCCGCAGGCCCGCGACTTCGTCGAGCGCAGCCTCACGCCGGACCAGCGGGCGCGCACGGCCGACGCCGTCCGCGCCCTCCGCGCCCGCCTCGCCGGCGCGGCGGCCCCGGCGGTCGCCCGCGTGGCGCCGGCCGCGGCTCCCGGGGCCGAGGCGGACCTCGCGCGCGCGATCGACGCGAACAACCGCCTCGCCGCCGCGAACCAGCAGCTCGCCGCGGAGAAGGCCTCCCTCGAGGCCGAGAAGGCCCAGCTCGAGAAGTGGGCGGCCTCCCTCGAGCAGTCCCTCAACCAGCGCACCGCCGCCGCCGGCGCCGCCGACGGCCTCCGGCGCGAACTCGAGGCGGTGCAGGAGCGACTGCGGCGCAGCGAGGCCGCCGCCGCCGAAGCTCAGGCCGCGCTCACCGCCGCCCGCCAACCCGCCGCGGACGGCGAACTGCGGACCCTGCAGGACGAGGTCGCGCGCCTGCGCCGGATCGCCGCCGAGGCCGGCAGTCTCCGGGCGATGAACGAGCGCCTGGCGGCCGACCTCGAACGGGCCCGCCAGGGCGCCGCCACCTCCCCTGAGTTGGAGGCCGCACGCCGCGACCTGGCCGCCGCCCGCGCGGCGGAGGAATCCGCGCGCCGCGAGCTCGAATCCGCGCGCCAGGCCCTCGCTTCCGCCCGGACGGACGCCGAGCGTCGGGACGCCGAGGTGGCCGGTCTCCGCCGCAGCCTCGAGGCCGCGCAGGCGTCCGCCGGCGCCGCGTCCTCCGCCGGCGCCGAAGTCGCCCGCCTCACCGCCCAGGTGCGCGAACTGGGCGAGGCGAACGCCCGGCTGGTCGCCGCGGCCCGGGACGACGCCCCGCTCGTCGCGGCGCGGCGGCAGGTGGAGGACCTCACCGCCCGTCTGGCGGTGGCCGAGTCGGACAAGGCCAGCGTGCGCGAGGACGCGCTGCGGCTGCGGGACGAGGCGCGCCAGGCCGGCGAAGCGCTGGCCGCGGCCCAGTCCCGCCTCGCCGAACTCCAGGGCCAGCTGCAGGAGGCGATCGCCGCGCGCGACGCCCGACCGCCGTCGGCGGCTCCGGCCCCCGATTCCGCCGAACTGCAGTCCCTCCGCGACCGCCTCGCGGCCAGCGAAACCGAGGCCGCCCGACTGCGCGCCGAGGCCGCCCGTCCGGCCGCTCCTCCCGCGGCGTCACCCGATGCGCGGGCCCTGCAGGACGAGATGGCCCGCCTCCGGAGGCTGGCCGCCGAAGCCAACGGACTGCGCGCCATCAACGACCGCCTCACCCAGGAGGTGGACCGGCTCCGCGCCGGCCAGTCCAAGTCCGCCGAGGTGCAGGGTCTGCAGGAACAGCTGGCCGCCGCCCGGACGGCGGAGGAGTCCGTCCGCCGCGAACTGGAGACCGCCCGCCAGGCCGTCGCGGCCGCGGGCGCGGACGCCGAACGCCGCGCCGCCGAGACGGCCGAACTGCGTCGCGCCCTGGAGGCCGCGCAGGCGGCGGCCGGCACCGCGTCCACCGCGACGGCCGAGATCGAGCGCCTGTCGGCCCGCATCCGGGAGCTGGACGAGGCCAACGCCCGGCTGTCCGCCGCCGCGCGGGACGACGCGGCGCTTCTGGCGGCGCGCCGCCAGGTCGATGACCTCACCGCGCGCCTCGCCGTGGCCGAATCCGACAAGACGAGCCTGCGCGAGGACGCCCTGAAGCTGCGCGACGAACTGCGCGCCGCCCAGGAGCGGGCGTCCGCCGGCGCCGACGCGCAGGGCACGGCGGAGCGGGACCGCACCGCCCTCCGGGAGCGGCTGGCCGCCGCCGAGGCGGAGCGCGACCGGCTCTCCGCCGCGCTGGCGTCCGCCCGTCGTCCGGCCGCGCCGGCCGTCGACGCCGACGAGATGCGCACGCTCCGCGCGGAGGTCGAGCGCCTGCGCGGCGAGGCGGCGGGCGTCGCGGGCCTCCGCGACGAGAACGCCCGCCTGGCCCGCGAGCTGGCGCAGGCCCGCACCGAAGGTCGTGACGTCGGCGCCGCGGCCGACGCGCTCCGCTCCCAGGTGGCCGCGGCCCAGGCCGAGGCCCGGGAACGCGCGGCCGAGGTCGCGCGGCTGACGCAGGCGCTCGCCGGCGCGCGCGGCGGGGGCGACCGTGTGGCCGAGCTGGAGCGCGAGCGGGATGCCGTCCGCCGCGACCTTGAGCGGCAGCAGGCGGAGGCCCGGAGGCTGGCCGAGTCCAATTCCCAGGCGCAGCGCGACCTCGCGGCGGCCCGTCAGGCCGGCGAGGCGGCGGAGGCGCTGCGCCGCGAGCTGTCCCGCCTCGAGGCGGAGAACGTCCGGCTCGCGGCGGCCTCGCGCGACAACCGGGCCCTCGACAACGCCCGGGCGCAGATCGCCGCGCTGGAGGAGCAGCTGACCGCGGCGCGGCGCACGGCCGAGGGCGCCGCCGCGGCCGCGGCGGAGGCGGCGCGGCTGCGGACCGAGCTGGCCGAGGCCGGCGGCGCGGCCGACCGGCTGCGGTCGCAGGTCGCGGAACTCACGGCCGCCAACGCGCGGCTCGAGCAGGACTTCGACAACGCGCGGCGCAGCGCCGAGGCGGCCCTCGCCGCGCAGGCTCAGGCCGTGGCCGCGAACCAGAGCGACGCCTTCCGTTCCGAGATCGCGACGCTGCAGGGCCGGGTGAAGGACCTGGACGCCGCCCTCGAGGAGGAGCGGGCGGCGGCCGCGCGGGAGATCGCCGGGATCGCCGGCCAGCTGGCGCGCGCCCGCGAGACCAACCGTTCCCTCACCGAGGCGAACCGGGCGCTGCTCGCCGCCAAGCCCGCCGACGACGGACCGTCGCGGGCGGAGTTCGAGCAGGCCCAGGCCCGCGTCCGCGACCTGACCGCGGCGGGCGAGGAGCTCCGGCGCCAGCTGCAGCAGGCGGCGGACGCCGTGGAACGAATCACGGGCGAGCGCGACGCGCTCCGCCAGCAGGTCGCCACGGCCGAGCGGGAGGCCGGCGCGCACGGCGCGTCCGTCGCCGAGCTGACGGCCGCCAACCAGAAGCTCGAGCAGGAGCGCGCCTCGCTCCGCGAGCAGGTCGACCGCCTGACCGCGCAGCTGGCCACCGCGCAGCGCAGCGGGAGCTCCGCCGCGGAACGCCTTGCCGAGGAGAAGACGGCGCTCGAGGTCCGCCTCGAGGCGGTCGGCGGGCAGCTGCTCAAGGTCCAGACGGAGACGGATGCGCTCCGCCAGGCGCTCGTCGCCGCGCAGGCGGACGCCGCCGCGGAACGCCGCCGGGCCGACACGGCCGCCGCGGACCTCGTCGCCGCGCGGACGAAGCTGGCGGAGACGGAGACGGCCGCGGAGACGCAGGGCACGACGGTGGCCGAGCTCACCGAGGCGAACGCGCGGCTCGAGGCCCAGGCGCGCGACCTGCGGCAGCAGCTGGAGGCGCAGCGCACCGAGGCCGATCGCCTCGGCCAGCTGGCGCGCAGCGCCGAGACGTCGCGCAACGACGCGGAGCGCAGCGCCTCGGCCAACGTCAACGCGATGGCCGCGCAGTTGGCGGAGGTGCGGCGCGACCTCGAGGGGCTGCGGGCGGCGAACGCCCGGCTGGTCGAGTCCAATACCGCGCTCGAACGGGAGCGCGCGACGACAATGGTGCAGCTGCGCGAGGAGAACCGGTCGCTCGCCGCCCGGCTCGCGCAGGCGCAGGGCACGCTCGACCAGATCGCGGCGGCGGCCCGGCTCGGCACGCCGGCCGCGCAGATCGCGAGCGGCGCCCCGGCCCCGACCCGCGCGCCGGCGACCGCCGAGCCCCGCATCCACGTGGTCGCCGAGGGCGATTCCCTTTCCCGCATCAGCCTGCGCTACTACGGCACCGCCAGCCGCTGGCAGGAGATCTTCAACGCGAACCGCGACGTCCTCCAGGGCGCCACGGCGCTCCGCGTCGGGATGCAGCTCCGGATCCCGTGAAAAAAAGGGCCCGCACCGGTAGGCGCGGGCCCGGGTTCTACGGCAAAGGGAGCGGGCTCAGGCGACCGCGGTCTGGCGCGTGGCGACCGTGGCCGTGGCGGCCTGGCCGGTCAGGTGGCGGAAGAAGGCGTCGCGCCGCTGGCGCGCGACCTCGACGTCCTTCGTGCCGAGGGAGCGCCGGATGCGCTCCTTCGTGAACGGGGTGGGATACACCGTGTAGTGCAGGAACCACGTCCCGTTGTTGTTCCAGAGATGGTGGTTCGGGTTGTCCGGGTTGAGCCGGAGGGAGGGGAGGCTGATGATGTCTGACATGATGCGTGAGCTGTTGAGGTTCGCGCACCAGGTTTTCCTACAAACGAAAAGCCGCCTGAGGGCATCAGGCGGCTTTTCGCTTGGTCGGAGGAGTTTTTTGTTCGGGCCTTGCGGCCCGCACATCCGGGTGACTTGCGTCACTCGAAACCACCGTAACCACTCCTAGGCTCGGTTGGCAGAACCACCGGGTTGCCCCGGTGATCCTTTCCTGATGCGAGGCGGAGCGTGCGGATTCGCGGACCGGGCGCCAGAAAAATCTTCGGACCGATTGTCATAGCCCGGCCGGGCCGGCGGACCTGGGCCGTTCGGTCAGTCCGACCGCGACG
>CAYWTK010000118.1:0-10501 GCA_964460895.1 uncultured Opitutaceae bacterium
TGATCTTCTACATGCAGCAGCGCGGCCTCACCGAGGCGCAGGCCATGAGCCTCGCGGTCAACGGCTTCATCAACGACCTCGCCCGCCAGTTCCCGATGGAGTACTCCGTCGAGCTCAAGCGGCTCATCGACCTGGAGATGGAGGGGTCGGTCGGCTGACCCCGTTGCGGATCGGCGATGGCGGAGTGCGGGGTGAATCCCGACCCGCCCGCCGCCTGGTCCGCACTCCGCAATCCGCACTCCGAATTCCGAACTCCGCGATTCCCATGCCCGCCTCCTCCCCGATCACCGTCCCGGTCGTCGGCTCCTTCACGCCCGCCGCCTTCGAGGCCCACCTCGCGCGGGTCCGCCACCTCCCGGCCTGGTGGCTGGAGCGCAAGCGCGCGGCCTACGCGCGCTTCGCCTCCCTGCCCCTGCCCCGCCGCACGGACGAGGGCTGGCGCTTCTCCGACCTCGGCGGGCTCACGCTCGACGGCGTGGCCCTGCCCGAGCCGGTGGCGCTCGCCGACGCGCACCACACCTCCCTCGGCATCGACGGCGCCGGCACGCTCGCGTTCGCCAACCACCGCGCGGTCTTCCACGAGGCGGTGTCCGACGACCTGGCCCGCCGCGGCGTGGTCTTCGGCTCGCTGCAGGACGCCCTCCTCCGGCACGGCGACCTGGTGCGCGCGCACCTGCTGACCCAGCCGTCGAAGCTCGGCTCCGAGAAGTTCGCCGCGCTCCATGAGGCCTTCCTCGAGGACGGCGCCTTCCTCTACGTCCCCAAGGGCGTCGAGATCGACCGGCCCATCGGCGTCTTCCACTACGCCGCCCGCTCCGGCACCGCGCTCTTCCCCCACACGCTCGTCGTGGCCGAGGAGAACGCCCGCGTCACGGTCGCCGACTTCTTCCGCTCCGCCAACCCCGGCGAGGCCCAGTTCGTCTGCGGCGGCAACGACCTCTTCGCCGGCCACGGCGCCCGGCTCACGTACGTCGCGATGCAGGACTGGAGCCGCGAGACGCTCTCCCTGCAGTTCAACGCCACCGTCGCGCGCCGCGACGCCCGCGTGCTCTCGCTCAACCTCCATGCCGGCGCGCGCCAGGCGCGCCACGAGAGCTTCTCCCAGCTCCAGGCGCCCGGCGCCCACTCGGAGATGCTGGCGCTGACCATCGCGCACGGGACGCAGGAGTTCGACCAGCGGACGCTGCAGATCCACCAGGCGCCGCACACCTCGTCGAACCTGCTCTACAAGAACGCGCTCCTCGACCAGGCGAAGACCATCTTCTCCGGGCTCATCGTGGTGGACCCCGACGCCCAGAAGACCGACGCCTACCAGAGCAACCGCAACCTGATGCTCTCCGACGACGCCGAGGCGCACTCGCTGCCCGGCCTCGAGATCCAGGCCAACGACGTGCGCTGCACCCACGGCGCCACCTCGGCCCGCATCCCCGCCGAGCAGGAGTTCTACCTCCAGTCGCGCGGCATCCGGAAGGCCCAGGCCGACGAGCTGCTCGTCTTCGGCTTCTTCGAGGAGGTCCTCGGCAAGCTCGAGGACCAGCAGCTCCACGACCGCCTCAGCGAGATCATCCGCGCGAAATTCAAGGATGAGGCGACCGTAGCGAGCAGCGGGTAGCGAGTAGCGGGCATTCCGCTGCGCAACTCCCGACTCGCGACCAGGCCTCTCGACTGCACTCTACCCACTACCCGCTACCCGCTACTCTCTACCATGCAGAATAGAGAACGCACCCTCTCCCGCGACGTCGTCGCGCACCAGATCCCGTCCGGCGACAAGCAGACGCTCGCCGGCGGCGAGACCGTCTTCATCCACCAGGTCCTCGGCGGCAGCTACACGGTGCAGACGGGCTACGGCCTCTTCCGCATCAACGGCGCCGACGCCGACGCCCTCGGCGAGCAGGTGGCGGTGGCCGCGCCCGCCGCCGCGCCCGCCGCGGGCGGCGCCCCGGACGCCGAGGCGATCTGGGCGCAGCTGCGGCAGGTGTTCGACCCGGAGATCCCGGTCAACATCGTGGACCTCGGGCTGATCTACTCCCTCGAGATCGCGCCGGCCGAGGGCGGCGGCCACAAGGTCGACGTGGCCATGACGCTGACCGCGCCGGGCTGCGGCATGGGCCCGGTCATCGCCGAGGACGCCAAGAGCAAGATCCTCCTCGTCCCCGGCGTCTCCGCCGCCGACGTCCGCATCACCTGGGACCCGCCCTGGAACCAGTCGATGATTTCCGAGGAGGGGAAGATGAAGCTCGGCCTCATCTGAGGCCCGCGCGCCGCCCGGTGCGGCGCGGCGATCATTCCCGCCCCGGCGCCGCCGCGCCCGGGGAAGTCCGATTCCGGCGTTGCCACCCGACCGGCGCTGCGGCCTGCTGCGCACGCGGGCGACCGTGGCCCGGCCCGCGTCCAACCCCTCCCGCCCCATGGACCCGTCCCCCGCCGTTCCCGTCGCGCGCGCCCCCTGGTGGCGGCGCCTGCTGCTCTCGTTCGCCGTCGTCGGCCTGACCCTGGCCCTCGTCGTCCTGACCTTTCTCGTCCTCGCCGGGTCGCTGCCGGTCGTCTACGCCGCGCTCGAGGAGGCGGCCTCGCCCGACGCCAAGCTGCCGGGCTACGTCCGCACGACACTCGTGCTGGTCGCCGTCGCGACCGTCCTCCTGCCGGCCGTGCTCATGCTCGGGGCCTCGCGCCGCCGGGTCCTGACCGGACGCGCGGTCGCCGCCGGCTGGCTCGCGGTCGCACCCGTGCTCGTCTGGCTGGCCTGGGACGAGCCCGCGATCCTGCACCCGCTGCCGGTCGAGGAGTTCTCGCCCGCCTTCCCGGGCGCGGAGGAGAGCTACCGCGTGCTGATGGAGTACTCGCGCCGGAGCCCCTCCGAGGAGGCCCGCGCCTTCGACCGCGTCCGCCTGCAGGTGCGCACCATCCCCAGCCTCGCCCGGGTGCCCGACTACCTCGCGTTCGTCGCGCAGAACCGCGCCGCGCTCGCGGCCGACTGGGAGACGCTCGCGCCGCAGCGCGCCTGGCTCGGCCGGGTGACCGCGTTCGAGCGCATCGGCGACCTCACGCCCGGCGACTTCGCCGCCGACATCCCGGATTTCCGCGCCTGGCGCCTCCTCTCGCAGCACGTCTGCGCCCACGCGGCCGGGCTCGCGCTGGACGGCCGGCGCGACGAGGCGCTGCTCGCGCTCGTGCCGCTCCTCGAGGCGGGCCGCAAGCTCCAGACGTCGTCGCGCACCCTGGTCCGGACCATGATGGGCGTGACGATCGAGCGCATGGCCGTCGACGCCACCGGGCTCGTGCTCGACCAGGGCGAGGCCTCCCCGGCCGCCCGCGCGCGCGTGCGGGCCGCGCTGGGGACCGTCAGTGCGCCCGCCATGGCGCGGCGCCTGGTGCTGATCGAGTACGCCCAGTTCGCGCCCCGCTTCGGCCACCTGCGCCTCGGCGAGCTGGTCCTGCTCGGCCGCGAGGGCGGCGCCGTCGCCCGCCCGCTGCTCAACGCCTTCAGCAGCCTCGCGGTCAACCCGAACGCCACCATCAACCTGTTCGGCCGCTACGTCGAGGAGCTCGCCGGCTTCGCCGAGCGGCGGGAACTCGGCAAGCTGGCCGCCGCGCGCGAGACGCTCCACCGCAACTTCCGCGGCGAGGTGCGGATGAAGAACCTCGGCGGCCGGCTCTTCGTGTGGCTCTCCACCCCGGCCTACGACAGGATCGTGGGGAGCCACTGGAAGCTGGCCGACCTGCGCGAGGGCCTGCTGCGCCGGCTCGACTGACCGTCCCGTCACGGAAAAGTCACGGACCGCCCGCATATTTGCCTTGGCGAATATGTGGGCGACCGCTGGCGTCGGCGCGTGCGCCTCGTCCGCCTCTACGACTGCCTGCGCGACGCCACCCGCCTCCGGCTGCTGCACCTGCTCGCCGAGGGGCCGCTCTGCGTCTGCCACTTCGAGGCCGTCCTGCGCCTGCCGCAGGCGCGGGTGTCCCGCCACCTCGCCTACCTCCGCCGGCACGGCCTCGTGACCGCGACCCGCCGCGGCCCGTGGCGCGTGTACGCCCTCGCCGAACCGGCCCCGCCCGCGCTGCGCGCCAACCTCGTCCAGCTGCGGGCCGCGCGGGACGCGGAGCCGGAGTTCGCGCGCGACCTCGCCCGCCTGGCGCGGGTCGCGGCGGACGCGCGCTGCGCCTGCCCCACGCCGTCCCTCCCGCGCCGACGCCTGCTCCGCCTCGCGCGCCGAGGCCGGCCCGTTCCCCTCCCCTCATGAAGCCCGCCCGCCTCGCCATCAACGGATTCGGCCGCATCGGCCGCCTCACCTTCCGCGCCGCCTGCGACTGGCCGGAATTCGACTGGACCCTCGTCAACGAGCCCAAGGGCGGCGCCGCCTGCGCCGCGCACCTCCTCAACTTCGACTCGGTGCACGGCCGCTGGCACCGCGAGGCCGCGGCGCCCGACGCGGCCTCGCTTCGCATCGGCGACCGCACCGTCGCGTTCACCGAGTCGGCGAAGCCGGGCGACGTGGACTGGGCGGCGCACGGGATCGACGTCGTCCTCGAGTGCAGCGGGAAGTTCCGCACGCCGGAGCAGCTCGCGCCGTACTTCGAGCGCGGGGTCCGCAAGGTGATCGTCGCCGCGCCGGTCAAGTCCGCCGAGGCGCTCAACGTCGTGATGGGCGTGAACGACCACCGCTACGACCCGGCGAGGCACCGCCTGCTGACCAACGCCTCGTGCACCACCAACTGCCTGGCCCCCGTCGTGAAGGTGATCCACGAGTCCCTCGGCATCGAGCACGGGGCGATCACGACCGTGCACAACGCCACCAACACGCAGGTCATCGTCGACGCGCCGCACAAGGACCTGCGCCGCGCCCGCGCCACGGGGCTGTCGCTCATCCCCACCACCACGGGCAGCGCGACCGCCATCGGCCTGATCTACCCGGAGCTGAAGGGCCGGCTCGACGGCCACGCGGTCCGCGTGCCGCTGCTGACCGGCTCGCTCACCGACTGCGTCTTCCAGGTGGCGCGCGACACGACGGCCGAGGAGGTGAACGCGCTGTTCAAGGCCGCGAGCGAGACGGCGCCGCTGCGCGGCATCCTCGCCTACGAGACGCGCCCGCTCGTCTCGGTCGACTTCAAGGGCCATCCGGCCTCGGCCATCGTCGACGCCGCGTCCACCCTCGTCGTGAACCGCCGGCTCGTGAAGGTCTACGCCTGGTACGACAACGAGTGGGGCTACTCCGTCCGCCTCGCCGAGCTGGCCCGCAAGGTCGCCGCGTCGCTCTGAGCCGCGCCGGCCGCCGCGCCCATGAACCTGCGCAACTACCTCCTCGTCACGGGCGCCTACTGGGGCTTCACGCTGACGGACGGCGCGCTGCGGATGCTGGTGCTGCTGCACTTCTTCCACCTCGGCTTCGCGCCCGTCACGCTCGCCTTCCTCTTCGTCCTCTACGAGCTCTGCGGCGTGGTCACGAACCTGCTCGGCGGCTGGGTGGCGGCGCGGTTCGGGCTGCGGGTGACGCTGGTGGGCGGGCTCGGGCTCCAGGTGGGCGCGCTGCTGCTGCTCGCCGCGCTGGACCCGGCGTGGCCGGCGGCGGTCTCGGTCGCGTGGGTCATGGCCTCGCAGGCGCTCTCGGGCGTGGCCAAGGACCTGACGAAGATGAGCGCGAAGAGCGCGATCCGCGTGCTAGTGCCGCCGGACGCGTCCGGCGCGCTCTTCCGCTGGGTGGCGCTGCTGACCGGCTCGAAGAACGCGCTCAAGGGCGCCGGCTTCTTCCTCGGCGGCGCGCTCCTCGCCGCCGCCGGATTCCGCGGCGCGCTGCTGCTGATGGCCGCGGCGCTGGCGCTCGTCTGGGTGGGCGCCGCGCGCGCGCTGCCCCCGGACCTCGGCCGCGCGAAGGCGAAGGCCGGCTGGCGCGAGCTCTTCGCCAAGAGCCGCGTGGTCAACGTGCTCGGCGCGGCGCGCTTCTTCCTCTTCGGTGCGCGCGACATCTGGTTCGTGGTCGGCGTGCCGGTCTTCCTGCGCGGGACGCTCGGCTGGAGCTTCGCGGAGGTCGGCGCGTTCATGGCCTGCTGGGTGGTCGGCTACGGGATCGTGCAGGGCGCGGCCCCCGTGCTGCTCCGCGGCCGCGCGCCGGGCGGGGCCACCGCGACCGCGGCCGCCCTCGCGCTCGCCGCCGTGGCCGCCGCCCTGCCCCTCGCCCTGCTCGCGGGCTGGCCCGCCGCCCCGGTAGTGGTCGGGGGGCTCGCGGTGTTCGGCGCGGTCTTCGCCCTCAACTCGGCCGTCCACTCCTACCTGATCCTCGACTACACCGACGGCGACAAGGTCGCCCTCGACGTCGGCTTCTACTACATGGCCAACGCGGGCGGACGCCTCGTGGGCTGCCTCCTTTCCGGCCTGCTCTCCCAGGCGGCCGGCCTGCCGGGCACCCTGTGGGGCGCCGCCGCGTTCGCGGCCGCGTCCGCCGCCGTGTCGTTCGGCCTGCCCCGCCACGCGCTCGATCCCGGCCGGCTCGCCGCCGCGCGGGTCAAGGCGGGCGAGGGCGACTGAGCGCCGCGGAGCCTCAGCCGAGCTCGCGCCGCGTCTCCACGCGGGTCGCCTCGACGTCGATCACGTCCCCGCCGCCCGCCGGCGCCCGCGGCCCCGGGGCGGGAGCGGGCCGCCGCCGCCCGCCGCGGAAGGCCTGCACGACGGCCGCGAACGCCCCGGCCAGCAGCAGGAAGGCGGCGACGAAGAAGCCCATGACCAGCACGGCGAACCCGAGGAGCGCGGCGGCGAGCAGGCGAAGGAGGCGCATGACACCAACACTCGCCGGACGGGCGGAAGTTGCAACCACCCTTGCGGGCGGGTCCCCGCGAAATCGCCGCGCCCGGCCGGTCGACGCTTGCACCGCACCGGGTCGCCGCCAGCCTTCGCCGCCGGCCATGAACCCCGAGACGCTTTGGTTGATCAGCCTGGGCCTGAAGGCGCGCGCCTTCACCAAGGAGCAGGCGCTCGCCGCCCTCGGCGCCACCGGCCGCGGCGCCGCCCTCCTCGCGTTCGCGCAGCACCTGATCGACGACGGCCACGTCGCCGACGTCGAGGCCCTCGAGGCGCTCGCCGGGCAGGCCATGGAGCGCGCGGCGGCCGGGCCGCCCCCGACCAACCCGCTGCTCGAGCCGGACGAACCCGCCGCCGGCCCGGCGGCCGCGCCCGCGGACGGCACGCTGCCGATCTTCCCCTTCGCCCAGGTGCTGTCGATGGACGACGACCGCCTCGCGGCGGAGATGCGCCGCCTGCTGCTCGAGGTCACCCGCCACGGGGCGAGCGACCTGCACCTCTCCGCCGGCTCGCGGCCCTTCATCCGCCGGCACCGCGCGCTCGCCCCCATCACCCCGCACGTGCTGACGGCCGAGGAGTCCCTCCGGCTCAACACCGCGCTGCTCGCCGAGCACCAGCGCGCGGTCTTCCTCGAGCGCAAGGACTACGACCTCGCGCTCGCGCTCGACGCCACCCACCGCTACCGGGTCAACCTCATGTTCCACAAGGGCGGCGCCTCGGGCTCCTACCGCATGGTGCCCGCCGGCGTGCCCCGCCTCGACCAGCTCGGCCTCCGCAACCTCGACGCGGTGCGCAAGCTGCTCAGCTACCACAACGGGCTCATCCTCATCACCGGGCCCGTCGGCGCGGGCAAGACCACCACCCTCGCCGCGATGGTGGCGGAGCTCAACGCGAGCCGCGAGGACCACATCATCACGGTCGAGGACCCGATCGAGGTCGTGCAGGCGCCGGTGAAGTGCAACGTCACCCAGCGCGAGGTCGGCCCGCACACGCGGTCGTTCTTCTCGGCCCTCAAGGGCGCGCTGCGCGAGGACCCCGACGTCATCGTCATCGGCGAGCTCCGCGACCTCGAGACGATCGAGATGGCCATCAGCGCCTCCGAGACGGGCCACCTCGTGATCGGCACCATGCACACGAGCGACGCGGCCACGACGCTCAACCGCCTGCTCGACGTCTTCCCGCCCGCCCAGCAGACGCAGATCCGGGCCAGCGTGGCGGAGAGCCTGCGGGGCATCGTCTGCCAGCGGCTGCTGCCCTCGACCAAGGGCGGCCTCGTCGTCGCCTGCGAGATCCTCGTCTCCAACCTCGCCGTGCAGGCCCTCATCCGCGAGGGCAAGACCGCCGGGCTCCGCAACACGATGGAGACCGGCGTGCGCGAGGGCATGTGCATCATGGAGAACGTCGTCGTCGAGCTCTACCAGCAGGGGACCATCAGCCGCGAGACGGCCCTGGCCAACGTCACCACGCGCAACGTCCGCGCCAAGATCACCTGACCCGCCATGGCGGCCATCGACCAGCTCCTCCGCACCATGCTCGACCAGGGCGGCTCCGACCTGCACCTGACCGTCGGCCTGCCCCCCAAGGCCCGCATCTCCGGCTCGCTCCGCGCCCTCGCGCCCGAGCCGATCGACGCCCACCGCATGGAGGCGTACCTGCGCGAGATCTGCCCGGAGAAGCGCTGGCAGGAGTTCCTCGACCGCAAGGACCTCGACCTCGCCCACGAGGTGCCCGGCCTCGCCCGCTTCCGCGGCAACTACCTCTACAACCACTGGGGCCAGGCCGCCGTCTTCCGCCAGATCCCGGCGAAGATCCTGTCGTTCAGCCAGCTGAACCTGCCCGAGGCGCTGAAGAAGCTCTGCCACCTCGAGCAGGGCCTCGTGGTGGTGACCGGACCGACCGGCTCGGGCAAGTCGACGACGCTCGCGGCGATGATCGACTACATCAACGAGAACCTCGCCCGCCACATCATCACCATCGAGGACCCGGTCGAGTTCGTCCACCCCTGCAAGAAGTCCGTCATCGTCCACCGCGAGGTCGGCGACCACACGGCCTCCTTCGGCGCCGCGCTCAAGGGCGCGATGCGGCACGACCCCGACATCCTCCTCCTCGGCGAGATGCGCGAGATGGAGACGATCAAGCTCGCGCTCTCCTGCGCGTCGATGGGCATGCTGGTCTTCGGCACGCTCCACACCAACAACGCGCCCAAGACCGTCGACCGCATCATCAACACCTTCCCCGCCGAGGAGCAGAACCAGGTGCGCGTCATGCTCGCCGGCTCGCTCGCCGGCGTCGTGGCCCAGCTGCTCTGCAAGCGCCTTCCCAAGGGCCGCTGCGCGGTCCACGAGATCCTCCTCCAGCACGAGGCGCTGCCCAACACCATCCGCTCCGGCCAGATCGCGAACATCCGCGGCATCATCGAGAGCGGCACGGCCGACGGCATGATCACGATGGACGCCAGCCTGATGGCGCGGGTGAAGGACGGCACCATCGCGGCGAAGGAGGCCTACATGAAGAGCTCCAACAAGGCGCTCTTCGCGCCCCTCCTCCAGCCGGGCGACCTCGAGGAGTCTCACTGACCCGGCGCGTCGGGCCGCGTGGCCCGCTCCAGCGCCGCGAGACGGGCCAGCGCCTCGTCGCGCGACCCGCCGCACATCCCCGGCTCGGGCCGCAGGCCGACGCAGAACGCCGGCCGCTCGGGCCGGCCGAAGAGCGCGCAGCGCAGGTCGGGCAGGAGCTGCACGCACGGGATGCCCGCGGGCTTGCCGTGGGGCATGCCCGGGATCGGCGAGGCGATGCTCGGCGCGATGCAGCAGGCGCCGCACTGGGGACGACAGTCCATGGCCGACTCCAGCACGGCCGCGCCCGCCGGGCACGGGAATTCCGCGGCCCCGTCCCGGAGAGTCCGCGCTCGCCAGCCCGGCCTTCCGGCGTTTGGAGTCGGGGCGCAACCGATGAGCCAGCTGGTGCCCGACTCGACCTCCGCGCGCGGCCTGACCGCGTTCCTGCACGAGCAGATTCCCCTGACGCGCGCGATGGGCCTGCGCGCGGTGGAGAACACCGCCCAGCGCCTCGTGCTGGAGGCGCCGCTGGCCCTGAACCGCAACCACCTCGGCACGGCCTTCGGCGGCTCGCTCCAGGCGCTGCCGACCCTCGCCTGCTACGGCGCCCTCTGGACCCTCCTGCGCGAGGCCAAGGTCGAGGGCCACGTCGTGGTGAAGCGGAGCCACGCCACCTTCCACGAACCGGTCGCCGGCACGCTGCGCGCCGTCTGCCACCGTCCGCCCGCGGCCGAGGTGCACGATTTCCTCGCGGCGCTGAAGCGCCACGGCAAGGCCCGGCTGGAGCTGCACGCGACCGTCGAGGGCTCCGCCCCGGCCAAGCCCGCGGTGAAGTTCAGCGGCAGCTTCGTGGCGGTGACCTGAGCGCGCCGGCGGGAGTCATTCCAGTTATGGCTGGGAATCAGACCGTGGTGGTTTGCAGGGACGCACCTCGATCCCCCGCAACGGACTTGCTCACGCTACGCCTCGGCACGTGGACCCCAACGCCGTAACGGGCATCTGCCGCGCCCGACCGTCTTCTTGGCCACGGATTTGTCGGATGAAAACGGATGGAGTCCTTCCGTTCCGGAAAAACCCGTCCTATCCGTGGGAAAAGGAAACGCCCGGTGCCGGATGAATCCGAGGATGGCACCCAGCCGTCGCCCGAACCGTC
>CAYWTK010000119.1:0-10283 GCA_964460895.1 uncultured Opitutaceae bacterium
TACAGCCGACAGGTTGGCCGCTCGCGGGCCGCCTGTCGGCTTCATGTCATCTACAACCCACCGCGCGCTGCGCGCTACTCGTACCGCAGCGCGTCGATCGGGTCGAGGTCGGCGGCCTTGCGGGCGGGGTAGAAGCCGAAGAAGACGCCGATGGCGGCGGAGAAGAGGAAGGCGCCGACGACGGCGTTGGTCGAGACGAGCACGGGCCAGCCGTTGAGGTTGGAGACGAGTTCGGAGGCGCCGATGCCGAGGAGGATGCCGAGGGTGCCGCCCATGAGGCTGAGGATGATGGCCTCGGTGAGGAACTGCAGCAGCACGTCGCGCCCGTGCGCGCCGACGGCGAGGCGGATGCCGATCTCGCGGGTGCGCTCGGTGACCGAGACGAGCATGATGTTCATGATGCCGATGCCGCCGACGATGAGGGACACGCCTGCGATGGCGCCGAGCAGGACCGTCATGGTCCGGGTCGTGGCGGTGGCCGCCTCGGCCAGCTCCAGCTGGTTGCGGACGGTGTAGTCCGGATCGCGGCCGCTGCGGCGCTGCTGCAGGAGGTCGGCGACGTCCTGCTGGATGCGCGGCATCTGCTCGGGGGCGATGGCCTGGATGAGGATGGAGTTGAGGTTGGGGCGGCGGGCGATGCGGCGCAGGTGGCTCGTGTACGGGATCATGACGACGTCGTCCTGGTCCGAGCCGAAGAAATTGAAGCCCTTGGGCTGCAGCACGCCCACGATCTTGAAGGGGATGTTGCGGATGCGGAGCGTCTGCCCGACCGGGTCGGCGCCGGCGAAGAGCTGGTCGGCGACCGTCTTGCCGATGACGCAGACCTTGGCGTTGGCGCGGACGTCGGCCTCGGAGAACATCGCGCCGTCGGCGAGGCCCCAGGTGCGGATCTCGAGCACGACGGGGTCCACGCCGTTGATGGAGGTGTTCCAGTTCATGCCGCCGGCGAGCACCTGCATGCGGTCGCGGATCTCGGGGCTCACCGCGACGGCGCCGGCGACCTCGTTGCGGATGGCGAGCATGTCCTCGACGGTGAGGCTCGACGCGCTGCCCCAGCCGCCGCGCATGCCGCCCGAGGAGGACGTGCCGGGGAAGACGGTGATGATGTTCTGCCCGAGGCTGGCGATCTGGGCCTCGACCTGGGACTTGGCGCCGTTGCCGATGCTCACCATGGCGATGACCGCCGCGACGCCGATGATGATGCCGAGCGCCGTGAGCACGGAGCGCATGGCGTTGCGCCGCAGCGCGCGGAGGGCGACGAGGATGGTGCTGTAGAGGCGCATCGGGGGATTGCGGATTGCGGAGTGCCGATCTCGGAAGGCGGAGGATTCGTCGAGCGAGTGGAGGCGCTCAGCCGGCAGGGAGGACGGCCGACCGATCGAAGATTCCGGATCGAGATGCGAAGATCATGTCACCCGGTGAGCTTGGCGGCGGCTTCGGCGTCGAGGAGGCGCTGCAGTTCCTCGGCGGCGTTGAGGCGGTCGGTCACGGGCACGTCGCTCACGAGGCGGCCGTCGCGCATGATGAGGTTGCGCTTGCAGTAGCGCGCGATGTCGAGCTCGTGCGTGACCATCAGGATGGTGATGCCCTGCTCGTTGAGGCGCTGGAAGACGCCCATGATCTCGACCGACGTCTTGGAGTCCAGGTTGCCCGTCGGCTCGTCGGCGAGGAGCACCTGCGGGTCGTTGATGAGGGCGCGGGCGATGGCGACGCGCTGCTGCTGGCCGCCCGAGAGCTGGCTGGGGAAGTGGTCCGCGCGCTGGCCGAGGCCGACGAGTTCGAGGCTCTTCATCGCGCGGGCGTGCATCTCGCGGGCCGGGAGGTGGCGGCGCCCGTAGAGCATGGGGAGCTCGACGTTCTCGCGCGCGGTGGTGCGGGCGAGGAGGTTGAAGCCCTGGAAGACGAAGCCGAGCTTCTGGTTGCGGATGTCGGCGAGCGCGTTGCGGTCGAGCTGCGAGACGTCCACGCCGTCGAGCAGGTACCTGCCCTTCGTCGGCCGGTCGAGGCAGCCGAGCAGGTTCATCATCGTGGACTTGCCCGAGCCGGACGCGCCCATGATGGCGACCATCTCGCCGCGCTGGATCTCGAGCGACACGCCGCGGAGCGCATGCACCGGCACCTCGCCGGAGCTGTACGTCTTGTGGATGTCCTCGAGCTGGACGATCGCGGCCATCGTCAGAAGCGGCGCTGGCCGGCGAAGGGATTGGACGGGGCGCCGCCTTGGGCGGGGCGGCCGCCGTTGCCCGCGCCGGGCAGGGTCACGCTCGTGACGACGACGTCGCCCTCGGCGAGGCCGTCGACGATCTCCGTGCCGGAGCCGTCGGTGATGCCGGCCCGGACGCTGACGGCCTCGAGCGGACCGTCGGGACGGCGCAGGACGTAGACCGTGCGGGTGGTGACGACGGATTCGCCCGGCCGGGGCGCGGCCTCGGGGACGGGCAGCCCGCGGGCCACCATCAGGCGCCGGATCTGCTCGCGCTGCTCGGTCGTGGGCGGGCCGCTGCGGAAATCCACGCCCACCTCGGTCATGATCTCGCGCATCGTCTGGCGCTGCTCCGGCGTCAGGTCGCCGCCGAACCCGACGCGGCGTCCGCCCTCGCCGCCGCCCCGCCGGCCCTCGCCGCGGGCCGGGGCGCCCTCGGGGGCCGGGGCGGCCTTGGCTTCGCCGGCCTTGGGGGCGTCGCCCTTGGCGGCCTCGGCCGGCGCGGCGGCGGGCGCGGACGCGACGGCGAGGCCCTCCGGCAGGCGCACGCGGAGCGCGGCGTTGGGCACGCGCAGGGCGCGGTCGCGCCGGGCGACGATGACGGACACGTTGGCCGTCATGCCGGGGCGGAGCTTCAGGTCGTCGTTGGCGACGTTGATGATGGTGTCGTAGGTCACGACGTTGCTCACCGTGCGCGGCGCGTTGCGGACCTGGACGACCTCGCCGGTGAAGGAGCGGCTCGGGAAGGCGTCCACGGTGAACGTGACCTGCTGCCCGACCTGGACGGTGCCGACGTCGGCCTCGGAGACGGCGGCCGTGATCTGCATCTTGGCGAGGTCGTTGGCGATGGTGAAGAGGACCGGCGCGTTGAGCGAGGCGGCGACGGTCTTCCCCTCCTCGGTCTGCTTGTTCATCACGATGCCGTCGATCGGCGACGTGATCGTGCAGCGCTCGAGGTCCACGCGCGCGTTCTCGACCGCGGCCCGGTTGGTGAGGAGCTGGGACTCGGACTGCTGGAGCTGGGCGACGGACTGGTCGAGCTCCTGCTGGGTGACGAGCTTCTGGTCGAAGAGGGAGCGGATGCGCTCGGCGTTGAGGCGCTGGAGGCGGTTGCTGGCCTCGGCGGAGGCGAGGTTGGCCTCGGCCTGGCGGAGGCGCTGCTGGTAGGTGGCGGGGTCGATCTCCGCCAGCTTGTCGCCCTTCTTCACCTTCGAGTTGAAGTCCACGTACACCGTCTTGACCAGGCCGGAGATCTGGCTGCCCACGTCCACGGTCACGAGCGGGTCGAGCTGCCCCGTGGCGGTGACCGCCTGGAGGATGTCCGCGCGCGAAACCGTGGCCGTGGCGTAGACGGGCTTCTCGTCCCGGGCGTCGCGGCCCTGGAAGTAGTACCAGCCGCCGCCCGCGGCGGCGAGGAGGACGATGACGGCGAGGAGCTTTTTCATGCGGAAGGGGGGAAGGGAAGCGCGGGGGCGCGGCGATGGCAAATAGAACGAGCCGGACGCCCCCGCGGATGCGGAAGACGTCGGACAGACCCGTCCGGTTGCGCGCCGCGGCGAGAATGCCGTTGCCTCGACCTCCTGGTCCCGTTGTCTGCGCCGACCCCATGAAGCTCCCGCGCCTGCTCCTCCCGCTCGCGCTGCTTGGCCTGCTCCCCGCGGCCGGCGCGCAGGAAGCCCCGAAGCCCGCCGCTCCGTCCGCGCCCGCCGCCGCCCCCGAGCGCGACCCCGCGCCGGTCGTCACCGAGGGCGAGGTCACCATCGACGGCCGGCTGGTCCGCTACCGCGCCACCGCCGGCACGATCGTCCAGCGCGGCGAGAAGGGCGAGGCGCGCGCGCACCTGTTCTACGTCGCCTACACCCGGCTCGACGCCGGCGACGCCGCCGCGCGCCCCGTGACGTTCTCCTTCAACGGCGGCCCCGGCTCGGCCTCCGTCTGGCTGCACCTCGGCGGCCTCGGGCCGAAGCGCGTGGTGATGGCCGACGACGGCGCGGCCGTGCCCGCGCCGTACGTGCTGGCCGACAACCCGTGGTCGTGGCTCGACGAGACGGACCTCGTCTTCGTCGACCCCGTGTCGGCCGGATTCAGCCGCGCGGCGAAGGACGTCGACGTGAAGCAGTTCCACGGCTTCACCGCGGACCTCGAGTCGCTGGCGGACTTCATCCAGGTGTGGACCACGCGGAATGCCCGCTGGTTGTCGCCGAAGTTCCTCGTCGGGGAGAGCTACGGCACCACCCGCGTGACCGCCCTGTCCGAGCGCCTGCAGCAGAAGCACGACCTCTACGTCAGCGGCGTGATGCTCGTGTCCTCGATCCTCAATTTCCAGACCGCGCGCTTCGCCCCCGGCAACGACCTCCCGTACCCGCTCTTCCTGCCGACCTACACCGCGACCGCCTGGCGGCACGGCCGGCTCAAGGGCGACTGGGCGAAGACGCTCGAGGGCGCGCTCCGGCGCGCAGAGGCCTTCGCGCAGCGCGAGTACACACTCGCGCTCATGCAGGGCGACGCCCTGCCCGCGGCGGAGCGGGAGCAGGTTGCGGCCGCCCTGGCGGAGCTCACCGGCCTGCGCCCCGAGTTCATCCTCCGCCACAACCTGCGCGTCAGCATCGGCCGGTTCGTCCGCGAGCTGCGGCGCGACGAGGGCATCGTCGTCGGCCGGCTCGACAGCAGCATCTCCGGCGTGCTCGACGAGAGCGAGGCCGACGGCCCGCTCGGCGGCGGCGCCGCGAACTTCTTCGACCCCAGCCTGGAGGCGATCAACGGGCCCTACGCCGCGGCGATGAGCGACTACGCGCGCACGACGCTGAAGTTCGAGACCGACCTGCACTACGAGACGATCGCCAACGTCCAGCCGTGGAGCTACCGCAACGTCGAGAACACCTACCTCGACACCGGCGTCATGCTGAAGAACGCCCTGGTGCGGAATCCCTTCATGAAGGTTTGGGTGGCCAACGGCTACTACGACCTCGCGACCCCGTACTTCGCCACCGACTGGACCTTCCGGCACATGAACCTGCCCCCGGCCGTGCGCGGCAACGTCACCCAGACCTACTACCCGGCCGGGCACATGATGTACACGCACCTCGACTCCCTGCAGAAGCTCAAGACCGACTTCCGCACGTGGTTCCGCGGCGTGCTCGCGGCCAACGCCGCCGCGCGGCCGAAGGGGAACTGAGGGGCTGGACGCCATTCGGGGCACCTGTCGTCCGCGCGTCTTCGTAGCGGAAACCGTGAGGTTTTCGCCGCGCCCGACGGAAGCGCGGCCCGCGGCAACGGCCTTCCGCCGCACCCGCCGCCGGGCGAAATCCTGACGGATTCCGCTACGGAGAAAGCGAGACGACCGACCCCCGCCGGGGCCGGCAGGCGGCGGAGCGTTCCTCTGCAGCCGCCCGGGTGAATACCGCCAGCCGCGGTGGGACCGCGTCGCTCCGATTCAGCGCTTCTGCGGCGTGACGTCGGGGTAGGGCGGGATGGGCGGGGCGAGGTGCTTCGGGTCCTTGGCGACGAGCGCCTGCAGGTGCTTCACCGCGGCCGTGAGCTGGGTGTCCTCGCCGCGGAAGGCGACGGCGGGGTTGTTGTCCACGAGGATGTCGGGCGTGAAGCCCGGGCCCTCGATGGTCCAGCCCTCGCCGGGGATGTACGAGCCCATCTCCGCCGCGGTGGCGAAGCCGCGGTCGACGAGCGCCGTGATGCCGGTGCGCAGCCAGATGCCGCCGCCCCAGGTGCGGACGCCGATGGACGTGCCGAGGCCGAGGCGGCGCACGCCGTTGGCCATCGTCTCGCCGTCCGAGGCGGTCCAGGCGTCCACCAGCACCACCAGGTGCCCGCGGAAAGCGTGGTGCATGTTCGGCTGTGCGTCGCTGTCGCGCGGGGCCCACCACATCCAGGGCTGGCGCATCAGGCGCGCCAGCAGCCAGCTGTCGATGTTGCCGCCGCGGTTGTGGCGCAGGTCGAGGATGAGGCCGGCCTTGTTGCCGGCGGCGTAGTACTGGCGGACGAACTCGTGGAAGTTCTCCGTGCCCATCGCGCGCAGGTGGACGTAGCCGAACTGGCCGGAGGAGAGGCGGTCGACCTCCTGCCGACGGGACAGCTGCCAATCCGCGTAGCGGAGGCCGGCCGCGGCGTCGGGCGAGATCGGGGTCACGATGCGCGAGAACTCCTCGCCGCCCGCCGCGGGTTTGATCCGCAGCAGCACCTGGCGGCCCGCCTCGTCGCGCAGGAGCGCGGCGGCGTCGGGCACGGACAGGGTCGGCACGCCGTTGATGGCGACGACCACGTCGCCCTCGGCGATGCCGGCGCCCGGGCGCCGCAGCGGGCTGCGGCGCTCGAGGTAGTCGGGGTCGTACTGGTAGATGCGGTCGAGCCGGTAGCCGCCGGCCGCGGCGTCGCGCGTCCAGCGCGCGCCGAGCGAGGCGACCTCGATGCGCGGCGTGACCTCGCGGAAGTCCCCGCCCGAGGCGGTCGAATGGAGGGCGGAGAGCTCGCTGATGAGGTAGGCGAGGACGTCGTTCAGCTCGGCGCGGTCGGTCACGCGGTCCACCAGCGGCAGGTGCTTCGCGTGGTTGGCCTTCCAGTCCACGCCGTGCATGTTGGGGGCGTAGAAGTAGTCGCGGTGCAGCCGCCAGGCGTCGGTGAACATCTGCCGCCAGGTCTCGCGGGGCGTGTAGGCGAAGCGCATGCCGGAGAGGTTGACGCGGGCCTTGGCGACGTCGGTCGCGGCGCGCGCCGCGGCGTCGATGACGAGGAAGTTCTCGCCCTGCCGGATCGCGAGCTTCTTGCCGTCGCCGGAGAGCCGGTAGGTGGAGATGCCGGCGAGCACGGTGGTCGTCTCGATGTCGCGGTTCTTGATCGCGATCGCGACCAGCCGGTTGACGCCGGTGCCGGGGGTGGTCGGCGCGGGGGCCGTCGCGTCGCGGTCGAGCACGAAGAGGGCGCCGGACGACACCGTGAGGTTGTTGTAGTTGCCGGCCGGCACGGGCACCTCCCAGAGGCGCTCCATCAGTCCCTCGAGCACGACCTCGACCTTCGGCGTGACGGGCTTCGTCGGGCGGGCGGGGGCGGACTTGCCCGCGGCCTTGGCGGGCGCGGCGGCCTCCTTGCCGGCCTCGTCCTTGGCCGGCTCGGCCTCGTCGTCCTCCGCCGGTTTCTCCGGCGCGGGCTCGTCGTCCTTCTTCGCCGGCTGGTCGCCCGGCTTCTTCGCCGCGGCCTTGGCCTCGTCGGCGGCCAGCTCGTCGGGCGCCTGGAAGGGCGAGCGCGTCTCGCGCCCGAGCGCGAGCTGGTAGATCTTCATCGGCCGGTCGAGGAACGGCTCGGGCTGGCGGGGGCCCCAGGGGCTGGGCACGAGCGAGTTGGTGTTCCGCTCGGACAGGAAATACAGCCACTTGCCGTCGGGGCTGAAGGCGGGGTTGTAGCTCACCACGCGGTCGCTCGTCGCCGGGACGGAGCGCTTCGCCTCGCGGTCGTAGAGGTGGATGACCGGATTGCCGGAGGGCGCGGTGCGGACGTAGGCGAGCCAGCGGCTGTCGGGCGACCAGTCGAACGACACGTTGTCGAAGTCGCGGTGGCGGGACTTGTCGACCAGCACGCCCTCGCCGGTCTCGGCGTCGAAGATCCAGAGCTCCTGGTCGCGCTCGGCCGAGGCGATCCACTTGCCGTCGGGCGAGAGCTGGCCGGACATGCGCAGCGTCTCCGCGCCGCGGGTGATCGCCCGTCCGGCGCCGACGCCGTTGGCCGGCAGGCGCCAGAACTCGACCTCCCCGGATTCGTCGGAGAGCACGACGAGCGACTTGCCGTCGGGCGTGAACTCGGCGGAGCGGTAGCGGACGCCGCTCGCGCGCGTCGCCTCGACGAGGCGGCTCGAACCGGTGCCGGGGGCCGGCGCGACGAAGACGCGGCCGCGCGCCACGAGGGCGAGGCGGTCGCCGGTCGGCGAGAGGGTGAAGGCCGTGACCTGCTCGACCGGCTTCTCCACCCACGTCTCGCGCGTCTGGTCGAAGTCCGAGGCGAGGGTGATGGTCAGGCGGTCGTTCCGGCCGTCGCGCGTGTCGAGGAGCCACAGGTCGGCGCCGTTCTGGTACACGATGCGGCCGCCGTGCTGCTGCGGCGACTTCACGCCGAAGTCGGCGTGCTTGGTGTGCTGGCGCAGGTCGGAGCCGTCCGGCCGCATCGACCAGAGGTTGCTGGTGCCGTCGCGCTCGCTGGCGAAGTAGATCCGTCCGCCGGAGAACATCGGCCAGCGGCTGACGCCCTTGTAGTCGGGATGGTACTGCACCGCCTCCTTCGCCCCCGGCTCCAGCCGCCAGAGGTTCTGCGCGGTGCCGCCCTCGTAGCGCTTCGCGTGCGAGCCCTGGAACGAGTAGCGGGTGAAGTAGAGCGTGCGGCCGTCCTCGCCGAACGCGGCCTCGTCGGCCTGGGCGAGCGGAATGAACGTGCGCTCGCCCGTCTCGGGATGGATGGCGACGAGCTGGTTGCTCGGCAGGGTCGCGTAGTGGCGCGTGGCGTAGAGCACCTGGCCGTCGGGCGTCCACCCGCGCACGAGGGCGTTCTCCCCCTCCCAGGTCAGCCGGTGCGGCAGCCCGCCCGTCAGGGGCATGACGTACACCTCCTGCGGGCCCTCGTACTGGGCGGTGAAGGCGACCCATTTCCCGTCGGGCGAGATCGCCGGGAGGAGCTCGAAGCCGGCGTGGGTGGTCAGCCGGTGGGCCGTGCCGCCGGCGGCGGACGCCCGCCAGAGGTCGCCCTCGGCGGTGAAGACGATCGTGTCGCCGTGGATGGAGGGGAAGCGGTAGTAGCCGGCGGTGGCGGCGGAGAGCCCGGTGACCAGGCCGAGGGCGGGGAGCAGGAGGCGGGCGAAACGGAGGAGGGGGGACATCATGGGCGGGGAGCGAATCGAGCGAGGCAATGCGTTCCGCCGCGAATGCCAACTGGGAAGCGACGAGCCGTTCGGACTACGTCGCGCTGGCGGGGTGCCGGGAGCGGAAGGGGTGCCGCGGGTGGGCGTCTTCGGGGCCCACGGATTTCACGGATGACGACGGATGGGGCGAATCCGTCCTATCCGCATCCATCCGTGCAATCCGTGGCCAGGAAAGACGCCCGCGGGCGTTGCGAGGCAGCAATCGCGGCGCCATCGCCCGCACCGCGCGACTCCCGCCCGGACTCAGGGCGTCGCGCGCCGGTGCCAGTCGCTGCGCCTGCCCACGCGGCGCGTGCGCTTGGTGGGGTGCTTGAAGACCCCGCGCAGCGCCTCCGCGACCGGAGCCGGCACGAACTTGGTGACGTCGCCGCCGAGCCGCGCGATCTGCTTCACGAGCGTGGAGCTCGTGTACGAGTAGGACTCGTTCGGCATGACGAAGATCGTCTCCACCTGCGGCTCGAGGTGGCGGTTCATCAGCGCCATGTTGAACTCGAACTCGAAGTCGGAGAGGGCGCGGAGGCCGCGGATGATTGCGTCGGCCCGCTGCGCGTGGGCGAACTCCACCAGCAGCCCGTCGAAGCTCACGACCTCGATGCCCGGCATCTTGCCGAGCGTGGCGCGGATGAGGTCGACGCGCCGCTCGGCGGAGAAGAGCGGCTCCTTGGTCGAGCTCAGCGCCACGGCGACCGTGACCTTGTCGAAGAGCTTGGCCGCGCGCAGGAGGACGTCGAGGTGCCCGTTGGTGAACGGGTCGAAGGTGCCCGGATAGATGCAGTGTCTCATGCGCGGCGCGAGCCGGCAGGGAAGGCGAGCCCCGTCCCGAAGGCGAGGGAATTTCCCCCGGAACCCGTGGCGCACCGCCTCCGCCCGCCGCCGGCCCCCCCGACCGACCGTCCATCGGATCCGCGCCTGCACCCCCGCGGCCCGCCTCCCGTAGTAACGCAATACGTTACTACCGGAGGCGGGCGGCGCCGGCGAGGGGCCGCGCGGCGAGGCGACGCGACGGGGCGGCGGTTCGAGCTGAGGCCGTGCGAGGAGCGGCTCGCGCGGAGGCGGGCGGGCGGGCGCCGCGACGCGGGCATCTCCAAGGTTGCCAAGGCCCGGGGCGGGGGCTCGACTGCCCGCGTGCTGACCCTGCCGAACCTGCTCACGATCTCGCGCGTGCCG
>CAYWTK010000120.1:0-5825 GCA_964460895.1 uncultured Opitutaceae bacterium
GGTTTTTGCGCCCCGTGTCCTGACTGTGGGGGGGGGGCCCGGGGGGGGGGGGGGGGGGGGGGCGGGGCGGGGGCGGGCGAGTCAAAAGCCGGGCGGGGCTTGCGCGGGACGGGGCGGCTGGTTCCATCGGGCGGATGCGCATCGCGGTGATCTCCGACACGCACGACCGGTACCCGGCCGGGTTGCCGGAGCGGCTGGCCGGGGCGGACGAGATCTGGCACCTGGGCGACGTGTGCGAGCCGGACGTGCTCGACGCGTTCGCGGTCCTCGGGAAGCCGCTGCACGTCGTGCTGGGGAACAACGAGGCGCACGCCGACTGGCCGCTGGAGCTCACGCTCGAGCGCGCGGGCTGGCGCTTCCACCTCGTCCACATCCCGCCGCGCCGCGCGCCGCGCGGGGTCCACGCCGTGCTGCACGGGCACACGCACGTGCCGCGCGACGAGACGGACGCGGCTGGCGTGCGCTGGCTGAATCCAGGCTGCATCTCGCGCCCCAACCGCGGCGCGCCCGCGAGCTTCGCCTGGCTCCACGTGGAGGCGGGCCGTCCGCCGGAGTGGCGGCTGGTGCGGCTTTGAGGGGGGAGGCTGACTGTCGAACGGCGAGGGTCGAAGGACGAGGGTCGGGGTGGGGCGGCGCTGCTCCCGGCTCGCGACGTTGGCCCGGCTCCTGCATTGATCCCGCATGCGCCTCGTCCCTCTAACGCCCGAACTCCTCGCGGCCCGCTCGGCCGAACTGGCGGCGCTCGTGCGCGACGCGGTGGAGGGCGGGGCGTCGATTGGGTTCACGCTGCCGCTGGACGAGTCGGAGGTGGCGGACCTGTGGCGCGGCGTGGGGGCGCAGCTCGCGGCGGGGACCAAGGCGGCGTTCGTGGCGCTCGACGCGGCGGACCGCGTCGTCGGATCGGCCCAGCTCGCGCTGGAGACGCGGAGCAACGGCCGGCACCGCGCCGAGGTGCAGAAGGTGCTCGTGCTCCGCGCGGCGCGCGGGGCGGGCGTGGGCACGGCACTGATGGCGGCGGTGGAGGCCGCGGCGCGCGCGCACGGGCGCACGCTGCTGTTCCTCGACACCAGCGTCGGCGCGGCCGGCGCGGAGGCGTTCTACGAGCGGCTCGGCTACGCGCGGTGCGGCGGCATCCCCGACTACGCGGCCAATCCCGACGGCACGCTCGCGGCCAACGCGATCTTCTTCAAGCGGCTCGCGCCGGCGGAGTAGGGCGGGACGAGCGTTTCTGTAGCCGCGCTCGCGGAGCCCGGTCGGAGCTCTCCGGCTCTGCGGTCACGCTTTCCGGGGTCAGCGACCCCGGCTACAGTCCTTACGAGATCGCAGAAAGGCACATGCACCAAAGCCTGACGGCTTCGGCCACAGTCCCCCTCCGCTCACCGCTCACCTTTCACCGATAACCCATAACCCCCACCCCAAGCCCCCGAGAGAACGAGAAAGAGAAAGAGAACGAGAAAGATTCCCGTCACCAGGCCTTCGCGCCTTTGCGCCTCCGCGTTTCCCTAACTCCGCCCTCCGCCCTTAGCTCAAGCGTGGGCGGCGCTCGCGGCGGCTCAGGACCGCGGCGCGGCGGTGGCGGCGGATTTCCAGGCGTAGGCGCCGACGTTGATGGACTTCGGCGGCTCCTTGGCGGCGATGACGCCGAACGAGGTGATGACGACGGGCGTGTCGCCGCGGCGGCCGGCGCGGGCGACCTCGCGCACGCGCGGGGGCATGGGCTGGCCGTCCTTGCCGATCGAGGCGAGGGTGACCTCGCCGGTCAGGGTGATGACGACGATGCTGTTGCCGGCGGTGGAACCCGTGGCGTAGCTGCCCGCGACGGTGCGGAAGATCGCCTCGCGCTCGGCGGACGAGTTCACGAGCGCGATCCCGGCCGGCAGGTCGTTGAGGCGCCGGCGCGGCGTGCCGAAGTGGATGGCGACGAACATCAGCCCGAGCGCGAGCACGCCGAGGCCGACGAGGCTGAGCACCTTGCGGACGGGATGCGCCTCGCCGGTGTAGCGGATCACGCGCACCGCGCGCGGCTCCTCGGCGGCGCCGGCCGCGTCGGCGGGACCGGTGCGGAACGGCGGGAGCGCGTCCAGTTCCTTGGCGTCGGCCACGGTCCAGAATTCGTCGAAGAGCGACGAGCTCTTGTAGACGCGCAGGCGGCCCTCGTGGACGGTGATGCGGTGCTTCTGCTCGCCGCGCTGGACGAGGAGACCCGCGTCGCCGGGGCTGCCGCCCTTGGCGAGCAGCAGGAGGCGGTCGGCGAGGCGCACGATGCCGTCGACCGGGTGGCTGCCGAGGTCGATCTTCTCCTGCGCGCCCGCGAACGCGGAGAGGTCGCGCTTCAGTCCGATGAGCTGGATATGGAAGGGCCCGCTCATAGTTCGAGGATGATGACGAGGGCGTTCGTCGAGCCCAGGCGCACGTTGCCGGTCGCGAGGTTGCCGTCGTCCATGACCAGGTCGATGCGCTCGAGCAGGTCGAGGTCGTTCGTCATGGTCGAAGCGGCCGTGCTCACGATGGAGATGGCCGCCTTGGTGTTGAAGCCGTTGGGGGCCACGTCGTGGTCCCAGTCGTAGAGTCCGCCGATCACGGTCGGCCGCGCGAATCCGGCGGGGAGGCCGGTGGCGACCTCGGGGGGGATGACGCCTTCGGCGACCTCCGCGGGCCAACGGCCGCGTTCGAGGTTGTAGCTTTGGAAGACGCCCGAGATCGCCCGGATGTCGTTCTGGAAGGCGGTGGCCTTGGCGCGCAGCGTCAGCATCCGGTAGCCCGGCATCGCGAGCGCGGCGAGGAGACCGATGATGACGATGACCACCATGATCTCCACCAGGGTGAAGCCGGAGAAATTTTGGTGGGTGCGACGGGAGTGCGGATGCACGAGAAGGCGGATAGGGGGAAAACCCTAGATTGGCAAGTCGGGCCTTTCGCAAGCCTGTGTTTCGGTCGGGAGGGACGGAAGTCCTTCAAATGGTTATTTTGCAACGATATGAAATCCTTGGCTAGAGGAAAAAAGGCCCTATGGGAGTCTAGCCGTGAGCCTAGCCCAAACGGAGTTCTTCCTGGCGAACGCCGAGCCGTCTCCGGCGGTCGTGTACGTGCGCAGCGCGCAGGCGCGGCGGTACCGGCTCACGTTGCGGCGGGACGGGACCGCGGTGGCCACCATCCCGGTGCGCGGCAGCGAGCGGGAGGCGCAGCGGTTCGTGGCGGAGCACCGGGAATGGCTCGAGCGCGCGCGCGAGCGCCACGCGCGGCGGCCCCGGGCGGCGGAGGTGTGGACGGTCGGCACGCACGTGCTCTGGCGCGGCGAGCTGCATCCGGTGCGCGTCGCGGTGGAGGGCGACCGCCCGCAGGTGGCGGTGGCGGCGGACGTCTTCCGCGTGCCCGCGCTGGAGGGCGACCTGCGCCCGACGCTCGAGGCGCACTTCGCGCGCCGCGCGCGGATCGAGCTGCCCGCGCGCGCCTGGGAGCTGGCGGCGGAGACGGGCGTGGACCTCAAGGCCGTGACCGTGCGCAACCAGCGCTCGCGCTGGGGCTCGTGCTCGGCGGGCGGCACCGTCTCGCTCAACTGGCGCCTCGTGCAGACGCCGGAGTCGGTCCGCGACTACATCATCTACCACGAGCTGATGCACCTCCGGGAGATGAACCACAGCCCGCGCTTCTGGGCGCGCGTCGAGGAGGTCTGCCCGGCGTGGCGCGACGCCGAGCGCTGGCTCAAGCGCAACGGCAGCCTGCTCGGGCTGTAGCCCGGCGGTCGGGAAGCGGGGAACGGGATCGAGCGCGGCGTCGCGGCCGCCGCGGTCCCCTCGACCCCAACCCTCCGCCTCGACCGGCGCCCCGCGCCGTTCAGCGGATGTCGAGCACCTCGACCTCGAACACGAGCGTGGCGCGGCTGGGGATGACGCCCTTGCCCATCACGCCGTAGCCGAGCCAGTAGGGGATGATGAGCGTGCGCTTCTCGCCCTTGCGCATCCCGGCGAAGGCCTCGTCCCAGCCCTTGATCACGCTGCCCGTGCCGACGCGGAACTCGAACGGCGCGCCGCGCTCGCGGCTGCTGTCGAACTTCGGGCCGCCGAGCACGGCGCCCTCGTAGTGCGCGACGACGAGCGCGCCGACCGACGGCGGGGAGCCCGCGCCCGGCGCGCGCACGACGTAGCGCAGGCCGGAGGCGGTGACGACGGCGTCGGCGTAGCGCTGGTTGATCAGCGCGACGTCCTCGGGCGACAGGCGCTGGGACTCCTGCTGCGCGCGGGTCCACTTGTTGGCCGGCGCGCCCGGATCGTCGCGCTGGAGGATGCCGGTGCGGGCCTGGAAGGCGATGAGGGCGAGGATGCCGCCGAGGAGGAAGAGGAAGCCGTACTTGCGCATGGGACGGAAGCGGAGGGAACACCATGCACCGGGCGGCGGGCCGACGAAAGGCCGATCTGCGGATTATTCGGGGGCTTTATTCCGTCCGCACGGCGCCTCATGGGTGGCGCGGCGTCCGGCTTTTTCCTTGGGTCGGGTCCGGCCGCGGGGCTTCCTCGGGCCATGCAGAACCCCTCCCTCCCCAGCCGCCTCGTCGCCGAGCCGGTGCGCGGCGCCGCCATCGAGCAGCGCTTCCGCATCGCGCGGAACGAGTTCGGTCCCGAGTGCATCTACCGCATCCACGACCCGGCCGACGGGACCACGTGGGGCTTCGTCGCCGTGGACAACCTCGTCCGCGGCCGCGGCCTCGGCGGGCTCCGCCTCGCGCCCGACGTGACGGTGGACGAGGTCTACGGCCTCGCCGCCGCGATGACGATGAAGAGCGCGGCCGCGATGCTGCCGCTCGGCGGCGCGAAGAGCGGCCTGCGCGTCGACCCGCGCGCCTTCGCCGACCGGCCCGAGGAGAAGAAGCGGCTCATCCGCCTGTTCGCCGAGGCCCTGTGGGACATCCCGGAGTACATCCCGGGGCCCGACATGGGCACGAACGAGACGGACATGCAGACCATCTACGAGGTCTTCGCCGAGAAGCACGGCGCCGCGCACCACGGCCGCGGAGGCGTCGGCCGACCGCCGGCGCAGGGCGGGTTCCCGCTCGACGAGTGGGCCATCACCGCGCACGGCCTGTTCGCCGCGGCGCTGGCGGCGGAGAAGCACGTCCCCGACTTCCGCATCAAGGACTCGAGCGTCGTCATCCAGGGCTTCGGCAACGTCGGCGCCCCCATCGCGGAGAAGCTCGCCGCGCTCGGCGCGCGCATCGTGGGCGCGTCCGACATCAACGCCGGCCTCTACAATCCCGCCGGCCTCGACGTCGCGCAGCTCCTCGCCATCCGCCGCGGCCGCGACGGCCTCGCGGCCTACGCGGGCCCGGTGAAGGAGCGCTTCGACGGCGAGCACCTCGATCGGATGATGGAAATGCCGTGCTCCATCCTCGTCCCCGCCGCCCGCCCGCACGCCATCCACGCCGACAACGCCCCGCACATCCACACGCGCATCGTGCTGCAGGGCGCGAACAACCCGGCCGACCTGGTGAGCGAGTACTTCCTCCAGCACCGCCGCGGCATCGTCTGCCTCACGGACTTCATCGCCAACTCCGGCGGCGTCATCGCCGCCTTCGTCGAGGCCAAGGCGGACGTGGACGCCGACTTCCGCGCCCGCGTGCTCGCGGCCGACGGCACGGGCCGCGCGTTCATCGAGCAGGTCGTCACGCGCATCATCACGGAGAACATCGACGAGATGTTCGCCCGCCGCGCGGGCCACCGCGCCAAGGACGTGACCTGGCGCGAGCTCGCGCACGAGATCGCGCGCGACCGCCTGCGCCCCGGCGCCGACGGCAAGCTCAAGGTCCTGCCCGAGCTCCTCTGAGCGCGCCC
>CAYWTK010000120.1:5925-10247 GCA_964460895.1 uncultured Opitutaceae bacterium
CGCGCGGACGACGCCCCGGCCTGATTCCGCGGCGTGAGCGTCTTCGGGAATCGCGAACGAAAACGCGCGCGGACGACGGCGGGGTCAGGAGACCCCGCCCTACAGCACCGCGCGGTTACCGCGCCGGCCGGAGCAGCGCGATGAGGTCGTCGAGGACCTCGTCGCACTGGAGCTTGAGCCGCTGCGGGTCCTTCGGCGGGCGGCTGCCGGCGATGGACGCGCCGCGCGCGAGGGCGGCGGCGAGGAACTCCTCCTTGCGCCGCATCAGGCCGTCGCCGGCCATGAACTCGTCGCGCGTCCCCGCCCGGCCCATGAAGGCGGGGAGCAGCGGCTCGCCGATCCAGACCATCCACTGGTCGAGGTCCGCGAAGTAGCTGACGAGCACGCCGTCGGCCTCGACGCCCAGCCGTTGCGCGAGCTCGCGGTGGAACGCGCCCAGCGCCTGGCCCTCGCGCGCGGGGACGAAGGACTTGAAGACGCGCGCGTACACCTTGCGCCCGGTCGCGTGCTCGAAGTTCGCCAGCTTGAAGTTGAAGTGCTGCGCGCGCGGGATCTCCTGCGGCAGGAGCCGGTCCGGGTCGTCGAAGTGCGCGGTCGGTCCGGGCTCCGTCGCGGCGGCGTACTTCGGCTGGGCCGCGACGAGGGCGGCGAAGGCCGCGGGTTCCGCGCGGTAGGCCTCGGCCTCCGGCCCGACCCGGACGATGCGCACGTCGAAGGTCTCGTCGGGCTGGATCCGCGCGAGGAGCTCCCCGCCGCGGACGACGCGGCCGAACACGGGATGCAGGTAGTCGAGCCGGCGCGAGGCGCGGAGCGTGATGAAGAAGTCGGCGCGGTTCGTGTCCGGCCCGATGTTCGCCATCGAAAGCACCCCCGGCCCGTCGTGGCCGAGGCCCGGCCCGAACTCGTCGGGGAAGGGCAGGGGCGAGCCCTCCTCCACGTCCGCCGCCGTCGGCTGCGGCAGGCTGCGCGCGGGGTTGCCGCTCTGGACGACGAAGTCGGGCACGACGCGGTACCACTTCAATCCCGCGTAGAGCGGCCGCCCGCGGAACTGCGCCAGCGTGCCCTCGGCGCGGCCGACGAACGACATCACCGTGAGCGGCGCCCGGCGGTGGTCGAGCTCGGCGACGATCGCGCCGTGCGGGGTCGTGAACTCCGCGTAGAGGCCCGGCGGCAGGGGCGCGTAGGCGAGGTTGGGGGGCGGCACGGCCGCCGCGGCCGGGAGGGCGGCGAGGGCGAGGCAGGCGACGAGGGAGCGGACGGTCGGGAGGGGCATCGGGTCGGTGGCTGCGCGGGACTCTGGGCGAAACGCCCCCGCGGGCTCAATGTCCAAGCGCGGGAGCGGGTCGGACGCCCGGTCCGCGCCGCATGGGAACCGCCTCCGGCGGCCCGCGGACGGGCCCGGCCCGCCCGCCCCGGCGTAGTCCTACGCCACGCAAAGGAATTGGCGCGGGCGCGCGAGCCGTGCACGGTGGGGCCATGCTTCGCCGTCTCCTGCCCCTCGCGTTCGCCCTCCTGCTCCTTCCCGCCGCGCTGCTGCGCGCGTCCGTGCCGCTCGACTACTACCTGCCCGCCGGCACCTCGTACGATCCGAAGGTGCCGACGCCGGAGTCGCACTTCGGGTTCGCGGTGGGCGACTGGCACGTGCGCAGCGAGCTCATCACCTCGTACCTCCATGCGCTGGCCGCGGCCGCGCCGGACCGCGTGAAGGTCGAGGTCGTCACCCGCACCCACGAGCGCAAGCCGCTCCTCCTCGTCACCTTCACGTCCAAGGACAACCACGCCCGCCTCGAGGCCATCCGCGCCGACCAGCTCGCGCTGCTCGATCCCGCGAAGGCCGGGTCCGTGGACCTCGCGCGCCACCCGGTGGTCGTCAACCTCGCCTACGGCGTCCACGGCAACGAGCCCGGCACGCACAACGCCGCGGTGCTCGTCGCCTACCACCTCGCCGCGGCCCAGGACGCCAAGACCCTCGACCTGCTCCGCCAGGCGGTGGTGCTGATGGAGCCGCTGCGCAATCCCGACGGCGCCGACCGCTCCACCCAGTGGTTCAACTCCCACCGCGCCCTCGGCGCGCCCTCGACCGACCCGGCCGACCGCGAGCACAACGAGGCCTGGCCGCGCGGGCGCTTCAACCACTACTGGTTCGACCCGAACCGCGACTACCTGCCGCTCGTGCACCCCGAGGCCCAGGCCCGGGCCGAGGTCTTCCACCGCTGGCGGCCGAGCCTCCAAACGGACCACCACGAGATGGGCACGAACAGCACGTTCTTCTTCCAGCCCGGCGTGCCGACCCGCAACAACCCCTCCATCCCGCCCGGCATCGTCGCCCTGACCCACAAGGTCGCCGCCTTCCACCAGCGGGCCCTCGACGGCAAGGGGCTCCTCTACTACTCGGAGCAGGGCTTCGACGACTTCTACCCGGGCAAGGGCTCCACCTACCCGGACCTGCACGGCAGCGTCGGCATCCTCTTCGAGCAGGGCAGCTCGCGCGGCCACGCGCAGGAGAGCGAGCACGGCGTCGTCACCTTCCCCGCCACCATCCGCAGCCAGGTCCTCGTCTCGTTCAGCTCCCTCGACGCCGCGGTCGCGCTGCGCGGCGAGCTGCACGCGATGCAGAAGGCGTTCCCCGCCGAGACCGCCGCCCTCGCGGCCAAGAGCCCGGTCAAGGCCTGGGTCTTCGGCGACGACGGCGACCCCGCGCGCGCGTGGGCCTTCGTCGACCTGCTCCTCCGCCACCGGCTGCAGGTGCGGCCGCTGATCGCGCCCGTCACGGTCGGCGGGCAGGAGTTCCGCCCCGGCGCCGCCTGGGTCGTGGCGGCCGACCAGCCCCAGTTCCGCCTCGCGCAGGAGATCTTCGGGCGGCGGACGAAGTTCGAGGACAACGTCTTCTACGACGTCTCGGGCTGGACCCTCCCGCTGGCCTACAACCTGCCGTACGCCGAGTCCGACCAGCCGGTCGCCGGCGGCGCGCCGCTCGCCGCCGCGCCGGCCTTCCCCGCCGGCCGCCTCGTGGGCGGGCACGCGGGCTACGCCTACCTCTTCAACTGGAACGGCTACTACGCGCCCCGCGCGCTCCAGCGCCTGCACCGCGCCGGCATCTTCGTGAAGGGCCTGACCGCCCCGCTCGAGGCGGTGGCGGCCGACGGCACGCGCGCGGCCTTCGCGCCCGGCGCCGTGCTCATCCCCGTCGGGCTGCAGCCCGAGAAGGCCGAGCTCATCGCGCGCACCGTGGACACCATCGTCCGCGAGGACGCCGTCGTCGTGCACGGCTTCGGCACCGGCCTGACGCCGAAGGGCGTCGATTTCGGCAGCGCCTCCTTCGTCACGCTGCCCGCGCCGCGCGTCGCGCTGTTCGTCGGCGACGGGGTGGACGCGCAGGACGCCGGCGCCGCGTGGCACGTGCTCGACCAGCGCGTCGGGCTCACGCCCACGCTGCTCGACGTCGCGCAGCTCTCCCGTCCGTCCTTCGGCCGCTACACCACCCTCGTCCTACCCGACGGCCGCTACGACGACCTCGGCGCGCCCGTGGTCGCCGCGCTGAAGGAGTTGGTGCGCGGCGGCGGCGCGCTCGTCGTCATCGGCCGCGCCGCCCAGTGGGCCGCGCGCCAGGAGATCGCGGCGCTGGAGTACGCGGGCGGCAGCGGCGCCGGCATCGGCGCCAGCCGCGGCGCGTCGTCCACGCCCGCCCCCGCGGCCGAGGCCGCCCCGCGGCGCCACCCGTACGCCAGCGGCTCCGACCGCGAGGCCCTGCGCCTCGTCGCGGGCGCCATCTTCGGCGCCTCCGTGGACGTCACGCATCCCCTCGGCTACGGCTTCAGCGGCGAGCGCCTCGCCCTCTGCCGCAAGAACACCCTCGTGCTCAAGCCCGCCAAGTCCCCCTACGAGACGCCGGTCGTCTACACCGCCCAGCCCCTGCTCAGCGGCTACGCCTCGGAGGCCAACCAGAACGCCATCGCCAACTCCGCCGCCGTCGTCGCCCTCCCCAGCGGCCGCGGCGTGGTCGTGGCGATGAACGACGACCCGAACTTCCGCGGTTTCTGGTACGGCGGCAACCGGCTCCTCTTCAACGCCATCTTCTTCAGCCGCGCCATCCGCCCGGTCGGCGGCGGCGGCGAACTCGGCGACGACGACGAGATCGAGTGAGCCGGAGGGGAGCGGTCAGCAGTCAGCGGTCAGCAGTCAGCAGTCAGCCTTCCGCTTTCAGTTCTCCGCTTTCGACTTTCGGCTTTCGGCTCCCGGCTTTCGTCGTTCGGCTTTCGTCGTTCGTCGTTCAGCGTTCAGCGTTCAGCGTTCAGCGTTCAGCGTTCAGCGTTCAGCGTTCA
>CAYWTK010000121.1:0-10045 GCA_964460895.1 uncultured Opitutaceae bacterium
GCCGCGTCGACCCACACCCGACATGGCATGGGGATGCGGCGCCCTCGCCGCGTCGGACCGGGACGAGGGCGTCCCGGCTCCATCGGCACCGCTTCCGCTTCCGCTCAGACCTTGAGCCGGACGAGCAGGTCCTTGGCGATGGTGCGGAAGACCTGGGCCGGGCGGCCGTCGGGCTGGTTGACGACGACCGGCAGGCCGCAGTCGCCGCCCGCGCGGATCTCCTGGAAGAGGGGCACCTGCCCGAGCAGGCCGGTGCCGAGCGCGGCGGCCGTCGCGGCGCCGCCGCCCTCGCCGAAGAGGGGCGTGCGCTGGCCGGAGGCGTCCTCGTACCAGCTCATGTTCTCGGCCACGCCGAGGAGGGGCACGTTGACCTTCTGGAACATCAGCCCGCCCTTGCGCGCGACGTTGGTCGCGGCGGTCTGCGGGGTCGTGACCAGCACGGCGCCGTCGAGCGGCAGGGTCTGTACGAGCGAGAGCTGCGCGTCGCCGGTGCCGGGCGGGAGGTCCACCAGCAGCACGTCGAGCTCGCCCCACTTCACGTTCTGCACGAACTGCTGGATGGTCTTCATCACCATCGGCCCGCGCCAGACGACGGGCGTGTTGTCGTCCACGAGGAAGCCCATCGACATGACCTTCACGCCGTGGCGGGACAGCGGGACGAGCGACTCGCCTTCCACCTCCGGGCGTCCCTCGAGGCCCATCATGAGCGGCACGGACGGCCCGTAGATGTCGCAGTCCATCAGCCCGACCCGGCCGGGCCGCCCGCGCGCCTCGAGCACCTGGGCGAGCGCGCAGGCGAGGTTGACGGCGAAGGTGGACTTGCCGACGCCGCCCTTGCCCGAGGCGATCGCGACGGAGTGCCGGATGCCGGGGGGCGTGGTGCCGCCGCCGAGGTTGCCCTGGCCCGGCTGGGGCGGCGCCTTGGCGGCCGAGACGGCGAGCTCGACCAGCACCTCGCGCACGCCGGGCTGGGCGAGCAGGCACTTCTCGATCTCCGCCTTCAGCATCGTCGGGACCTTCGGGTCGGACGTCGTCAGCGCGACCGCGACCTTGGCCAGGCCGCCGTCGAAGGCGACGTTGCGGACCAGGCCGAACGACACGATGTCGCGGCTGAAGCCGGGGTACTTCACTTGCTTGAGCGCGTCGCGGAGGGAGTCGGTCGTCACGGGAGGAAATGGCTTGGAAATCGAGGGGCTTTGACGTTGCTCCTGAGGGGTCGGGAGTAAAATCAAAAGCCGTCCGTCTCCCCGGCAGTAATTCCAGTCACCGTCCCATGCAGAAAGCTTTCGTCCTCCTCGCCGCCGGCCTGCTCCTCGCCGCGCCGGCCTCCGCCCAGCGCGACATCGGCGAGGTCGTCACCACCGCCGACACGCAGACGCTCGGCGTCACCGTCGTCTCCGAGTCGGCCGAGCTCCAGAACCTCGCGCGCCTCGCCTTCAACGCGCACGGCCGCTACCGGCTCGTCGCCAGCGGCGGGGCGTTCGCCCTGACGTTCTCGCCCGCGGGACCCAACCAGGTCGCGGTCACCGTCGCCAAGGGCGGCTCCGTCGTGCACCGCGAGACCGTCGCCGGCTCCAGCCTGCGCAACGCGCTCCTGCGCGCGGGCGACGTGGCCGTCACGCGCACGAGCGGCCTGCCCGGCTTCTTCGCCGGGCGCCTCGCCTTCATCGCCGAGCGCGGCGGGCAGCAGACGATCATGACCGGCGACCTCTTCTTCGGCGAGGTCCAGAGCCACCCCGTGCAGGGCAAGCAGATCGTCGGCCCGCGCTGGTCACCGGACGGCGGGAAGATCATCTTCACCAGCTACCGCACGGGCTTCCCCGACATCTACACGCTCAACCTGCGCACGCGCGCGCTCGAGACGTTCGTCAGCTTCAAGGGCACGAACAGCGGCGCGCGCTTCAGCCCCGACGGCACCCGCGTGGCGATGGTGCTCTCCGGCGAGGGCAACCCCGAGGTGTACGTCGGCAACGCCCAGGGCCGGCAGATCCGCCGCCTGACCAACAACCAGTCGGTCGAGGCCTCGCCCGCCTGGTCGCCCGACGGCACGCGCCTCGTCTTCACCTCCGACGCGGCCGGCGGCCCGCAGCTGCACGTGATGCCCGCCGCCGGCGGCGCCATGCAGCGCCTGGCGACGAACGTCTCGCGCTACTGCGCCGAGCCCGACTGGAGCCGCGCCAACCCCAACCGCATCGTCTTCACCGCCGGCGTCGGCCGCGGCTACCAGACCGCCGTCTACGACCTCGCGGCCCGCACGGCGCGCATCGTGACGAAGGCGCCGATGGACGCGATCGAGCCGGTGTGGTGCGCCGACGGGCGGCACGTGGTCGTGACCTTCCGCAGCGCGACGTCGCGGGCCCTCTGGCTCGTGGACACCGAGTCCGACAAGGCCACCCGGCTCAGCCCGACGGCGCTGGGCAACGCCTGGAACGCCAGCTACCTCGCGCCCTGAGGCGCGTCCCCGTGCGGCTCCTCTTCATCGGCGACATCGTGGGACGGCCCGGGCGCGACGCGGTCGCCGTCCTCGTCCCCCGCCTGCGCGCCGAGCGCGGGCTCGATTTCGTCGTGGCCAACGGCGAGAACGCCGCGGCCGGCGCCGGCATCACCGGCGCCCTCGCGCGGAGCCTGCTCGAGGCGGGCGTGGACGCCGTCACGCTCGGTGACCACGTCTGGGACCAGAAGGGGTGGGAGGCCGAGATCGACTCCTTCGACCGCGTCTGCCGCCCCGCCAACCTCCCCGCGGGCAATCCCGGCCGCACGCACCTGCTGCTCGAGCGCGGCGGCTTCCGCCTCCTCGTCCTCACCGTCCTCGGCCGCAACTTCATGGGCCCGAAGGCGGACTGCCCCTTCGCCGCCGCCGACCGCCTGCTGGCGGAGCACGCGGGGCGCTGCGACGGCGCGCTGGTCGAGGTGCACGCCGAGGCGACCTCCGAGAAGCAGGCCCTCGGCTGGCATCTCGCCGGCCGCGCCAGCGCCGTGCTCGGCACCCACACCCACGTCGCGACCGCCGACGCGGCGGTGCTGCCGGGCGGGACGGCGTTCCAGTGCGACGTGGGCATGACCGGGCCGCACCGCTCGGTCCTCGGCCGCGAGATCGAGCCGGTGATCGGGCGCTTCCGCGACGGCCTGCCGCGCCGGTTCGACGTCGCCTCCGGGGACGTGCGCCTCAGCGGCACCATGGTCGAGTGCGACGCCGCCGGCCGCGCCGTCGGCGTCGAGTGGCTGTCGCTCCCGGTCGCCTGAGCCTTTCCCGATGAAGTTCTCCCAGCCCGCCGCCGACCTGTTCATCCCGGACGGAGCCCCCGCCGCCGCCGCGCTCGCCCGGACGACCCACCTCTGCATCGCCGCGCACCAGGACGACATCGAGATCATGGCCCACGGCGCGATCGCGGCCTGCCGCGGGCGCGCGGACGCGGGCTTCACCGGCGTCGTCGTCACCGACGGCGGCGGCAGCCCGCGCTCGGGCCCGTTCGCCGGGCTGACCGACGAGGAGATGAAGCGCGTGCGGCGCGACGAGCAGCGGCGCGCCGCGGAGATCGGCGGCTACGCCGCCCAGGTCCAGCTCGCGCATCCCAGCGCCGTGGTCAAGGACCCGGCCTCGCCCCTCGTCGTGGCCGACCTCGTCGCCCTCCTCGGGACGATGCGCCCGGAGGTCGTGTACCTGCACAACCCCGCGGACAAGCACGACACGCACATCGCCGTCCTCTGGCGCTGCCTCGCGGCCCTGCGCGCGCTGCCGGCGGACCGGCGTCCGGCCCGCGTCCTCGGGTGCGAGGTGTGGCGCAACCTCGACTGGCTGCTCGACGCGGACAAGACGGTCCTCGACGACTCGGCCGACCCCGAACTGGCCGCGCGGCTGATCGGCGTGTTCGAGTCGCAGATCGCGGGCGGCAAGCGCTACGACCTCGCCATCGCCGGCCGGCGCCTGGCCAACGCGACGTTCTTCACCTCGCACGCCACCGACCGCGCGACCGCGCTCACGTGGGCGATGGACCTCACGCCGCTCGTGCGCGACCCGGAGCTCGACGTCGAGGCCTACACCCTCGGCTACCTCGACCGCCTGCGGGCCGACGTGGCGGCGCGCCTGCGCCGGTTCGCCTGACCGGGCGGTGAAGCGGATCGGTGGTGTAGGGCGGGGTCTCCCGACCCCGCCGTCGTCCACCCGCGATTTCCGGAGCGCGTCCTCAAGCGACGTCCGCGGCGGGCCGGGAGAACCCGCCCTACAAGGGCTGACCGGGGAGATTCGTTGCGTTCCAGGGTGCAGCCGGCCGGTCGGGTCTGATACCAACTACGGCGCGCATGGATCCTCTTGGGGTGGTTCGGGCGACGGCTGGGTGCCATCCTCGGATTCATCCGGCACCGGCCGTTTCCTTTTCCCACGGATAGGACGGATTTTTCCGGATCGGAAGGATTCCATCCGTCTCCATCCGACGAATCCGTGGCCAAGAGGACGGTCGGGCGCGGCAGATGCCCGTCACGGCGTTGGGGGCCACGTGCCGAGGCTTAGCGTGAGCAAGTCCCTAGCGGGGGGATCGAGGTGCGGCCCTGCAGCCCACCACGGTCTCATTCCGAGCCATCACTGGTATGAGTCGGACGGGCCACGCGGCAGTTTCGGCTTCCCGCGCGTGGGCGGCGCGCCTTTGCTCCGCGCATGGTCAAGAGCACCGGCACCTACTCGGGTGGGCTCACCTGCGAGCTGACCCACGGCCCCTCGGGGCAGACGTTCCAGACGGACGCCCCCAAGGACAACCATGGCCGCGGCGCGGCCTTCTCGCCCACCGACCTCTTCTGCGCGTCGCTCGGGGCCTGCATGGTCACCACCATGGCCATCGCCGCGAGGAACCGCCTCGGCTTCGACCTCACCGGGGCCACGTGGGAGGTGACGAAGGAGATGTCGGCCGACGCCCCGCGCCGCATCGTGCGCATCGCCGTCGCCATCCGGCTGCCCATCCCCCGCGAGCGCGACCCCGAGGGCGTGCTGGAGCGGGCGGCGCTGGGCTGTCCGGTCAAGCGCAGCCTCGCGCCGGAGGTCGAGACCCCGGTGACTTTCCACTGGTCCTCCTGAGGCGGTCGGCTAGCTTCCGCGGCGAGGCCCTCCTCCCATGAACAAGCTCCTGCTGCTGGCGGCGGCCGTCGCGACGGCCGCCTGCGCGGAAGAAATCCCGCTTCCGCTGCCGACCACGCCTCACACCGTGGTGGCCAAGGTGGTGTCGTTCGAGACCGTGCCGGCGGCCCAGGGCCGCTTCCAGTCGAACTTCATCGACGCCCCGTACGGCTGGGACGCGATGATCGTGGCCGAGATCGTGGCGCCGCGCTCGCTGGCGGGCCGCGAGTTCGCGCTGCCGTTCGGGCTGACCGACGGCCGCAGCCTCGCGCTGAAGGAGCCGGGCACGCTCTTCCGCTGGGAATCCGAGCAGAACCTCGCCGCGCTCCGCCGCGACACCGAGTCGCTGCGGCGCGCGACGCTGCCGTTCCCGCGCCGCGGCGTCCTCGCCTACCGCGCGCGCACCGACACGGTGGAGTTCTATCCCTCCGTGCTCAACCGCGCCCCGCTGGCCAGGCGGTAGGGGCCGTCGAAGACCAGGGCGACGTCGTCCACGGCGATCCGGACCTTGATCCGTCCCGACGCGGCGTCGGTCGGCTGGGCGCGGCCCGTCACGCGGCGCGGCTTGCCCTTGTGGTTCCGGGCGTCGCCCGTGAACTCGATCGTCTCGCCGCGGGCCAAGCGGTCGAGGTCCGCGTCGGGCACCACGATGGCGATGGCGCCCGTCTCGCCCCAGAAGAACCAGGGGAAGACCTTGGCCTCGTAGGTGGCGGCGAAGCGCTCGCCCTCGCGCCGGAACTCCGTGGTCGCGAGCACGACGCTGCCGACGTAGATGGACGTCCTGAGCGGCGGCACGGTCGCGCGGTCGGGCCGCGCGGCCGCCGGCTCCGCGGCGAGCGCGGCGGCGGCGAGGAGGAGGCCGGGGAGGAGGCGGCGGAGCGGCACGCGTCGACGGTGGGGGCGGCGGGGCGGCGGGCAAACCGGAACGCGCCGGGGGCCGCCGCGATTCTCGTTGCCTCGGTCCGGCGCGGGGCGTTGCTTCGCCGCGCCATGGCCAAGAAAGCGCAAGCCACCTGGGGCGGCCGGTTCTCCGCGGGTCCCGCCGAGCTGATGCTGACGTTCAGCGAGTCCGTCTCCTTCGACGCGCGCCTCGCGCCCTTCGACATCGCGGGCAGCAAGGCCCACTCGGCCATGCTGGCCCACGTCGGCCTGATCACCGCGCGCGAGCGCGACGCGATCCACGCCGGCCTCGACGCCATCCTCGCGGACATCCAGGCCGGGCGCTTCGCCTGGGACCGCCGGCTCGAGGACGTGCACATGAACATCGAGCAGGCGCTGACGAAGCGCGTGCCGGCGGCGGCCAAGCTCCACACCGCGCGGAGCCGCAACGACCAGGTGGCGACCGACGTGCGCCTGTACCTCAAGGCCGCCTGCGCCGGCCTGCGCGCGCGCGTGGCCGCGGCCCAGCGCGCCGTCCTCGGCGCGGCCGAGGGCGCGGCCGACGTGCTCATCCCGGGCTACACCCACCTCCAGCGCGCCCAGCCCGTCTTCTTCGCCCACCACCTGCTGGCCTACCTCGAGATGCTGGAGCGCGACGCCGAGCGCTTCGCGGCGGTCGAGGACCGCGCCAACTGGTGCCCGCTCGGGTCCGGCGCGATCGCGGGCACGACGCTCCCCATCGACCGCGAGTTCACCGCGCGCGCCCTCGGCTTCGTCGACGCCCGCGGCCGGCCGCGGGTGACGCGCAACAGCATGGACGCGGTCAGCGACCGCGACGTCCACCTCGAGTTCGCCGCCGCCTGCGCCCTCGCCGGCGTGCACCTCTCGCGCATCGCGGAGGACGTCATCCTCTGGGCCAGCCAGGAATTCCGCTTCGTGGACCTGCCGGACGCGTTCTGCACGGGCTCCAGCCTGATGCCGCAGAAGAAGAACCCGGACTCGATGGAGCTGACCCGCGGCAAGTCGGCGCGCCTGCAGGGCAACCTCCACACCCTCCTGACCCTCGCGAAGGGCCTGCCGCTGACGTACAACCGCGACCTCCAGGAGGACAAGCCGCCGCTCTTCGACAGCCACGACCAGACCGCGCTCTGCCTCGAGGTCCTGGCCGGCACGTTCGCCGGCCTGACGGTGCGGCGCGACGCCTGCGCCGCGGCGGTGGCCGATCCCGCGCTCCTCGCGACGGACCTGGCCGACCACCTCGTGCGCGCCGGCGTGCCGTTCCGCGAGGCGCACCACGCGGTCGGCGCGGTCGTGCGGCTGGCCGAGCGGCAGGGCGTGGCGCTCGACCGGCTGGCCGACGCCGACGTCCTCGCCGTGCACCCGCGCTTCGGCGCGGACTGGCGGGGCGTGTTCGACCTGCGCCGGGCGATGGCGCGGCGGCGCGGCACGGGCATGCCCGGTCCCGCCCTCGTGCGGCGCGAGCTCGCGCGCTGGCGCCGCCGGCTGGCCTGAGGGACGCGCGCCGTCCGTTGACGGCGGGCGTCCGGGGTCCTTTCGTGGGTCCCCGCGGCCATGTCGATCCTCAGCGCCACCTCCGACCCGGAGCTCCGCCCGTACCGGCGCGGCCTGCACTTCGCGTTCTACAACGCGCTGAACTGGCAGGTGGCGACGGGCACGCCCTCGGTGCTGTTCATGGCGCACCTCGGCGCCGATTCGTTCCAGACGGGACTCGTCTACGGCTGGACCCTGCTGCTCACGCCCGTGCAGGTCTTCGCCACGCTGCTGCTGCCGCCGCTGGGCTTCAAGCGCCTGACCCTGCTGGGGTGGGGGGCGCGGAGCTGGTTCCTCGTCGTGCCCCTCGTGCTGGCGCTCGTCGCGCCGCCGCACCCGGTCCCGTGGATGATCCACGCGATGGTCACGGCGATGTTCCTCTACTCGCTCAGCCGCTCGGTGGGCGCGGCCGCCATCTCCACCTGGCTGCAGGCGCTCGTGCCCGCCGAGGTGCGCGGGCGCTACTGGGCCTCGGACCAGATCATGGCGGGGGTCGCGGCGGTGGGCACGCTGGTGGTGACGGCGGCGCTCTTCGCGGTGCTGCCGGCGCGCTGGGCGTTCTTCGCCCAGTACGCGATCAGCATCTTCGGCGCGTGGATGGCGGTGCGCTGCCTGCGGGAGCTGCCCGACATCGAGCGGCCGACGGTGATGAACCTGGCGAAGATCCGCGCCGACACGCCGCGCCACCTCTTCACCCCCGGCGCCTTCCGCACGTACCTCTGGCTGGCGATCCTCTTCTACGTCGTCGTCACCCCGGTCTCGCCGCTCGGCGCCTTCTACCTCAAGGCGACCACGGGCCTGAGCGTCTCGGCCATCATGGGTTACACGATGCTCCAGTACTGCGGCACGATCGCCGGCAACTGGTTCATGCGGTCGCGCATCGACCTGACCGGCGCGAAGCCGTTCTTCCGCGGGTCGTTCGCGCTCTTCGCCGTGATCGCGGCCGGGTGGCTGCTGTGCCTGCGCCTGCCGGCCGTCCTGCCCGCGCTGATGCCGGTGCTGTACTTCCTGATGGGCGCGGCCTCGGGCACGTTCAGCGCGGCCAACGTCAGCTACCTCGCCAAGATCGTCCCCGAGGAGGACCGCGCCCTGCCGGTCTCGCTCCACGGGGCGCTCACCGCCTTCCTCGGCGGCCTCTCGCCGGCGGCGTGGGGGCTGCTCGTGAAGCCCGAGGGCGGCGGCGCCGCGGTGGCGGCGGGCGCCTTCCAGGCCTTCTTCGCCGTGACCTTCGTCGGGAGCGTCCTCCTCGTCGTCCTCGTCCGCCGCCTCGAGGAGCGGGCCGGGCACGTGGACCCGCTGCTCGGCGGCAGCTGGCTGCTGCGGCCGTACCGGGCGGTGACCTCCCTCATCAACCTCGTCGAGCCGCCCGGGCGCGACCGCCGGCCGCCACGATAGGCTCGCGCGCGCGGCGTCGACCTGCACGCTGCGAGCCCTGCCCGCCGCCATGCCCGCCATCCGCATCCTTCCCGACCGCGTCGCGAACCAGATCGCGGCCGGCGAGGTCATCGAGCGGCCGGCCGCGGTGGTGAAGGAGCTGGTCGAGAACGCGCTCGACGCCGGCGCGACCCGCGTCGAGGTGGAGTTCCGGCAGGGCGGGCGCACGCTCATCCGCGTCGAGGACAACGGCGGCGGCATGGGGCGCGACGACGCCCTGCTCGCGCTGGAGCGGCACGCCACGAGCAAGATCGCGGAGACGGCCGACCTCGACGCGCTGGCGACCTTCGGCTTCCGGGGCGAGGCGCTGCCCTCGATCGCGAGCATCTCCCGCTTCGAGCTGCAGACGCGGCCGGCCGGCGCGGCAGCGGGGACGGAGGTCCTGGTCAACGGCGGGCGGCTCGTGCACGTGCGCGACTGCGGCTGCGCCCCGGGCACGCGCATCACGGTCACGCAGCTCTTCGGCGCCGTGCCGGCGCGGCGGAAGTTCCTCAAGAGCGACGCCACCGAGTCGGCCCACATCATCCAGACCGTGCGCCTCTACGCGCTGGCCTGCCCCGGGACGGCGTTCACGCTCGTCGAGGACGGGCGCGTGCTCTTCCAGTCGCCGGTCTGCCCGACGCTGGAGGAGCGGGTGGGGGAGATCTTCGGCCGGGAGTTCGCGGAGGCGCTGCTGCCGGTGGCGGCGGCGGAGTCCGGCCTGCGGCTGCGCGGCCTGATCGGCCGGCCGGGCGTGTCGCGGGCCTCGCGCCACGAGCTGCTGATGTTCGTCAACCGCCGGCCGGTGGACAGCCGGACGCTGAACTACGCCGTGCTCGAGTCGTACGCGACCACGCTGCCGAAGGGCCGCTTCCCGGTCGCCGTGCTCTTCCTCGACCTCGACCCGGCGGCGGTGGACGTGAACGTGCACCCGGCCAAGCGCGAGGTGCGGTTCCGCACGGAGGGCGAGGTGCGGGGCTTCGTCATCCGCGCCGTCCTCGGCGCGCTGCGCGCGGCCGGACCCGGCGCGCCGGTCGTCCCGGCGGCGCCCGCGGCCCCGGCGGCGACGGCGTGGTCGCCCGCCCCGCCGACCATCGC
>CAYWTK010000122.1:0-10029 GCA_964460895.1 uncultured Opitutaceae bacterium
GGCCGGCTCCGGCGCCTCCGCGCCGGGCTCGGCGGGCACCTCGCCGCCCTGCAGGAGGTGGATGAGCGCCGAGGCGATGTCGGTGCTGGCGTAGCCCTGCTCGAGCAGGGCGTCCACGATCCGGTCGTGCGACCGGAAGCGCTTCCCGTCCAGCACGCGCCGCAGCTTCCCGACGAAGGTCTCCTCCCGCGCCTCCTCGACCTCCTCCGTCGAGGGCACGCGCCCGCGCGTGATGCGCAGGCGGGCGTAGCGCGCCATGCTCTCGAGCTTGTAGATCTCGCGCCCGCTGACGAAGGTCAGCGCCACGCCGCTGCGCCCCGCCCGGCCGGTGCGGCCGATGCGGTGGGTGTAGTCCTCGGCGTCGTTCGGCAGGTCGAAGTTGAAGACCACCTCGAGGTCGTCCACGTCCAGCCCGCGCGCCGCCACGTCGGTCGCGATGAGGAACTCGAACCCGCGGCGGCGGAACTTCTCCATCACCCGGTCGCGCTGCGCCTGGCTGAGGTCGCCGTGCAGGCGGTCCACCGCGTACCCGCGGGCGTGCAGCTGCTCGTCGAGCTCGTCCACCATCAGCTTCGTGCTGCAGAAGATGATCCCGTAGCGGAAGTCGTGGCGGTCGATCAGCCGCGTCAGCGCCTCGACCTTCGCCCGCCGGTCCACCTCGAAGAAGACCTGCTCCACCGCCGGTGCGTTCGCGGTGTGCGCCTCGATCCGGACCCAGGCCGGATCGCGGCTGGCGCGCTTGATCAGGTCGAGGATCGGGCGCGGCATCGTGGCGGAGAAGAAGAGCAGCTGGCGCGTCTCCGGGACGGCGGAGAGGACGCGCTCGATGTCCTCGCGAAAGCCCATGTCGAGCATCCGGTCGGCCTCGTCGAGGACGACGACCTTGAGCTGGTCGAGCTTGAGCGAGCCGCGCTCGAGGTGGTCGAGGATGCGCCCGGGCGTGCCGATGACGACCTGCGCCCCGGCGGCGAGGCCGCGGTACTGGCGGTCGTAGCTCTGGCCGCCGTAGATCGGGAGCTCGAGCAGGCCCTTCTTGAACGCCCCGAGCTTGCCGAACTCCTCCGCCACCTGCACCGCGAGCTCGCGCGTGGGGCACAGCACCAGCGCCTGCACGGCGCGGCGGGCGACGTCCACCTTCTCGATCACGGGCAGGGCGAACGCCGCCGTCTTGCCCGAGCCGGTGGCGGACTGGCCGATGACGTCGCGGCCGGTGAGGGCGAGCGGGATCACCGCCGTCTGGATGGGCGAGGCCTCCTCGAAGCCCATCTTGTCGACCGCCTTGAGCAGCTCCGGCGAGAGGCCGAGTTCGGCGAAGGGGCGTTTTTCCATCCGGGGAGCGTGACCGCAATCGCGGGCGCTGCATAGCGCAATCTGGGCCGCGCCGGCCTACCCGTCCGGCGCCTCGACGGACAGCGACTGCAGGACGACGACCGCCTCCGGTCCGGCCCCGCCCGCGATCTCGACGCGCTGCGTCGCCTCGCCGGCACCGAACGCCACGGGCACGCGCACCAGGGTCGGCCCGGCCAGCGCGAACGTCTGCCGCTCGACGCCGCCGACCCGGACCGCCACCGGCACGGCGCCGGCGAGGGGCGTGAGGCCGAACTCCACCTGCACGCGGCGCGGCGCGGTGTCCCCCGGGGCCCGCGCCAGCTCCAGGGCGGCGCCGCCCGCCAGCACGTGGCTGCGGCGGTGGCCGAGCGTCAGCTCCTCGCGCGCCCCGACGACGCGCGCCCGCACGGTCGGCAGCGGCGCCACCGGTCCGGTCGCCTCGAGGTCGAGCCACGCCAGCGTCCGTCCCGGCGGGACGTGGCGGAAGGCGTGCGTCTCGGTGGGCACGCGCCGGTCGGCGATGGCCGGCAGGCCGTAGTGCACCTCCGCGGACCGCGCGAAGTAGGCGAGCCAGGCCCCGACCAGCTTGTCGCCGCGCCCGACGTAGTAGGCCGCGGCGGGCTCGGCCCGCACCCGCGCCTTCGCCGCCCAGAGGCGTTCCATGACGCCCCCCTGCTCCCGCGTCGCCCGCACCCAGCCCCGGTGGTCGCTGACGGTCCCCGCCGTCGCCAGCCCCACGAAGGCCGCCACGCCCGCGCCGGCGGCGGCGCGTCCGCCCCGGAACCGAGCGCCGAGCGCCAGCCACCCGAGCAGCGCCCACCCGACGCAGATCGGCGCGAAGGTGAGCGCGAGCTTGTGCAGCGGGTAGGCGGCGACCGGCGCCGTCGCGACGAACCGCGCGGCGAGCAGGAGCGGCGCGGCGAGCAGGACCAGCAGGCGCCAGCCCTCCGCCCGCCGCAGCGCCCCGGCGAGCGCCGCGCCGACGAGCACGACGGCGACGCCCGCGGAGGCGACGGCGCCGTCGAAGTGGACGAACTGGCGCCCCCAGCTCGCCCAGCCGATCCCGCCCGGCACCCACCCGTCGAAAGCGTCGCCCATCACCGCGACGTCCGCTCCCAGGTTGCGCAGCGCGTCGCCGAGGAAGACCGCGTAGCCCGACGTCAGCGCCAGCGAGCCCGCCGCCACCCCCGCGCCCGTCGCCAGGCGCGCGCCCCAGCCGAGGGGCCACAGCAGCAGCGCCGCTCCGAGGATGCCCACGCCCAGCGGCCAGAACTGGATGTAGCCGCCGGCGAGGAATCCGAGGAACACCGTCGCGAGCGGGACCGCCAGCGTCCGCGGCGCCGCGCCGGGCCACAGCACGCCGACCAGCGCGGGGAACACCGCGAGCGCGCCGAGCTGCGCGAAGAAGCCGAGGAGGAACACCTCGCCCACCGCCGGCAGCGCGGCCCCGGCGAAGCCCAGCGCCGCCGCCAGCGGCGCGCCGCAGCCCGCCACCGCGCGCCACATGCCCGCCAGCGCGAGGGCGAGCAGCCCGACGAAGAACACCGCCGTCGGCCCCCACGCCTCCTGCGCGTCGGTCCCCCCGACGACCGCGACCAGGGCCACCGCGACGCAGCCGGTGATGCGCTTCTCCTTCCATTCCAGGGGGAGCACGAGCCACGGGCGCAGCCCGATGTCCCGCGCCTCGGTCGAGAACGGCTCGTCGGCCAGGAACTGGGCCGTCGCGACGTAGTTCACGTGGTCCACCTGCGCCTTGCCGAGGAAGCGTTCGCGTCCGACGCCGACCAGGCTCGTGAGCTGCACCGCCATCGCGAGCAGCGCGGCGCCGACGAAGAGGGCCGCGGCCCGCCCCTCGCCCCCGGCCGCCTCCCGGCGCCGCCGCCAGGCCCGCCCGACGCCCGCCGCGGCCCCGGCCGCGCACAGCGCGAAGAGGGCGGGGGCGGTGCGCCGCACGGGGACGTCGAGGTAGACGAGCGCCTGCGCCGCCAGCACCACGGCGTAGAAGCCCGCGAGGCCGAACCACACCCAGGCGGACGCGGGCAGCGCGACCCGCCGCCGCGCCAGCCGCCACAGCAGGTGGCCGGGACCGGCGGCGAAAACGGCGAGCGCGAGCGATTGCAGGACCAGCAGCCCCATCCGCGGACGTTGCCCGGCGGCGACGGCGCATGCAACCGCGCACACCGCGCGGCGGCGGCTTCCGCCTTCCGGCCGGCGCGCCGTTGTGCTTCGCTCCGCCCGTGCACCTCACCCACCTCGTCTGCACCGCCTGCGGCGCGGAGCACGCCGCGGACCGCCCGCAGAACCTCAGCCCCTGCTGCGCCAAGCCGCTCTACCCCGCCTACGACCTCGCCGCCGCCGGGCGCACGCTGACCCGGGAGGCCCTCCGCGGCCGCGTCGCCTCGATGTGGCGCTACCGCGAGGTGCTGCCGGTGCGGGCCGACGCCGACATCGTGACGCTGGACGAAGGCTTCACCCCGCTCCTTCCCGCCCCGCGGCTCGCGGCCCGCGCGGGCCTCGCGCGGCTGTGGATCAAGGACGAGTCGCAGAACCCCACGCAGAGCTTCAAGGCCCGCGGCATGTCCGCCGCCGTGTCGATGGCGAAGCAGTTCGGCCTGCGGAAGCTCGCCGTCCCCTCCGCCGGCAACGCCGCCGGCGCCCTCGCGGCCTACGCCGCCCGCGCCGGGATGGAGGCGCACATCTTCATGCCGGCCGACACGCCGAAGGCCAACGTCATCGAATGCCGTGAGATGGGCGCGCACGTCACGCTCATCGACGGCCTCATCACCGACTGCGGCGCCGAGGTGGCGCGGCGCAAGGCGGCGGAGGGCTGGTTCGACGTCTCGACGCTGAAGGAGCCCTACCGGGTCGAGGGCAAGAAGACCCTCGGCTACGAGCTGGCCGAGCAGCTCGGCTGGCGGCTGCCCGACGTCGTCATCTACCCGACCGGCGGCGGCACGGGCCTGGTCGGCATGGGCAAGGCCTTCGACGAGATGGAGCGCCTCGGCTGGATCGGGCCGGAGCGGCCGCGGATGTTCAGCGCGCAGGCCGAGGGCTGCCAGCCGATCGTGCGCGCCTTCGCCGCCGGCGACCGGTTCGCCGCCGAGCACGTCGGCGCGCGGACCCGCGCCTCGGGCCTGCGCGTGCCGAAGGCCGTCGGCGACTTCATCATGCTCGACCTCCTGCGCCGCACCGGCGGCGGCGCGGTCGCCGTGACCGACGAGGAGATGATCGCGGGCACGCGCGAGGTCGGCGCCGCCGAGGGCCTCTTCGTCGCCCCGGAGGGCGCCGCCTGCTGGGCCGCCCTCAAACGCCTCCTCGCCGCGGGCACGGTCAAGCCGGACGAGTCAATCGTCCTCTTCAACACCGGCGCCGGGGTGAAGTACCTCGAGTGCTACGGCGGCTAGGGCGCGATATCTCACACCTCAGGGGATCCGCCGACGGTCTGTTGTAGCGGAATTCGTGAGAATTTCGCCGCGCGCGGGAGACGAAAGCCTCACGGCTTCCGCTACGGTGTGAAAGGTCCGGGCTGGGCCTGGAGGAATCGCTGGTGCTGGGGGCTCTGACCCCGGTGCTTGCGCGCGAGCCGCGGCAAATCCCGACCGGGCTCAGCGAACCCAGCTACAGGGTTAGGCGCGTCGAGCGGCGAGCGTCGAGGGCCGAGCGTCACTCCCTCGAATCGTTCTCGTTCCTCGTTCTCATTCTCTTTCTCGCCTTGCCCAAATCACCCGCCGCCTCCGCGCGGCCTCTCCGGCCCGCCGCATCCGTCCCTGGCCCGATCCCGTGAGTAACGCATTGCGTTACATTCCGCTCGGGACCGGTCGGTCGCCGGACCGCCTGGCAACACCAACTGCGGTTCGCTTTGGCTCCGAGGCAGGGGCGTGGCTTGTCCACGCCCGCGCGGGCGGACACAAGGTCCGCCCCTACGGTGCCGATCCGAGCCATACACGGTGTAACGTATTGCGTTACTACGGCTCCGTGGCGGGAGGAGCGTGAACGGTGCAGGCCGGTCGCCAAGGCCGCGCACGGCAGTCAGGACGCCCGATCGCACGACTCGACCGCCTGATCAGAAGCCCCAAAACTTCGTCGTAGCTCGGTGACACCGATACGACAGCCCAAACGAATCCTCGTCCCGGGGACGAAGGTGCGGCGGGCCGCGTCGCGGGTCAGGTCCGGTTCTCGGCCTGCAGGCGCAGGTCCACCATGAGGTCCGCGGCGATCTTCTCGAGCGCGACGCGGACCGTCTCCAGCTTCACCTCGGCGGGCACGCGGACGCGGGCCCGGGCCTGGAAGAGCTCGCCGCCGCCCATCGGGGCGGGGACGCATTCGGAGGAGAGTTCCTCGACATTGACGCCGTGCGCCGCCAGCACGCGCGAGACGGCGCGGAGGATGCCGGGCCGGTCGTGGCCGACCAGCTCGAGCGTGGCGGTCGCGCCGGTGGCGACGCCGGCGGCGGCGGCGGAGACGAGCTGCAAGCGCAGGCCGTCCGCCTCGAGCCGGCGCAGGGCCGTCTCGAGCTCGGCGCGCCGCGCGGCGGGGACGGTGACGCGGGCGACGCCGGCGAAATGGCCGGCCAGCCGCGCCATGCGGCTCTCGACCCAGTTGCCGCCGTGGTCGGCGACGCACGCGGCCACGCTTTCGACCAGGCCGGGGCGGTCCGCCGCGACCATCGTGATGACAAGGCTCTCGCTCATGCCCGCGACAAGAACAGGTCGGCCGCCGAGGGCAATCCCGGCGGCGCGGCCGGCAACGTCCCGGACCAAACCCTCACGGGGTCGGCCACAGGGCTTCACCTTCGTTCGGGCCCGCCTCGGATGAGCGGAGATCAGTGTTCCCCAAAAAAAGTCGGGGCGTTCCCGTCGGGGAGGAAGGCTCAGCGCACCTGCAGGGTGCCGCCGTCGAACTCGAGGCCGAGGGAAGACACGACCACGGCCTTGCGGCCGCCGTCCTTCCGCACCCGCCCGGCGAGCCATGCGTCGTAGCCGGCGTCCCGCGCCGCCGCGACGACCGCGTCGGCCGACTCGGGCGCGATGTAGGCGGCGAAGCCCACGCCCTGGTTGAAGGTCGCGTACATCTCGCGCTCCTCGACCGGGCCCGCCTCCCGCAGGAAGCGGAAGAGCGGCGGCGGCGGACGCGGGGCGTGGATCTCGTACACGAAGGGCTCGTCGAGCCGCATCAGCTTGCGCCAGCCGTGGCCGGTGACGTGCGCGACGTAGTTCAGCTTCAGCCCGCGGCGCTGGCACTCGCGGACGAACGCGACGTAGATGACCGACGGCGCCAGCAGCGCCTCGCCGAACGTCCGCGGGTCGCCGTGACCGATCGGCGTGCGGTAGCCCTGCGGCAGGCGCGAGGCGATGAGGCGGCAGAGCGAGAGGCCGTTGGTCTGCACGCCGGAGCTGGCGAGGAAGACGATGGCGTCGCCTTCGCGCACGTCGCCGGTGATGCGGAGGGATTTCGGCGCGATCCGGCCGATGGCGGAGCCCGCGAGCACGATGGCGTCCTTCTCGACGACGCCGCGCAGCGTCGGCGTCTCGCCGCCGCCCCAGACGGCGCCGGCCTGCCGGCAGCCCTCGGCCCAGCCCTCGACCAGCGCGTCGCGGCGCGCGGCGTCGGCGAACCACGCCGACTCGCCCACCGCCGCGTGCATCGCGACGGAGACGGGCAGGGCGCCGCAGGTGACGAGGTCGTTCACGATCGTCGCGACCGTGTCCACGGCGATCTCGCGGTAGAAATTGAGTCCGGACTCCGCGTAGACGGCGTCGGCCACGAGGTTCTTGGTGCCGAGCCCCTCCTCGACGTGGGCGAGGTAGTGGTCGGCCGCCTCGAGCAGGTACGCGCTCTCGCCGCGGACGCCCGCGGGCTCCGCGTAGCCGTGGGCCCCGAGGGCCGCGGCGGTCGTGCGCGCGGCGCGCTGGCAGGCCCGCTTGAACGCGTCGAGCTGGTCGTAGTCGACGCCGGAGGATCCGTAGGAGAGGGACATGGAGGAGGAGACCAGAATCCAGAATTCAGGAGTCGGAAGTCGGGAGCACGCAACGTCGGCCGGGCTTCGCCTCCTGGCTCCTCGCTCCCGGCTCCTGGCTCCTTCCCTTCATCAGTACGCCCGTCCCTCGGACTTCTCGAAATAGTTCACGAACGCCTGGTTCACCACGCGGTAGCCGCCCGGGGTCGGGTAGCGGCCGCTGAAGTACCAGTCGCCGGTGTGGTCGGGCAGCGCGCGGCGCAGGCCCTCGAGGGATTGGAAGATGATCCGGACCTGGCCCTTCCAGCCGATGTTGCGCGGGGTGACGAGCTCGGTGATGCGGGCGGCGACCTCGTCGGCGGTGAACCCGTCGTAGATCCGGCGCACGTGGTTGACCAGCTCGGTCGAGCCGCTGTCCACGTAGGCCCGGCAATCGCGGTAGACCTCCTCGATCACGGCGGCCTGCCCGCGTTCCTTGAGCAGCGAGATGGCGGCCTCGAAGGCGATGAACTTGCCGATCTCCGACATGTCGATGCCGTAGCAGTCCGGGTAGCGGATCTGCGGCGCGGTCGAGGCGACGACGATCTGCCGCGGATTCAGGCCGGCGAGGATGCGGAGGATGGAGCGGCGGAGCGTGGTGCCGCGGACGATGGAGTCGTCGATGCAGACGAGGTTGTCCTGCGGCGTGACGATCCCGTAGGTCACGTCGTAGACGTGGGTGGCGAGGTTGTTGCGCCACTTCTCCTGGCCGATGAAGGTGCGGAGCTTGGCGTCCTTGCTCACGATCTTCTCGCCTCGCGGCCAGTTGATGAGGATGAGCTCGTCGACCTTCTCCTCCGTCAGCGCGCCGGCGCGGGCGGCGTCGAGCAGCTCCTGCTTGACCTCGGCCCGGCGGCGGAAGCGCAGCTCGCTCATCAGCCCGAGGTAGGCGACCTCGGCGGTGTTGGGGATGAAGCTGAAGATGGTGTGCTCGAGGTCGCGGCCGATGGCGGCGAGGATGGGGTCGGCCAACCCGGCGCCGAGGGCCTTGCGCTCGCGGTAGATGGCGGCGTCGTTGCCGCGCGAGAAGTAGATGCGCTCGAAGGTGCACTGGGCGCGCGGCAGGGCCGGGCGGACGCGCTCGGTGCGGACGGCGCCGCCGCGCTTGACCACGACGACGGAGCCGGGCTCGAGCTCGTGGACCTGGTCGGGCGAGCGGTGGAAGACGGTGCAGAGCGGCGCGCGCTCCGAGGCGAAGGCCACGACCTCGTCGTCCTCGAACCAATGGCAGGGCCGGATGCCGGCCGGGTCGCGGGTGACGAAGGCGTCGCCGTTGCCGAGGGCGCCGATGAGGGTGTAGCCGCCGTCCCAGTCGGCCGCGGCCTTCCGCAGCACGTGCGCGGGGTCCATGCCGTCGTTGATCCGGCGGGTGATCTCCGTGCCGGCGAGGCCCTCGGCCTTGAACGCGCGGTAGAGGTCCTCGTGGTGCTGGTCGAGCGCGTGGCCGAGCATCTCGAGCAGGGCCTGCGTGTCGGTGGCGAAGATCGGGTGCTGGCCGGTGGCGGTCAGGGCGGCGTTGAGCGCCGCCGTGTTCGTCATGTTGAAGTTCCCCGCGAGCACGAGGTTGCGGGTCGGCCAGGAGCTGCGGCGGAAGTACGGGTGGCAGGCGCTGAGGTTGTAGCCGCCGGAGGTGCCGTAGCGGAGGTGCCCGAGGTAGAGCTCGCCGCAGAAGTCGAAGTGCCGCTTGGCCGTGTCGGGGAACTCGGGGTGGACCGTCCCCTCCCCGACCAGCTGCTGGTACCGGCCGATGAGCGGCTGGAAGATCTTGTCGAGGGGGTTCGACTCCGTGGTGCGCTCGCGGAACATGTACGGCTCGCCCGCCGGCATGTCGAACTTCACGCAGGCCACGCCGGCCCCGTCCTGCCCGCGGTTGTGCTGCTTCTCCATCAGGAGGAAGAGCTGGTACAGGCCCCAGAGCGGCGAACCGTACTTCTCCTGGTAGTAGGCGAGCGGGCGCTTCAGCCGCAGGAGGGCGATGCCGCATTCGTGGGAGAGGAATTCGCTCATGGACCGGAAGGCGCAGGCTTGGCCGCGGCGCGGTTGGGTCAACGGATTTCTCGGCACCCGCGCGCGCCGACCGGCACAGCGTCCCGCCGCGCGCTGTGCCGGTCCGGTTCCGCCGCTTGACGCGGCCCGGCTCCGCGCGGAGCCTCGGCGCTCCGACCATGCTGACGCTCCGCGGCTCCCCGGCCCTCCCGACCTTCCGGCTGAAGAAGCTCCTCCAGGACTGCCGCGCGGCGGGCCTGCCCGTCCGCGACCTCTCGGCGGACTTCGTGCATGTCGTGGACACCACGGCCCCGCTCGACGCCGCGGGCCGCGCGGTGCTCGAGCGCCTCCTGACCTACGGGCCGCGTCGCGCGGCCGCCCCGGTCTCCGGGCTCGGGCTGGTCGTGGCGCCCCGCCCGGGCACGGTCTCGCCCTGGTCGTCCAAGGCGACCGACATCGCCCGCATCTGCGGCCTCGCCGCGGTGGCCCGGATCGAGCGCGTGGTGGACTTCCGCGTCGCGCTCGACGCGACCGTCCCGACCTTCCCCGCCCCGCCCCTGACTCCCGACGAGTTCGGGCGTCTGCAGGGGCTCCTCCACGACCGTATGACGCAGGTCGTCTTCGGCGACCTCGCCGCCTGCGCGGCGCTCTTCGAGCACGCGGCCCCGCGTCCGCTCGCCACCGTCCCGCTCCGCGCCGGCGGCCGCGCGGCGCTGGCC
>CAYWTK010000123.1:0-9057 GCA_964460895.1 uncultured Opitutaceae bacterium
AGAAGGGCCTCGAGACCGTGGCCAACGGCGGCACCTATTTCGGCCCCGGCGTCGCGGCCCTGCTCCGCAACGTGGTGGCGAACAACACGCCGGCCTCCGGCATCGACCTGCTCACCGACCGCGAGCGCGAGATCCTCAAGCTGGTCGCCGAGAGCCACAGCACGAAGGAGATCGCCCAGAAGCTCGGCATCAGCGTCAAGACCGTGGACAACCACCGGACGAACCTGATGCGCAAGCTCAACCTCCACGACGTCGCCAGCCTCACCCGCTACGCGCTCGAGGTCGGCCTGATCGAGCACCGCGCGCAGGGCTGGAACTGACGCGCCGCGTCCGGGCTTTGTTCTTGCCGCGCCCGCGCCCCTTCCCCGATAACTCGCCCGATTTCCCGTCCCGCTCCTCCATGAAAATTCTCAAGAAGCTCCTCCTCCTCGCGCTCGCCGGCGGCGTGCTCCTGCTCTCCGCCTGCTCCAAGAAACCCGTCCGGGACGCCGGCGCGGGCGCGGCGATGGGCGACACCACGGTCAATCCCGACCAGGTCGCGCTGGGCAGCGACGTCGCCCCGGGCACCGGGCTCGAGGCCCGCAACCTGCCCCCGGGCGTGACCGAGGACGAGTTCACCATCCGCGGCCTGCTCGAGGCCGTCTATTTCGACTTCGACCGCTCCGCCGTGAAGGCCTCCGAGCGCCCGAAGGTCGAGGCCGCCGTCAAGTGGCTCAAGGAGAACGCCGACAAGCGCATGCTCCTCGAGGGCCACTGCGACTGGCGCGGCACGGCCGAGTACAACCTCGGCCTCGGCGACCGCCGCGCGAACGCCGTCCGCAAGTACCTCGAGTCCCTCGGCGTGGACAGCAAGCGCCTCGAGATCCTCTCCAAGGGCTCGGTCGACGCCAAGCAGACCGGCACCGACGCCGACTGGGCCAAGGACCGCCGCGTCGAGTTCGTCGTGCTGAAGAAGTAAGGGCGGCGGACGGCCCCCTTTCGAGCCGCGGCGCAGGCCGCGGCTTTTTCGTTGGCGGCGCTCGCGGCCGAGCGGCGCGGGCGCGCGTCGTCAGAGCCCCGCCCGCACGGCCGCGAGCGCGCGGGCCTCGAGTTCGAGGGCGCGCCGCTCGAGCTCCGCGCCCTCGCGGACGACCCGCTCGGCGAACGCCCGGTCGGCCAGGCCCTTCGCGTTGATGCGGACGTTGAGGTAGGCGCCCTGCACCGCGGCGCGGGCGCAGAGCGCCCCGACGCCGGCGTCGGACGCGGAGTTCGGATTCCCCTGCTCCGCCATCGCCGCGGCGAGCGGCAGGGCGTCGGCCGCGACCTGCATCACCCGGAACGGGACCTCGGTGGCGCGCCGCGTGGCGGCCTCGATCGCGGCGGTGCGCGCCGCCTTCTCCGCCTCGGTGCCCTTGGGCAGGCCGAAGGCGGCGAGGATCGCGTTGAAGGCGGCGGTGTCCTCGTCCACCAGCGCGAGCAGTTCGTCCTTCAGCCGCTGCCCCCGCTCGGCGTGGGCGGAGAACTCCTCCCAGCGCGCGTCCCAGCCGGCCTTGTGGGCGGAGAGGTTCGCGACCATCGTGCCGAGCGCCGCGCCGAGGGCGCCGACGTAGGCCGAGACCGACCCGCCGCCCGGCGCCGGGCTCTCGCTGGCGGTCGCGTCGGCGAACGCCCGGAGGTCCTGGCGGACGAGCCGCGCCGCGGACGGGTCGCGCAGGAGGTACTCGATCACGCGCTCCTCGGGCTTGAAGGGCGCGAGCTCGGAGAGGCCGAGGGAACGGACCGCGATCCGGACGAGCTCGGACTCGGGCACGCCGACGGACCGCTGCTGCTTGCGCAGGAAATGCCGGCCGGCGTCGAGCAGCGTCTGCAGCGGCACGAGGCCCACCAGCTCGGAGCCGGTCACGCGGAGGCCGCGCGCCTCCGCGGCGCGGCAGACCTCGTCGAACGCGACGTGCAGCGGCGTGACGCGCAGGTTGGTGAGGTTCATCGAGACCTGGGCAACGCCGTACTCCTCGATGAACCAGCCGATGGCCTTCACGCACTTCAGGGTGCCGGGGACGGAGACGGGGCGGCCCTCCGCGTCCGTCACGACCTTGCCCGCCGCGTCCTTCTTCGGCCGGCCCGCCTCGCGGACGTCGAAGGCCACGGCGTTGGCGCGGCGGGTGGAGGTGGTGTTGAGGTTGACGTTGTAGGCGACGAGGAAGTCGCGCGCGCCGATCACGGTCGCGCCGCGCTTCGCGTCGAACTCGGCGGGGCCGAAGTCGGGCCGCCACTCCGGCTGGCGGATCTTGCGGAAGAAGCCCTCGTACTCGCCCGCGCGGATGGCGGCGAGGGAGCGCCGCGCGGGATCCGGCTGCGCCTCCTCGTAGAGGTAGACCGGCAGCGCCAGCTCGCGGCCGACCCGCTCGCCCAGCCGGCGGGCCCACTCCGCGGCCTCGGCCATCGTCACCCCCGAGATCGGCACCAGCGGGCAGACGTCGGTCGCGCCCATCCGCGGGTGCTCGCCGCGATGGCGGGCCATGTCGATCAGCTCGCCCGCCTTGCGGATGGCGCGGAAGGCCGCCTCGACCACGGCCGCCGGCGCGCCGACGAAGGTCACGACGGTGCGGTTGGTCGCCCGGCCCGGGTCGACGTTGAGCAGCCGCACGCCCTCGACCGCGGCGATCTCGTCGGTGATCTGGCGGATCACGGCGGGGTCGCGGCCCTCGCTGAAGTTCGGCACGCACTCGAGGAGCGGGATCATGGGAAAGGTCAGTAGCCGGCGGCTTCGTAGGGTCCCTGGCCGCGCCCGTAGACGAGGATCATCCGCTCGAACGTGCAGACGACCCGGCCGTCGTGCGTGCGCGCGGTGGTGCGGACGTGGAGGATGCCCTGGCCCGGGCGCGACTTGGACTCGCGCTTGTCGAGCACGGTGGACTCGGCGTAGAGCGTGTCGCCCGCCCGGACGTCGCCGTGGAAGCGCACGTGCTTCCACGCGAGGTTGGCGACGATGCGGGAGAACGTCTTCGTCATCATGCCGGTCATGACGGCCAGCACGTGGAGGGGGTTGACCGGCATCGGGCCGCGGCCGGCCCGGGCGTGGAAGTGCGCGTCCGTCAGGGCCGGCGTCTGGTCGAGCGCGCGCAGGGTGTGCGCGATGCTCTCCTCGGCGGTGAAGGTCTTGCCCGGGCGGTGCTCGTAGGTCTCGCCCACGACGACGTCCTCGAAGAACAGGCCCATCCGCTCGAGGAAGACCCCGGGCTCGACCTCGACATGGGAGGCGTGGCGGTCGTGCATCAGTAGTCCACCCGGGTGAAGTCGTCGTGGCCGCGGCGGGCCACGAGCAGGTCGTGCACGACGACCGCGACGGCCTCGCCGCGCTGGTTCGTGCCGGTGGTCCGCACCTTGAGCCGGCCGGCGTGCGGCGTCTCCGGGTGGTCCGCGACCTCGAGGACCTCGGACTCCGCGTAGAGGGTGTCGCCGCCGAACATCGGCTTGGAGAGCACGATCTCGTCGCAGCCGAGCAGGCGCACGCGCTTGGCGAAGGTCTTCCAGGTCATGCCGAGCAGCACCTTGGTCGTGAGCGTGGAGTCCATCAGGCACCGGCCCCATTCCCCGTGCGCCGCGAACGGCTCGTCGAAATGCAGCATCTGCTGGTTGAGCGTGTCCAGGCACTCGTCGCGGCTGTCCTGCTGCGAGAGCGTGAGCCCGGGCCGGTGCCGGAAGCGCTGGCCGACGGCGAACTGCTCGAAATCGAGGCCGAAGCGCTCGCGGAAGCGCCCCTCCCCCACCGGCACGTAGGCTTGGAATCCGGCCATGGCGTCAGTCTCCCGCCCGCGCCAGCAGCCGGCGCGCGGAACGGACCATCGGCACGTCCACCATGCGGCCGTCCACCGTGGCCACCCCGCCGCGCGACTCGTCGAACGCGGCGACGATGCGGCGCGCGGCCGCGACCTGCTCCGGCGGCGGCCGGAACGCGGCGCGGATCGGCGCGCACTGGCGCGGGTGCACCGCGAGCTTGCCCGTGAACCCGAGCGCGCGCACGCGCGCGCACTCCGCCTCGAGGCCGGCGACGTCCGCCAGGTCGACGAAGGGCTGGTCGAGGGCCGCGATCCCCGCGGCCGCGCAGGCGTGCACGACCTGCGTCCGCGGCGCGAGCAGCGCGTCCCAGACGGGTTCGCCGCCCGTCTCCGCCGAAAGGTCGAAGCCGCCGAACGCCAGCGCCGCGACCTGCGGCGACGCGGCGGCGATCTCCGCGGCGTGCCGCACGCCGAGCACCGTCTCCACGAGGCACACGAGGCGCGGCGCCCCGAAGAGGCGCCGCGCGGCCTCCCGGACCTCCTCGGCGGACTCGACCTTCGGCAGCACGACCGCGTCGAGGCGGACGGCGCCGGCGTTGAGCGCGTCGAGGTCCGCGCGCCCGGCCGCGGAGCGCACGTCGTTGATCCGCACCGCCGTCACGAAAGGCGGCGCGCCGACGCGTCCGCCCCCGGCGAGCCAGCGGACCGTGGCGGCGCGGACCTGGTCCTTCTCGGCCGCGGGCACGGCGTCCTCCCAGTCGACGATGACGCCGTCGGCCCCCGCCTCCGCCGCCTTGGCGAAGCGCTCGGGCCGGTTGCCGGGGGTGAAGAGCAGCGCGGTCAGCGGGCTGGACGGGGAGGCCACGGGACCAGTCAACCGGTTCCCCGCGTCCGGTAAAAACAAAAACCTTCGCCCGGAAGGAGTAGCCGGCGGGGCTCCCGGCGCGCTTCGGGTTGCGTCGCGCGCCGCGCCCCGCACAACGGGGGCGTGCACTCCCGTCCCCGGCTCCTCCGCGCCCTCGTCCTCCTCGCCACGCTCGCCCTCTCGTCCGCCGCCCTCGCGGCCGACTGGAAGGTCACGACCTGGAACCTCGAGTGGTTCCCCGCCGGCGCCCCCGACGTGCGCGACGCGCAGGTCGAGGCGAAGCGGACGAAGGAGGCGGCCGAGGTGCTCCGCGCGCTCGACCCCGACATCGTGCTGCTGCAGGAGGTGCGCGACGAGGCCGCCGTCGAGGCGCTGGCGAAGGAGATCGGCCGCGGCCACCAGGTGGTCGTGGTCTCGCGCTTCCGCTACGGCGACGAGCTCTCGCAGCACCAGCAGGCCATCCTGGCGAAGTTCCCCGCCCGGGCGGCCTTCTGGAAGGAGTGGACCACCCGCCAGGCGGTCACGCCCGTGCGCGGCTACGCGTTCGCGCTCTTCGCCTCGCCCTCGGGGGCGCCGGTCGCCGTCTACTCCCTGCACCTGAAGAGCAACAGCATCAGCCGGAACACCAAGGACCGCGAGCGGGCCGCGACCCTCAACGTCCTCCAGCGCGAGCTCGCCGCGCTGCAGCTGGTCGAGCACCTAGGCGACATCTCCAAGGACCCGCAGCTGACGCCCGCGGCCGCCATCGTGGGCGGGGACTTCAACACGGACCCCTTCCAGAAGCGCTTCGCGAAGGAGCGGACGATCCCCGCCCTCGAGGCGCTGGGCTTCACCAACCCCATCACCCGCCTGCCGAAGGAGGACCGCGCGACCCTGCCCGGCAGCGGCCAGTATCCGCCGGCCTCCTTCGACCACGTCCTCCTGCTCAAGGCCGAGGCCGTGGCCGATCCGGTCGTGACGAAGAACGACGTCTCCGACCATCGGCCGGTGACGGTGACGGTGCGCGTGCCCTGAGCCTCAGCCGACGAGGACGGTCGCGCCGTCGCCGGCGCGCAGGGTGAGGACGTCGACCGCGTCGCCGAAGCGCGCCGCGTAGGCCGACGCGATCTCCGCCGCGGCCGTCTCGGCGAACGCGGGCGACGTCAGCGCCATCACCGCCCCCCCGAACCCGCCGCCGGTGAGGCGCGCGCCCAGGACGCCCGGCTGCACCGCGAGGGAATCCACGAGGAAGTCCAGTTCCGGGGTGCTGTTCTCGAAGAGGTAGCGCGAGCTGTGGTGCGAGGCGAGGAGCAGCGGGCCGACCTCGCCTCCGCGGCCCGTCCGCATCAGGCGCTCGGCCGCGCGCACGCGGGCGGTCTCGCCGACGACGTGCTCGGCCCGGCGCCGCAGGAGCGGGTCGAGCGGATCCGCGCGCGACTTGAACTCCTCGGGCGTGAGGAGGGCGAGGGCCGCGACCCCGAGCGCGGCGGCCGCGCTCTGGCACTCCCGGTGCCGGGCGGCGTAGAGGCCGTCGACCAGCGCGTGCTTGGTGTGGGTGTTGAAGACCCGGAAGCCGAGCCCCGGCACGAGCGGCAGGGCCTCGAAGGTGAGGGCCGCGCAGTCGATGAGCACCGCGTGGTCGGCCCGGCCGAACGCCGAGACGCCCTGGTCGAGGATGCCGCAGGGCACCCCGACGAACCGGTTCTCCGCATGGCGTCCCACCTGCGCGAGCGTCGGGCGCGGGCAGTCGGCGCCGGCGAGGCGCAGGAAGGCGACCGCGGAGGCCAGCTCGATGGCCGCGCTGCTGCTCAGACCCGCGCCGGCGGGCAGGTCGGAATCGGCGAGGTAGTCGCAGCCCCCGGGCGCGGGCAGGTCGAACTTCGGCAGCGCGGCGAGCACGCCCAGCGGGTAGTTCGCCCAGGCGGACGCGCCCTCCTGGCGGACGAGACCCGCCGCGGGTCGGACGACGACCTCCGGCGCCCCGGCGTGCGCGCTGCGCAGGCGAATCACGCCGTCGGTCCGCGGCGCGACCGCGACCGTGACTCCCCGGTCGACGGCGACGCCCATCACGGGTCCGCCGTTGTAGTCCGTGTGATTGCCGATGAACTCGATCCGGCCGGGGGCGAAGGCGACCGCCGTCGGCGCACGGCCGAAGGCGGCCTCGAAGGCGGCGGCCACCCGGGTGGCGCGCGACTCTGACGAGGAAGCGGGGGAAGGGACGGAGGCGCTCATGGGGCGCGGACAGGCTCGACCGCGGCCCCCGGTGCCGCAAGTCCCCTTCCGGGGGATGTCACGCGACCCGCGAGCCGGCGGCAAAAGGCGAGGCCCCGGCGACCTGTTGGTCCGCCGGGGCCCCGAAAGTGGCGCAGCCGTAGGGAGTCGAACCCCAAACCTTCTGATCCGTAGTCAGATGCTCTATCCAATTGAGCTACGGCTGCGCGAGAGAGCGGCGAATGAAGCGGAGAGTGCGCGGCGTCCGCAAGCAGAATTTTCCCGGGCGTCACTCCGCCGCGGGGCGCCAGTCGAGCAGCTCGAGCTGCAGCACCTTCCGTCCGCCGAAGAAGTTCCAGTTGATCTGCACCGCCAGCTCCAGGGGGGCGCCGACCGGGGGCAGGCGGTCGGCGAGCTTCCAGGCGACTCCCCCGAGGCGGCGGCCGGCGGCGTCCTCGGCGACGAAGCGGAAGTGCTGCTCCTTGAAGACCTCCGGCCGTCCGCGCAGGCGCAGGCCGCGCACGCCGAAGACGGGCTCGGGGTTGCCCTGGCCGAACGGGTGGAGCTGGTCGAGCTGGGCCATCAGCGCCTCCGTGACCTCGGCGCCGTCGAGCCAGCCGGAGAGCTCGACGAGGGGCTCGCAGGCGTCGAGGCCGCGCCGGGCCTGGATCGCCGCGTTGAAGAGGTCGCGAAACTCCCCCACCCGGCCCTTGCGGACCGAGACGCCGACGGCCATCGGGTGCCCGCCCCACGATTCGAGGCAGCCGGCGCAGCCGCCGAGGAGCTCGACGAGGTTGATGCCGGGCACGCCGCGGCCGGAGCCCTTGGCCAGCTCGCCCTCGTTGCCGAGGACGATGGCGGGCCGGTTGTACTTGCGCGAGATGCGGCCCGCGACGATGCCGACCACGCCCGGGTGCCAGGCCTCGTCGAAGAGCACGAAGCCGCAGGCCGAGGCGAACTCGCGCTCGACCCGGGATTCGGCCTCCTCGGTGATGGCGCGCTCGATGTCCTGCCGCTCGCGGTTCAGCCCGTCGAGCTCGCGCGCCACGCGGTGGCAGAAGGCCGCGTCCGCGCTGAGCAGCAGGTCCACCGCGCGGGCGGCGTCCGCCAGCCGGCCGCTCGCGTTGATGCGGGGCCCGAGCCGGAAGGAGACGTCGACCGGCGCGACGCCCTGCTCGGGCTTCAGTCCGGCCACGGCCATCAGGGCGCGGAGGCCCGGGCGGGGCGACTGGGCCAGCACCTGCAGGCCGTGGCGCGCGAAGACGCGGTTCTCGCCCGTCAGCGGCACGAGGTCGGCGATGGTGCCGAGGGCGACGAGGTCGAGGTAGTCGCGGAGCCGGATCTCGTGCACACCGGGATACTCGCGGGACCGGAGCTCCTTCAGCAGACCGTGCGCCAGCTTGAAGACCAGGCCCACGGTGCAGGCGTGGCGCCACGCGTGGTCGCCGACCGAGCCGTGGACGTGCGGGTTGATGAGCAGCGCGTCCTGCGCGTGGCCCTCCTTCGAGCGGTGATGGTCCACCACCAGCACGTCGATGCCGAGCGCGCGGAGGTGCGCGACCTCGGCGGCCGAGTTCGTGCCGCAGTCGAGGGCGACGAAGAGCGCGGGCCGCGGGTCGTCGGCCAGCGCGCGGTCGATCGCCCCGCGGGTCAGGCCGTAGCCCTCCTCGAGCCGCCGCGGCACGAAGTAGCGCGGCGCGAGGCCGAGCCGCCGGAGGATGTCCACGAGCAGCGCCGTGCTGCTGACGCCGTCCACGTCGTAGTCCCCGAGGATCGTCACCGCCTCGCGGCGCTCGATGGCCCGGATCAGGCGGGCGACGGCGGTCGGCAGGTTGCCGACGTGGAAGGGGTCGCCCAGCGTCGCCAGCGCGGGCTGGAGGAAGCGGGTGGCCGGCTCGGGCTCGCAGTGCCCGTTGCGCAGCAGGAGTTCCGCCACGATCGGCGCGGTGCCGAGGTGGCGGGCCAGCTCGGCCACGCGGTCGGCCGGGACCGGGGAGTAGTTCCAGCGCATGGCGTGCGGGGCCCGTCCGGACGACGGGAGGCGGAGTTGGCGGGACGGCGGCCGCGCGTCCCGTCAGCGCGCCCCCGGGGCGGCGGACGGGCGCAGGGTCACTCGGAGGCGCGGGACGACCCGGACCACTCGTACTTCGGCGCGATGTCGTGGTGCGCCTCGACGTGCTTCCGGTCGCCCTTGTGCCACCAGTAGAAGATGGGGCAGGCGATGAAGAGCGACGAGAACGTGCC
>CAYWTK010000124.1:0-8866 GCA_964460895.1 uncultured Opitutaceae bacterium
GGCTCGCGCATCCGCTCCATCCTCGGCGAGCAGGGCGTCAACCCCGTGCTCACCTTCACCCGCGCCGAGATCGAGCAGTCGGGCGTCACCAGCCTGTCCGACCTCCGCACGCTCATCCCCCAGCTTTCGGTCGGCAACACGACGCAGTTCGACGGCAACTCCTCCGGCGGCTCGCCGGAGGGCCGGCTCACCTTCACCCTGCGCGGCATCACGGGCAACAACACGCTCGTGCTCGTGGACGGCCGCCGCCTGCCGCGCACCGGGCAGCGGGTCGGCGCGACCGAGAACTACGAGCTGACCGGCCTGCCGCTCAGCGCCATCGAGCGCGTCGAGGTGCTGCTCGACGGCGGCAGCGCGGTGTACGGCGCCGACGCCATCGGCGGCGTGGTGAACATCATCACGCGCAAGAACTACTCCGGCTCGGAGCTCGAGTTCGCCTACGACAACACCTTCGCCCAGGACGCGGCCAACAAGCGCGTCAGCCTCTCCACCAGCCACCGGGCGGGCCGGCTCGGCTTCCGCGCCTCGCTCTCCTACGAGGACCAGAACGCGCTGGCGCGGCGCGACCGCGCGTGGCTCGCCTCCGACGACCGCCGGCCGATCGGCGGCACGGACGCGCGCTCCACGATCTTCGTCGGCGGCGTGGTGCGGCCCGTGAGCGGCACCCTGCCGGGCACCGGCGGCGCCACCGTCCTGCGCATCCCGGCCGGCTCCGACGGCCGCAACCTCACCGTCGCCGACTTCGTGGCCGCCGGCGTGCCGACGGACGCGGAGCGGTACGACGCCGGCCAGACGCAGAACGCGCTCAACGAGTTCTTCCGCTGGAGCGCGAGCGCGCAGGCGGACTACCGGTTCCGCCCCTGGCTGACCGCCTTCGGCAGCTACACCTTCAACCGCTACCGCTCCTACGGCGACAGCGGTCCGGTCGCGCTCTCCACCGCCACGAACACCGTGGTGCCCGCCAACACCACGACCCTGCCCGCCAACTACCCGGGCAACCCGTTCGGCGTCCCGATCAACGTGCAGAAGTTCGTCTGGGAGCTGGGCGACCTCAACCGCCGCTACCAGATCGACACCCACGCGCTCACGTTCGGCGTGCGCGGCGACCTGCCCGGCGACTGGCGCTACGACGCCGCGGTGAGCTGGGCGAAGAGCGACCCCATCACGCTCGACCCGTTCTTCCAGTTCAGCCCCCCGCTGCTCGCGCCCGCCATCCAGGGGCCCAATCCCCCGATCCTGCTCAACAACAGCCTGACCTTCGGCGCCGCCAACCCGCCGGGCACGCTCGAGCGGTACTTCCTCACCGGCTCGAACCAGGACGTGCCGCAGACCTGGACCTACGAGGTGCGGGCGAACGGGCCGCTCCTCGAGTGGTGGGGCGGGACGATCAGCTCCGCCGTGGGCGCCGAGGTGCGCGAGGAGTACGTGGACTTCAACCGCCAGCAGTTCTCGGCCATCTCGGAGGCGGCGCAGCCCGAGGACGCCCGCGTCGTCCAGGCCGCCTACGCCGAGCTCGCCGTCCCGCTCGTCTCGCCGGCGCGCGGCGTGCCCCTCGTCAACCAGCTCGCGGCCAGCCTCGCCGTGCGGCACGACTCGTACGACGAGTTCGGCGACGCCACCAAGCCCCGCTACGGCGCCACCTACCGGCCCTGGCGCTGGCTCATGCTCCGCGGCACCTACGGCGAGGCGTTCAAGGTGCCGACCCTCTCCGACCTCAACCGCCCCACCGCGCGCGGCAACGTCACGTTCGTCCCGAGCGGGCCGTCCTTCGTGCTCTTCGACACCTTCCGCAACGAGCAGCTCCTCGGCTCGGTCGTCAACGTCACCGGCGGCAACCCGTCGCTGCTCCCGGAGGAGTCGGTCACGCGCAACTTCGGCGTCGTGCTCGAGCCGCCGCTCCGCCTCCTCAAGGGGCTCTCGGTCTCCGTCGACTCGTGGGACATCCGGATGACCAATCGCGTCGGCAGCGTGAGCTACCAGGACCGCCTCGCGTTCCGCCCCGACCTGTTCCTCCGCGCGGAGCCGACGCCGGCCGACGTCGCGGCCGGCCGGCCGGGCCGGATCGTCGAGATCGACAACCGCTCCATCAACATCGCGGAGTTCCGCACCGCGGGCTTCGACTACGCGGCGCGCTACCACCGCGCGGCCGGCGCGTGGGGCGACTTCACGCTCCGCGCCGACGTGACCCGCACCACGCGCTACGAGTCCATCACCCGTCCGGGCCTCGCCCCGCTGGCGACGACCTCCCCGCTCTCCCGGCCCCTGCGCGGCACGGTGTCGGCCGACTGGCTCCGCTACGGCCTCGGCCTCGGCGTCACGTCGGTCTACCAGGAGGGCTTCCGCACGACGGTGACCAGCGCCGCGACCGAGACGCCCTCGACCGTGCTCTGGAACCTCCGCGCGTCCTACGACTTCGACCAGGGCCGCCTGCTCCGGCTCTCCGGCAAGTGGCAGCGCCTCTTCGCCGGCGTGCGCGTCAACGCCGCGCTGCTCAACGCGTGGGACCTCGAGCCGCCGCTGACCAGCACCGGCACGCCGAGCGGCGCGGTCGATTCCCGCGGCCGCCGCTACACGCTCACCGTGCGCAAGGCGTTCTGAACCCGCGCGGGCCCCGGCCCTCCGCCCGACGACGCGGCCCCGGCCGCGCGTCGACGGAAACGGGGACGCTCCCGGCGCAGCCGCCCGTCCAAGCCCTCCTCCCATCTCCATGCGCCTCCTCCTGCCCCTCCTCCTCGGCCTCGCCGCCGCCGCCGTCGCGGCGGATGAGAAGCCGTACCGTCTCGTCGAGGTCCGCTCCGTGCCGACCTCTCCGGCCGCGCGCGAGACGCTGCTCGCGATCAACGATGCCGTGTTCCTCCTCGGCCCGCAGGAGGCGTCCTATTGGAAGCGCTTCACGCGGCGCCAGGTCGTCGAGATGCGCGAGGAGGCCCAGCAGCGGATCCGCGCGCTGACCGTGGCCTTCGCGCGCGCGCACCCGCAGGACCCGCTGCGGTGGGTCGCGATCCACCAGATGCTGCAGAGCCGTCCCGAGTTCGTGACCGGGTTCCGCGACGGCTTCGACGCGTCCGACGGCCTGGGCCGCGAGTTCTGGGTCGTCGACGAGGCTGCCAAGGCCGCGTGGACGGCCGAGCTGGCCCGCCTCGAGCGGGAGCTGGAGGCCGCGGCCGACGTGCCGTGGGAGGTGCGCGAGCGCCGCGAGCTGAACGTCCTTTTCCGCGAGGCCCGCGCCCTCGGCCGCGAACCCGCGCCCGCCGCGCTGGCCGCGGTCAACGCGCGCATCGCGGACCTCGCCGCGCGCTACCCGGAGGGCTCGGCCGCGCTGGAGCTGTTCGTCGGCCTGAACCGTCCGGCGCTCCGCTCCGGCGGAGCCGCCGCGGTGGAGCTGTGGACGCCGTTCCTCGCCAGCCCGAACCGCGCCTTCGCCGAGCGCGCGCGGGGGGAGCTGGGACGCCGGGAGGAGACGCGTCCGCTCGAGCTCGCCTTCACGGCTGCCGACGGCCGCGCCGTCGACCTCGCCGCGCTCCGCGGCAAGGTCGTGCTGGTGGACTTCTGGGCCACGTGGTGCGGACCCTGCATCGCCGAGCTGCCCAACCTGCGGCGCGTCCACGCCGAGTACCACCCGCACGGCTTCGAGATCGTCGGCATCGCCCTGGAGAACGCGCAACTGCGGCCCACGGACTCGCCGGAGATCGCGGCGGCCAAGCTCGAGCGCGCGCGGCGCACGCTGCTCGACTTCACGGCGCGGGAGCAGATGCCCTGGCCGCAGTACTTCGACGGCCTGCACTGGAAGACCGAGCCCGCGCGCCGCTTCGCGGTCGCGGCCGTGCCGGCGATGTTCCTCCTCGACCGGGAAGGCCGCCTCGTCACGACCGACGCCCGCGGCGAGAAGCTCGAGGCGGAGGTCCGCCGCCTGCTCGGGCGCTGAGCCGGGACGGGGCGTTGGGACCGCGGGCTTCCTCGAGCGACTCCGCGGCCGATCCGACAGGCGGAAAGTCCTGAGCGGAGTCGAACGACCGCCGATGCTTCCGGTCGTGGGACGCGACTGCCCGGCGGTTCGATGATTCTGCGGCGAACGGCCGCAGCGGCACGCCGTCCTGCGTTTCTTGGGCCACGGATCGCCCGGATGAACCCGGATTGGACGGATGGCGACGAGAGGGTTCCGTCTCCTCCGAACTCATCCGAAGAATCCGTGGCCACAGGAGGACCGACCCGCCGGCGAGCGGCCCGCTCCCCGACCGGCGACCCCGTGCGTCGTGAAGGCGGTGGTTGATGCGACCGCACGCGTCCGGCCGAGCCGGTCGGAGCGCTCGCCGGCGGACGGGGCGCACCGGAAGGTCCCGCGACCGGCGGGCTGGAAAAATCGCCGGCGGGGAAGGGTGGGTGATGTTACGGGTTGGACGCGGCCGTCCGTCGTCTAGGAGAGGGCCCGCTTCGGGCGGTCCCGCAACCCCGCCACTCCCCATGCGCCTCGTGCTCTCCTGTCTCCTGTTCCTCGGGCTCGGCCTCGCCGCCGCCTTGGCCGCCGACGGACCGAAGCAACGCTACGAACTCCCGGCCGCCGAGGCGGCCACCGCCCTGCGGCGGTTCGCGGCCGTGTCGGGCCGCGAGACGCTCTTCGCCGCCGAGGTCGTGCGGGGCGTCCGCACCGCCGCGGTCGCGGGCGACTACACCGCGCGCGAGGCGCTCGACCTGCTGCTGGCGGGCACGGGCCTGGTCGCGACGGAGGACCCGAAGACGGGCGCCTTCGCCATCCGGCGGGAGGGCGCGGAAAAAAACGCCGGGGGCCGCCCCGCTGAGGCGGCGGCGGTCCGGTCGGGCGGGGAGGAGGTCGTCCAGCTCGAGGAGTTCCTCGTGCAGGGGGTCCGCGCGCCGGGCCCGGTGAACGAGGGCGTGATCCCGCGCACGACGGACGGCGCGGTGGCGTTCCAGATCTTCGACCGCACGTCGATCGAGCGCTCGGGCGCGACGAGCCTCGGCGAGTTCTTCCGCAACTACTCGGGCAACACCTCCACCGGCCTCGGCTACCAGCTCAGCTTCGGCAACTCCACCAACCTCGCCAGCGGCCCCGCCGACACGTCCGACCGCATCAACCTCCGCGGCCTGGGCAACAGCCGCACGATCGTGCTCCTCAACGGCCGCCGGCTCTACGGCTCCGATTCGCTCGGGCCGGACGTGTCGCGCATCCCGCTGAGCGCGGTCGAGCGCGTCGAGATCCTGCCCGGCGCCGGGGCCGCCATCTACGGGGCCAACGCGGTCGGCGGCGCCGTCAACATCATCACCCGCCGCAACTACAACATCCTCGAGCTGACCGGCTACTTCGGCACCTCCACCGGCGGCGGCGGCTCCGAGTGGCGCGGCACGCTCTTCCAGGGCTTCTCGCTGAACCGGGGGCGGACGTCCGGCTCGGTGATCATCGAGCATTCGGACCGCAACGACCTGCGCGCCCGCGACCGCGGGTTCTACCTCGACGCCCTCCAGGTCGTCGCGCCCGACCACCCGCTCTACCGCACGATCAACTCCAACGCCATCCGCACGCCGCGGGCGCTCATCGCGGCCACGACGCCGCTGCTGTTGCCCGGCAACCCGACCGCCACGGTCACGTCCGTGCCCGTCGGCTACACCAGCGCCGCTCCCGCGGCGGCGGACTTCGCCGCCACGGCCGGGCAGATTCCGCTGTCGTTCCGGCGTCCGGGAGCGGTGCTCCTGCAGCCGTCCAGCACGGTCGAATCGGTCAACTTCCAGGGCGAGCACCACTTCGTGAAGGACCGCCTGGAGGCCTACACCGAGCTGGCCTGGCGCTACCAGGAGAGGCGCACCCGCTACCCCGGCATCGGCGGCAACGCGACCTACACCGCGACGAATCCCGCCAATCCCTTCCGCGCCAATCCGGCGGCCGGCCGCCCGACGGGCGTGGCGGTCAGCATCGTGTGGGACCCCGTCGACGTGCCGCTCGACGACGCCTACAACCTGCAGCGCACCCTGCGCCTGGTCGGAGGCCTCAAGGGCAGGCTCGGCGCTGCGAAGCGCTGGGGATGGGCGCTCGACTACTCCTACGACCGCAACGAGGCCTACAGCCTCAACCACCAGTACAGCTCGTCGCTCGGCGACGCCGTGGCGCTCGGCCGCTACGATCCCTTCCGCGACCTCGAGCGCTTCCCCAACGCGATCAACCTCGCGGACCTCACCACCACCAACATCAACCGCAGCGTCCCCGAGGTCTACGTCGCGAACGCGCGGCTCTCCGGCGAGCTCGGGCGGTGGCGCGCGGGCCCGGTCGCCCTGTCGGTGGGGGCGGAGAGCCGGCAGGAGGACATCCAGTCGGTGGGCGTGCAGGACTTCGCCGCCGTCCGCCGCCTCAACAACCCGTCCGCCGTCGCGCTGCTGGCGCCGTTCAGCAACGGTCGGTCCAAGGCGGCGCGCGAGGCGCGCTCCGGCTACGCCGAGCTCACCGTGCCGCTGGTCGGGGGCGACCTGCGCCTGCCGCTCGTCGACACGCTCGAGGTGTCGCTGGCCGCGCGGCACGAGGCCTACGGCGACTACCGGTTCAGCTCCACGTTCGGCACCGGCCTCACCGGCACCACGCAGCCGGCGGAGATCGCGGACACGCCGCTGACCGCGGCCGTGCTCTGGCGGCCCGTGCGGGACGTCGCGTTCCGCGCCAGCTACTCGGGCGCCTTCGTCTCCCCGACGATGAACCAGTTCTTCGCCGCCCGCACCGTCCTGCCGCTGTCGTCCACCGTGACCTTCTTCGACCCCGTCCTCGGGGTGACCGTCAACCGCCCGCCCGGCTCCGTCACCGTCACGAGCGGCGGCAACCCCTTCCTCAAGCCCGAGTCGGGCCGCTCCTACAACTACGGCGTGGTCGTCAAGCCGCGCGCCCTCGCCGGGCTCACGCTCAGCGCCGACCTCTACCACGTGGTGAGCTACGACCAGATCCGCACGCCGACGGTGCAGACCGTCGTCAGCTTCTTCCCGGAGCGGATCACCCGCGACGCGTCGAACAACGTCACCGCCTACGACACGAGCGCCGTCAACATGAGCCAGGTGGTCGTCGGCGGCGCCGACTTCCGCGTGGACTACGAGTTCTCCGTGGCCGGCCTGGGCGACTTCAGCTGGCAGGGCCACGCGACCTACACCGACTACTACAAGCAGAAGGCCGTCATCGGGAATCCGTTCCTGACCGGGGTGGGTGACCGCACCCTCGACGGCGGCGCGCCGCTGCGCCTCAAGGGCAGCAGCACGCTCACGTGGACCCGCGACCGCTGGAGCGCCGGCCTCACCGCCCGCCACGTCGGCCGCTACAAGGACGCCTTCAACAGCGGCCTCGCCGTGCCCAACACCAACGGCGGCGTCGACGGCGAGTCGGTACGCGCGCAGACCGAGTTCGACGTGCGCCTGACCTACGAGTTCGCCGACGGACTCGCGGGCTGGCGGGCGGCGCTGCGGAACACGAAGGTCGCGTTGGGCGCGCTCAACGTCCTCGACCGCCGGCCGCCCTACCTCAGCAGCAACGCGGGGGCCGCGAACTACAGCTACTACAACGACCCGCGCATGCGGTTCGTCTACCTCGAGGTGCGCAAGCGCCTCTAGGGCGGTCCGGCCCTCCGGACGCCGGGCTCGCCGAGCCCGGCCGGAATCCCCGCTCCGGCGGCGCCTCCGGCTGCAGCCGCTCCCGCGACCCCGGCCATTCCTTTCCCGCGTATTCCCATGATCCCCCTCGTCCTTCGCTCCTTCGCGGCGCGCGCCACGCTGGTCCTCGCGGCCGTCGTCCTGCCCTCCGTCGCCGCCTCCGCCGCCACCGTCCCGCCCACGCGCTCCTTCGAGGAGGGCTGGAGCGAGCTGCTCCGGCTCGAGCAGGCCCCCGCCGCCGGCGGCGCCGACCGCACCCGGATGATGATCGAGTTCTCCGAGCGGACCCGCCGCCGGATGCGGATCGCCTGGGAGCTGTTCGAGGAGCACCCGCAGGACCCGCGCCGCTGGGACGCCGCGGTGAAGCTCATCCGCACGGTCAGCGGCTACATCCACGAGATCACCGGCGATCCCGAGAAGGACGGGCCGGGCGCCTTCAAGCGTGACCCCGTCGCTCAGGCGGCGTGGAACGCCTGCGTCCGCACGGTCTACGAGCAGATGCTCGCCGCGCCGGACCTGCCGGCCGCGACGCAGCTGGCCGCGCTCGACGCGTGGCATTACCGGCTCAGCATGCTGCCCCACTCGAGCCTCGAGGAGCAGCGCGCGGTGATCGACGAGCTCCTGCGCCGCTTCCCCGACGAGCCGAAGGCGGCCTCCTTCGAGCAGCGCTACTACGAGCGCCTCCAGAGGAGGGACCCCGCCGCGGCCGTCGAGCACCTCCAGGCCATGCTGCGCAGCCCCAACGCCGCTGTCCGGGCCAAGGCCGAGGGCATGGCGCGCATCGGCCTGGGCCAGGAGATCGACCTCCGGTTCACCGCGCTCGACGGGCGCGAGGTCGACCTCGCCCGGATGCGCGGCAAGGTCGTGCTGGTGGACTTCTGGGCGACCTGGTGCGGCCCGTGCGTCGCGGAGCTGCCGAACGTCAAGGAGGTCTACGAACGGTACCGCGACCGCGGCTTCGAGGTCATCGCCATCTCGCTCGACGGGGAACGCGACCGCCGGAAGCTGGAGGAGTTCGTCCGCGCGCGCGACCTGCCTTGGCCGCAGCACTACGACGGCCGCGGCTGGCGCAACGAGTTCGCGCAGAAGTTCGCCATCAGCGCGATCCCCGCGATGTTCCTCATCGACCGGGAGTGCCGCGTCGCGAGCAACAACGCCCGCGGCCACCAGCTCGAGGCCGAGGTCCGCCGCCTGCTCGGCCTGTAGCGGAGGCCGTGAGGCCTTCGCCTCCGCCCCC
>CAYWTK010000125.1:0-8774 GCA_964460895.1 uncultured Opitutaceae bacterium
GCCACCCGACCATGAGCGAAGCGGTCAAGGAAGCCGGCCTCGCGGTCTCCAAGTCCGCGATCCACGCGCTGTAACTCCCACGATGTAGGGCGGGGTCTCCCGACCCCGCCGTCGCTCGCCCGCGTTTTCAGGAGCGAATCCTGAAGCAACGTTCGCGGCGGGGTCGGGAGACCCCGCCCTACAGCAGGCACGTCGGGGCGGACGATGGCGTTTCCGATCCGATGCGGGCATCGCGTTGGCGTCGATCCGAGGCAGGCTGCCGCCCGTCCGAGGCGGCCTCGCCTCGCTCCGCCCCGCCGCGCCCGCCCCATTCCGTCCTTGCCGCCGCGCCTGCGGATGCGGCCTGCTCGTCCCCTCGCCGTCCGATGTCTCCCGCCGCCCACCGCCGCGCCGTCCTGCTGATGCTCGCGTCCGCCGCCTTCTTCGTGGCGAACGTGCTGCTCGTGCGCGCGCTCGGCACCATCGGGGGCGCCAACGTCTGGCTCATCGCCGTGGCCCGCTTCGTCGTCGGGCTGGCCCTCATCCTGGCCCTCTACCGGCGCGAGTTCCAGCCGACCCACCTCTGGCGCAACCGTCAGCTCATCGACCGCGGCCTCGTCGGCGGCGCCGGCACCTACGTCACCTACCTGACCGTGATCGAGCTCGGCGCCGGCCGCGCCATCTTCATCGGCAACACCTACGTCATCTGGGGCGCGTTCCTCGCCGCGTGGGTGCTGAAGGAGCGCCTCCGTTCCGAGGTCCTCGTCGGCGGCGCGGCGGCGCTCGCCGGGCTGGCGCTCCTCACCAACGTGTTCTCGTCGGCGCGGCCCCCCGGCGTCTACGACGCCGTGGCGGTCCTCGGCGCCCTGATGTCCGCGCACGTCGTCGTGACCATCCGCCAGCTCCACGACCGCGAGCACACCTCCACGATCTTCGCGGCGCAGTGCGTGTACGGGCTCGCGCTCTGCACGGTCCCCGCCGTCGTCACCTTCGAGCCGCTCCCGCCGACGGCCTGGGCGGTGCTCGTCGTGGCCAGCCTCTCCGCCGGCGGCGGCCAGCTCGCCATGACCCGCGCCTTCCGCGACCTGCCCGTCGCCGAGGGCTCGCTCCTCCAGATGGTCGTCCCGCTGGGCATCGCGCTGGGCGGCTTCCTGTTCTTCGACGAACGCTTCGCCCCGCACGAGCTGCTCGGCGCCGCCCTCGTCCTCGCCGCCACCGCCTTCGTCGCCCTGCGCCGCGACGCGCGGGCCGCGGCGCCCGAGGCCGACTGACCGGCCCCGCCCCCCGCGCCCTTCCCCATGAAGAAACTCCTGCTCTGGGACATCGACGGCACCCTCATCCGCACCAACCGCGCCGGCGTCGCCGCGCTCGTGCGCGCGTTCGCGGCCGCGCACGGGCGGGAGCCCGACCTCGCGACGGTCGAGGTCGCCGGCCGCACCGACCGCTGGATCATCGGACGCATGCTCGAGACGCACGGCCTCGAGCCGACGCCGGAGCGCGTGCACGCCGTCCTCGAAGGCTACCTGCAGCTGCTCCAGGGCGAGCTCCACGCGACGACCGGACGCGTGCTGCCCGGCATCCTCGAGCTGCTGGAGACGTTCCACCGGCGGACGGACGTCGCGCAGGGGCTCCTGACCGGCAACGTCGAGCGCGGCGCCCGCATCAAGCTCGAGCATTTCCGCGTCTGGCACTACTTCGCGTTCGGCGCCTACGGCGACGACTCCTCTCTCCGCAACGACCTCGGTCCACACGCCCTCCGCCGCGCCCGCGCCCACCATGCGACGGAGTTCCCGCCGGACCGGGTCTTCGTCATCGGCGACACGCCGCACGACATCGCGTGCGGCCGCGCGATCGGCGCGCGCACCATCGCGGTCGCCACGGGCGGCTTCACGGCGGCCGAGCTGGCCGCGCACCGACCCACCGCGGTCTTCGCGGACTTCTCGGACCCGGCCGCGTTCGTGCGCCTCGTGGATTCCGTCTAGGGCGGATTCGCCTCCCCTCCGGCAGGCGGACTCGCAGGGCGCGGGCGTGGACCGCGCGCCCGGGCGACTTCCGCGCCGGGGGTCGGCGACCCGGCCGCCGGATTCCCGCGGGCGCCCTCGCGCGCCGGCCGGTCAGTAGCGGCGATACCGGCGCGGGCGATCGCCGCGCGAGCTGTCGATGCGGACGACCTTGCCCTCCTCGAACTCCACCCGGCTCCACGCCACGCGCCGGCCCGCCGGCAGCGACGTCTCGAAGTACGTGTCGGCGTGCCCATGCCGGCCCCAGCGCGACCAGCCGAAGCCGAGGTCCACGTCGGGCGCCGACCGCTCGTAGAGCCAGATCTCCGTGCGGCGCCCGGTCTCCAGCCGCTCGAGCCGGCGCGACGGCACGCCCAGCGCGAGCAGCACCGTCTCCTCGTCGTCCCCGAGCGCGACGCGCCCCGCGAGCACGCGCTCCTGGACGGCGGCCGGCAGGCGGTCGAAGGATTCCGGATTCCGCGCCGCCCGGGACTGCGGGGTCGAGACGCAGCCGGCGAGCAGGAGGACCGGGAGGAGCACGAGGGAGGGGCGAAGCAGCGCGCGCATGGGAGGAATTGGTTTGCCGGAGGAATCGGCCACCCGAATAACGACGCCCGATACCCGCCCCGGGTTCCATCCCGCCCGCCCCATGAAGAAATTCACCATCGCCATTGGCTCCGACCACGCCGGCTTCGCCTACAAGGAGAAGCTCAAGACCGTCCTGCTCGACGCGGGTCACGTCGTGCGCGACTACGGCACCACGTCGGACGCCCCCTGCGACTACCCGGACTTCATCCGCCCCGTCGCGGAGGCGGTGGCGCGCGGCGAGTTCGAGCGCGGCATCGTGCTGGGCGGCTCCGGCAACGGCGAGGCCATCGTCGCCAACCGCGTGAAGGGCGTCCGCTGCGGCCTCTGCTGGAACGAGCAGGTCGCCGTCTGGAACCGCTCCCACAACGACGGCAACGTCCTCTCCCTCGGCGCCCGCACGATCTCCGAAGAGGAGGCCGTGAAGATCGTGCGCACCTGGCTCGACACCGCCTTCGAGGGCGGCCGCCACATCGCGCGCATCCAGAAGATCGACGCCGGCTGAGTCGTCGGCGCATCGATGGAGCCGGGACGCCCTCGTCCCGGTGCGTCGGGGAAGGCCGCTGTCAGGTTCGAGCGACGAGGCATCGGCCGCCCAAAGCCTCCGCCAGTCGCTGCTTCCTGTGTCTGTCAGAGAGCGGGATAAAAATCTGATTTGACATCGAAGCATTAGCTGCTTCCCTCTCGCCGCCATGGGAACACGCCACCGCGGAACGATCGAAGAGATCAACGCCCTCAACACCTTCATCAAGCTGCAGCGGGCGGCCGAGTCGGTGTCCACCCGGGTGCACACCGCCCTGCCCGAGGGTCTCACGGTGACCCAGTTCGGCGTGCTCGAATCCCTCCACCACGTCGGCCCGCTCTGCCAGGGCGAGCTCGCCGAGAAGCTGCTCCGCAGCGGCGGCAACCTGACCCTCGTGGTGGACAACCTCGAGAAGGCCGGCCTCGTCGTCCGCGAGCGCGACCCCGCCGACCGGCGCTTCGTGGTCGTGAAGCTCACGGAGAAAGGCAGCGCCTTCATCGCGGAGCTCTTCCCGAAGATCGTCGCCAACGTGACGCGCGAGATGAGCCGCCTCTCCTCGACCGAACTCCTCGACCTCGGCCGCCTCTGCAAGAAGGTCGGCCTGCCGGGCTGATTCCTTTCCTCCCTATACTTTAACATCAAACGACCATGACCTCCCCCACCCGCCTCCTTGGGCTCCACCACATCACCGCGATCGCGTCCGATCCCCGGACCAATCTCGACTTCTACACGCGCGTGCTCGGCCTGCGCTTCGTGAAGAAGTCGGTCAATCAGGACGACCCCGGCACCTACCACCTCTACTACGGGGACAACGTCGGCTCGCCCGGCACGGCCCTGACGTTCTTCCCTTGGCGCGGCCTGCGCCGCGGCCGACCCGGCACGGGCCAGGCCTACGCCACCGCCTTCTCGGCGCCGGCCGGCGCGCTCGGCTTCTGGCAGCGCCGACTCGCCGACCTGAAGGTGACGACCTTCGCGCCGGAGGTCCGCTTCGGCGAAACGGTCCTGCCCTTCGCCGATCCCGACGGCCTGCGCCTCGAGATCGTGTTCACCGCGGAGGCCGACCCCCGCAAGCCCGCGCCCGCGGCCGACGTGCCGGCGGAGGTCGGGCTGCGGGGCTTCCATTCGACGACCCTGGCCCTCGTCGAGGAAAGCGCGACCGCGAGCCTCCTCACCGGCGCGATGGGTCATCGGCTCGTCGCCCGCGAAGGCCACCGCGCGCGCTTCACGACCGCCGGCGGCGGGCCGGGCACCTACGTGGACCTCCTCACCGACCCGTCGCTTCCGCGCGGACTCAACGGCGCCGGCACGGTCCACCACATCGCGTTCCGCGTCGCGACCGACGCCGACCACGTCGCCGCCCACGACCGCATCGAAGCCGAAGGGCTCGGCATCAGCCCCGTCATCGACCGCACCTACTTCAAGTCCATCTACTACCGCGAGCCGGCCGGCGTGCTCTTCGAGATCGCCACCGACCAGCCGGGCTTCGCCATCGACGAGCCCGTCGAATCCCTCGGCACCAAGCTCTCCCTCCCGCCCCGCCTCGAGCCCCACCGCGCCGAGATCGAGGCCCTCCTCCCCCCGCTGACCCCCTAGACGCAGCGCCTCCGTTGTCGGGCGGGGTCTCCCGACCCTGCCGTCGCTCGCCCGCGACTTCCGCGGGCGAACGTCCTCCGCCTTTCGTCCTCCGTCCTCCGCCTTCCGCCATGTCCCTCTCCACCTACGTCCACCACTTCGAACCCGCCCGCGATCCCGCCGCGCCGCAATTGCTCCTCCTGCACGGCACCGGCGGAGACGAGCACGACCTGATCCCGCTCGGCCGCCAGCTCGCCCCGGGCGCCGCGCTGCTCAGCCCGCGCGGCGACGTGCTGGAGCGCGGCGCGCCGCGGTTCTTCCGGCGGCTGGCCGAGGGCGTGTTCGACCTGGAGGACGTCGAGCGGCGGACGCAGGCCCTCGCCGACTTCGTCGCCGCGGCCGCCGCGCGGTACGGCTTCGACGCGACGCGCCTCACCGCGGTCGGCTTCTCCAATGGCGCCAACATCGCCGCCTCCCTGCTGCTGCGGCGTCCCGAGGCGCTCGCGGCGGCGGCGCTGCTGCGGCCGATGGTGGTGCTCGAACCCGCGCCCGGGGCGCTGCCGGCGCTGGCCGGCAAGCGCGTGCTGATCTCCTCGGGCGACTTCGATCCGATCGTCCCGGCGGACCATCCGACGCGCCTCGCCGCGCTGTTCCGCCAGGCGGGCGCCACGGTCAGCCTCGCGACCCACCCCGCCAGCCACGGACTCGTCCCCGCCGACCTCGCGGCCGCCCAAGCCTTCCTCGCCCGCGGATGATCGCCGCCGCCCTCATCCTCGCGCTCCTCACCCTGGTCGTCGCCGCCGACGCCCCGGCCTGACCCCGCCGCCCGCGGCGCCGGTGTCACCCTATCGGTGACACCGGCCGGGAGACGCCGTTGGACAAATCCCGGCGGTTCGGCACAATCGCCGACCATGACGATGCCCTACCGTCGGCTCGGGAACAGCGGTCTCAAGGTCTCGGCGCTCTCGTTCGGCGCGTGGGTGACGTTCGGCAACCAGGTGGGACCCGACGTGGCGCGCGCCCTGATGCGCACCGCCTACGACGCCGGGGTGAACTTCTTCGACAACGCCGAGAGCTACGCGGGCGGACAGGCCGAGGTCGTGATGGGCGACATCCTCCAGGCCGAGGGCTGGCGCCGCGGGAGCTACGTCCTCTCGAGCAAGGTCTTCTTCGGCGCGGGCCATGACGGCCCCAACGAGACCGGCCTGTCGCGCAAGCACCTCATCGAGGGCTGCCACGGCTGCCTGCGCCGGCTGCGGACGGACCACCTCGACGTGCTCTTCTGCCACCGGCCCGACCCGGACGTGCCGCTGCTCGAGACGGTGCGCGCGATGCACGACCTCGTCGTCGCGGGCAAGATCCTCTACTGGGGCACGAGCGAGTGGACCGGCGAGCAGATCACGGCCGCGGGCGCGCTCTGCGACCAGCACGGCTTCCACGCGCCCGTCGTCGAGCAGCCGCAGTACAACCTCTTTCACCGGACCCGCTTCGAGCGGGACCTCGCGCCCGTCCTCAAGGCGCGCGGCCTCGGCACGACGACCTGGTCCCCCCTCGCGAGCGGCCTGCTCACGGGCAAGTACAACGACGGCATCCCGGAGGATTCCCGCCTCCACCTCGAGAGCCTCGAGTGGTTGCGCAAGCGCCTGACCGGCTTCGGCGCGGAGCGGAAGCTCGCCGCCGTGAAGCGCTTCGCCGCCGTCGCCGCCGGCGTCGGCCGCCCGCTGCCGCAGGTCGCCATCGCCTGGTGCCTCAAGAACTCGCAGGTCAGCACCGTCATCCTCGGCGCCTCCAAGGTCGAGCAGCTCCGCGAGAACCTCCAGGCCGTCGAGGTCGTGGACAAGCTCAGCGCCCAGGCCATGGCCGAGCTCGACCAGATCTCCCGCACCGTCGCGGAGTGAGCCGCCCCTTCCCGCCATGCGCCTGACCTGGTTCGGACACTCCTGCTTCCTGCTCGAGACCGCGCGCCACCGGCTCGTGCTCGACCCGTTCCTCGACGAGAACCCGCGCAGTCCGGTCAAGGCCGCGGACGTCGCCTGCGACTTCGTGCTCTGCTCCCACGGCCACGAGGACCACTGCGCCGACGCCCTCGCGCTCGCCCGCCGCTGCGGCGCCACCATCCTCGCCAACTACGAGCTGGGCGAGTTCTTCGCCGCGCAGGGCGCGCGCGTCCACACGCTCAACCCGGGCGGCGGCCACGACTTCCCCTTCGGCCACCTCAAGCTCACTCTCGCGGTCCACTCGTCCAGCTACGAGACGGGCGGCGCGCGCCGCTACATGGGCGAGCCCTGCGGCCTGCTCATCCGGGCCGACGGCCGGACGGTCTACCACGCGGGCGACACCGCGCTCTTCTCCGACCTGCGGCTGGTCGGACGGCCCCGTCCCGACGTCGCGCTCCTGCCCATCGGCGACAACTACACGATGGGCCCCGACGACGCGCTCGCCGCCCTCGACCTCGTGCGGCCCCGCCTCGCCGTGCCGATGCACTACGACACCTGGCCCGTCATCTCGCAGGACGCCGCGGCCTTCGCCCGCCGCGCCCGCCGCGCCGGCCACCGCGTGCGGGTGCTCGCCCCCGGGGAATCCCTCGAGATTCCCGCGCCCCGGCGCCGCTGACGCGGGCCGTCCGGGACGTTTCCCGGACTGATGGGCCCGCCGCCCCAGCTCATAGCCCGGGCCGACGCCGAGAATTTCCTCGCCCGGGACGCGCCGCGCCGCACCGTCCGGAGCCATAGCGCAATGACGTTCCCCGCGACGCCCGAACCGTTCCGCCGGCGCGACCTCCGTCCCGCCGACCTCGCCGCCGACCGCGCCGACGCCCTCCTCCGGCTCTACGCCTGGGTCCAGCTCGCGCGCACCGGCGACAACCGGATCCTCGACCTCTTCCGCCAGGGCCTCATCCGCGGCACCGTCACCGGCGGCCAGGGCAACGAGGCCCTCATCTGCCCGCTCGCGCTCCTCGCGGACAAGGCGACCGACGTGGTCTGCTTCTCCCACCGCGACTTCGGCGGACACCTCGTCTGGAGCGGCCACCTCGGCGACCACCTCGCCCAGTACTTCGCCAACAGCGGCAGCCCGACCAAGGCGCGCGAGGGCAACATCCACCACGGCGACCCCGCGGCGCGCAGCCTGCCCATGATCTCCCACCTGGGCATCATGCTCTCCAACGTGGTCGGCGCGGTCGACTCGCAGCGGCGCCTCGGCCGCCCGGCGGTCGGGTTCGCCTTCTTCGGCGACGGCTCGAGCTCCACCGGCGACATCCACGAGTCGCTCAACCTCGCCGCGCTCATCAACTGCCCGGTCGTCTTCGTCATCGAGAACAACGGCTACGCCTACTCCACCCCGACCTCCGAGCAGTACGTCTCGCCCAACCTCTGGGAGCGCGCGCGCGGCTACGGCATGGAGGGCATGGAGCTCGACTGCTCCGACCCCGAGCACGTGCTGCGCGTGCTCGGCGCCGCCATCGAGCGGGCGCGGACGACGTCGCGGCCGGTGCTGGTCGAGGCCCGCACCTTCCGCCTGCGCGGCCACGCGGCCTACGACACCTGCGACTACATGCGGCCGGGCGAGGCCGACGCCATCCTCGCCGGCGACCCGCTCCCGCGCTGGCGCGCGCGGCTCGTCGCCGAGGGCCTGGGGCCGCGGCTCGACGCGCTCGACGCCACCGTGCGCGACTTCGTCGAGGCCAGCATCCAGGCCGCCATGGCCCTCCCGCCGATCTCCCCGGAGGGCATGGAGGCCGACCTCTTCGCGCCCGACCCGGGCCCGCTGCCCTGGGTGCCGAGCCTGGGAAGCGAGCCGGCGGCGGCCGGCGCCCAAGCGGCGGAGCCGATGACGATGGCGCACGCCCTCAACCGCGCGCTCCGCAAGGTGCTGGCCGAACGGCCCGAGTCGCTCGTCCTCGGCCAGGACATCGGCACCTACGGCGGCGCGTTCAAGGTCACCGAGGGCCTCCTCAAGGACTTCGGCCGCCCCCGCGTCTTCAGCACCCCGCTCTGCGAGTCCGCCTCCACCGGCTACGCCATCGGCCTCGCGACCAACGGCCACCGCCCGATCGAGGAGTTCCAGTTCGCCGACTTCGCCACCGACGCGACGACGCAGATCGTCCTCAACGCCGC
>CAYWTK010000126.1:0-8690 GCA_964460895.1 uncultured Opitutaceae bacterium
GACGCCCGCCCTGCAGTTCTCCCGGACCTCGAAACCCTCACGGGTTCCGCTACGGAATGAGGGGCTCCCAGGCGCGGGCTACCGCGCCGGGGCTTCCTCGCCCTCTTCCTTCTTCGCCATCTGGATGTAGTAGTCCTTGTACGATTTGTCGTAGTACTGGGCGTAGTAGTAGCCGGAGACGGCGAGGTTGAGGCCGTTGAGGACGGCGCCGAAGCACGGCACATTGACCTCGAGGAGGCGGCGGGCGGCGAACTGCGCGGCCTTCCGGCGGACGCGGTTGAAGTAGATGGTGAAGAGAGAACCGTCCACCAGCGGCAGGATGATGAGCGCGTCGCTCACCGCCGCGAGGGGCGGGGTATCGATGAAGATCCGGTCGTAGCGCTTGCGCAGGTCCGAGATCATCACCTCAAAGCCCTTGCTGTTGAGGATCTGCGTCGGGTTCTTCGCGCGGCCGCCGGCGGGGATGACGTCGAGGTTGGGGTGGATGTCCTTCACCACCACGTCCTCGATCTTCGCCGTGCCGGCGCAGATATCGATCACGCCCTTGAGGTTCTCGATGCGGAACGACTTGTGGATATTCGGCTTGCGGAGGTCGCAATCGATGATGACCACGCGCTCGCCGTGGGCGGCGAAGGTGAGCGCGAGATTCGTCGAGACGAAGGACTTGCCCTCGCCGGGAATGGTCGAGGTGGTGAGAATCGCTTGGGCGTTCTTGCTTTCGTCCTTCAAGCGCAGGCTCGAGTGCAGGGCGAGGAAGGCCTCGGCCACCTGCTTGTCCTGGTGGTTGATGGCAATCTGTGCCTTGTCGGGCTGCTCCATCCGCTTGATCTCGGGGATGATGCCGTTGAGCGGAAGGCCGATGACGCCCTCGATGTCGAAGGAGCTCTTCACCCGGTCGTCGATGAAGGCGACGAAGAACGCGAAGGCGGTACCGAGAGCGAGGCCGCCGAGGAGGCCGAGGGCGAGGTTCAGGGGGATGTTCGGCGTGTAGGGACGACGGGCCGGCGAGGCGCGGTCCACGATGCGCGCGTTCTGGGTCTCGATGGTGCTCGTCATCGAGGTCTCCTTCATGCGGGCGAGCGTGTTGTCGAGGAGCTGCTCGCTGATGCGGAGGTCGCGCTCCATGTTGGTGTACTCGACGGCGGCGCGGTCCACCTCGAGGGATTCGGACTCCTGCTTGGCGAGCGCGGCGCGGGCCTCGACGTCATTGCGCAGGGCGGTCTGGTACTCCGCCTCGATGCCCGCCGCGGCGCTGTTGAGGGCGCGCACGAGCTCGCGCTCCGTCTGGTCGAGGGAATTGCGGGCCTCCACGAGGCGCGGGTGCTTGTCGCGGTAGCGCTCCTCGAGCTGGCGAATGGCGATCTTCTGCGCGGCGATCTGCTGCACCAGCTGGCCGATGAGCGGCTGACTGGAGATGAACGGCAGGTCGAGGAGGGCGGTGACCGGCTCGCGTCGCTCCTGCACTTGTTTCCAACGCACCTCGGCATCCTTCAGGCGCGCGCCGGCCTGAGTCACGAAGCCGCTCAGCATCTTCAGCTTTTCGGTGACGATGTCCTTGCGCTGGTCGAGGGAGACGAGGTTGTTCTTCTCGCGGTAGGCTTGGAGGGCGAGGCCCATCTCGGCCACGCGGGTCTTCTGCTGCTCGGCGCGCACCTTGAGCTCGTCCACGGCCTTCATCGAATCCTCGATGCGCAGGCGCGAATTGTGGGCGATGTATTCGTCGAGGAAGTAATTCGCGACCTTCGCTGCCATGAAACGATCGGGGTGCGTGTACTGGACCTGAATGATGAGTGACAGGCGCACTGGCACGATCTTGCGGTTGGCCAGGATGATGCGGGCATGGTCGACTGGACCGTCGTCATCTTCGCCTTGGTACGGGGCAAGGAACTGCCGCAGGTCCTCGCGGTTGCCGGCGAGACGGTCGGCGACGGCTTGCACAATGACGACGCTTTCGAGGATCTTCACCTGCGTATTGAGGTCTTCGGCAGAGCGGATCTCGTTGTTCACGACGCTCTGCACCTGCATCACGATCGGGTCGTTGCGCAGCACCTGCACGCTGGCCGTCGACTGGTACAGCTTCTGGCGGGTGAACGTGTACACTACCGCCGAGCTGAAGACCAAGAGGAAGACCACGACGATGTACCAGACCCGCTCGCGCAGGATGAGCACGTAGTCCTGGAAGCTGCGCTGGACGGTCGACTCCGTGCTCGGCCCGCCGCCGTAGCCGTAGCCGCCATAGTTGCCGTAATTGCCGCCGTAGGCGCTGTAGGAGGCGCTTGAGCCGGAGCCCTTCTCGAATTTCGAATTGTCCATCGGACTTAGAGGATGCGTTCGGGCACGACGATGACGTCGTCCTTCTGGAGCAGCCAGGGCTCCGAGGAGACGCCCTTCATGACGTCGTCGACGTTGATCGTGAAGGTCTCGGTACGGCCGCCACCCAGCTGGCGCGTGAGGCGCACCCTCCGCAGGTCGGCGAGGCGCGAGTGGCCGCCGGCCTTGGCGATCGCCTCGACGATGCCCATCTGCTTCTCGGGTGTGAAGGTGACCGTTCCCGCCTGGTTGACGGCGCCGAGGACCTGGACGATGCGCGGGGTGTACTCGAGCACCTGGATGGTGATCTGCGGATTCTTGAGGAAGTCGGCGTCGTAGAGCTTGCGGACAAGCTCCTCAGCCTGACGCACCGACTTGCCGGTGAGGTTCACCGAACCGATGAGCGGCAGGTTGATGGTGTACTCCTGGCTGATGCGCACCTCGCGATCGAGGTCCGTCTCCTGGAAGACGACGATCTTCAGGAGGTCCTGCGGCTGCAGGATGTAGTCGGACGAAGCCCGGGACTCCTGCTCCGCGGCCCGGGTAGGGGCGGACAGGAGCGCGAGGACGGCGAAGGCGAGGACGACAGGACGCATGGGGATAAACAAAAACGGAAGAAGATCGACCTGCGACCTTCTTCCGTCGAAGGGAAAGCCGCCCGCTCAGTAGCGCAAGTTGGCGGTCAGGCTGAAGACGTTGTTGTCCCACGACGCCGCAGCCAGCGGCGAGTCCTGCGTCTTGTGGACGAAGCGGCCGGCAAAACGCAGCGCTTCGCTATACGTGTAGGAGAAGCCACCGCCGATGGAGACCATGTCGTCCGTGCGCGTGCCGTAGTCCATCGAGCGGAAGGAGACGTCCGCGTTCCAAGCCCACTGCTCGTCGATGCGGGAATTGAGGCCCAGATTCAGGGACTTCACCTGGTTGTTCTCGCCGGTGGGCGTGGTCTCGAAGTCGCTCGCGACACCGACGGTGAACGAGGTCTTCTCCGAAGCGGAATAAGTCAGGTCGGCCTTGGCGCCGATGTCGGACTCATCGCGGTTGTTGGAGAAGTCACGGGTCACATAACCGACGCGGATCTGGCCGGTCAGTTTGGGCGTGAACTCACCGCGGGCGCCGACGCTGAAGAAGTGGTCCTTGAAGTCCACTGCGTTGCCCGAGAGGTCGGTGTTACGGTACTGGTAACCAAGGCTCGCTTCCAGCTTGGGCGAGTACTCGAAGTAGACGTCGAGCGGAACCGTGAACTTGTCGGAGTCGCGGTAGACGCCGCCGGCAGGCAGCTCCTCGGCCTCGTAGCGGACGCCGGCGGCGAGCACGGTCTTCTGAGAAAGCCCGAACTCACCCAGGAGCCGGGCATCGGTGATGTTCTTCTCGAGGATCGCGCCGGGGGCGGAAGCCTGGTTGCTGGCGGTTTCCTTGTAACCGGCTCCGAAGTCGACCTTCGTCTTGCCGTTGCTGTACTTGGAATTGATGCCGATGCTCGGGAGGTCGGTGTTCTGGTTGGACGTGTCCGAGTAGCGGTGGAAGCTATGTGTGTAGAACACGTTACCGCTCGTGAGCGAGTCCTTGCCGAACTTGAAATCCACGCCGGGCGTGAACTTCCAAATCAGGTCGTCGACCTCGAGGCCGGAACGGCGCAGGAAGATGTTGTCGTCGACTTCCATCGACACGTCGGCCGTGAGGAAAAGTTCAGCGTTGTCGCCAACGGCGGCGAAGGGCGCCGCTTGCGCCGAGAGGCCGACAAGCGAGGCGAGCGCAAGAGCGCGAGCGGTCAGTTTCATACTATCGTAGGGTTCGGTGTGGTCAGGTTCGGTTCCAGGAAAACTGGCGGAAGAAAGGCGCCAAAAAGGGGGGTGGGCAAGGCAAATTATACAACTGATTTGCAGTCGCTTGTGGCATAGGAATCGGCCGTGGCGGGATGGAGGCTCCCGAGGGTCCTCCCGACGCGGCGACCCGGGCGCCTCAGGGCCGGCGGAGCGCCGCGGGCAGGGCGTCGAGCAATCGGCGGTTCTGCTCGGCCGTGCCGATGCTGATGCGCAGCCATTCCGGGAGTCCGTAGGATTTGACCGGACGGGTGATCAGTCCGACGCGCTGCAGGGCGTCGAAGACGGCCGGGCCGTCGCCAACCCGCGCCAGGAGGAAGTTGCCGTGGCCGGGCACGAACTCGAGCCCGAGCCGGGCGAGCCCAGCGCCGACCTGCGCAAGTCCGGCGGCGTTCTCCGTCCGCCCGCGGCGTACGTGCTCCTCGTCGTCGAGCGCCGCGGTCGCGGCCGCGGCGGCGACGGCGCCGACGTTGAACGGCTGCCGGGCGCGCTGGAGGATGGCGATGAGCTCGCGGTCGCCGTACCCGTAGCCCACGCGCAGGGCGGCGAGTCCATAGATCTTGGAAAAGGTCCGCAGGCACACGACCTTCCTCCCCGCCGCGATCAGGGGGCGCAGGTCCGGCGCCCGCTCGAGGTACTCCGCGTAGGCCTCGTCGAAGACCAAGATCACGTGATCCGGCAGCGACCGCACGAGCGCCACCACCTCCTCCTCGGTGTTGGCGACGCCGAGCGGGTTGGCGGGGCTGGCGAGGAAGACGAGCCGCGTGCGCGGCGTGACGGCCGCCGCCAGGGCGCCAAGGTCCTGCCGGAAGCCGGGCCCCAGCGGGACCTCCACCGGCGTGGCGCCGAACATCAGGGTCACGAGCTTGTAGACCGCGAAGGCGGACCGGTGCATGACGCACTCGACGCCCGGCGCGAGGAAGGCGTGGCCGAGGAGCTCGATCACCTCGTTGGAGCCGTTGCCGATGAGGAACTGGTCGGCCCCGAGGCCCCACTGGCGCGCGAGCCGGGCGCGCAGGGCGGTGTAGCCGCCGTCGGGATAGAGGTGCGCGTCCTGCAGGGCCCGGGTCGCGGCCGCGAGCGCCCGCGGCGACGGCCCGAGCGGGTTCTCGTTCGAGGCCAGCTTGACGATGCCGGCCGGATCGAGCCCGAGCTCGCGCGCCACCTGCTCGATGGGACGACCGGGTTCGTAGACGGGCTGCTGGAGAATCCCCTTGTTGGCCAATGCGGCGTAGGACATGCGAGGGGCATCCTCCGTCGGCCGATTCTCCCCAGACAAACCAAAACATGGTCGCCCGCCGTCCGATCGCCCTCCTCCTGCTCGCCCTGCCGGTCCTCGCCCTCGACGCCCGTCCGGTTTCCGTGGAACAGGGTGACCTCCCCGGCGGTGGCGGTGGCACCTATGCCCTCCTCCGGCCGACGAACGCTTGGTCCCAGGACCGGCTGCTTCTCGTAGCACCCCCTCAGAGGACCGAGGATTCGCCCGCGACTCCCCTCCCCGACCCCGCCCACCCACTTTTCCAGCCGCTGCTCTCCGACGGATGGATGGTCGCGATTCTGGGCTACCGCCGCCCGGGCATCGTGCTGCGCGACAGTCTCGACGACTTGGTCCGCCTACGCGCCCTCCTCGAGGAGCGCTACGGAGCCGCCGACCGGACCTACGTGCTCGGTGAAGGACTGGGGGGAGGCGTCGCCGTACGCGCTGTGGAGAACCGACCCAACGAGTTTTCCGGCGCAGTGGTGGTCGGCGGGCCCTTCGACCTGCAGGAGCCGGCCCCGACCATCGGCGTCTCATTCACTCCCCAGCGACCGCTTCTGCTCCTACCCAACCAGTCGGAGAACCACGCCCCGCTCACCTACGCGCAGGCCGCCGCCGGGGCGGCCGACAAGCCGGTCGTCTGGACGGTCCGCCGCGATGGGCGCGGCAACGTGCGCGCCGTGGAGAAGCTCGCCGCCCTCCAGGCCCTCGCCCGGTGGGCGGAGGACGGGGTCGCCCCCCGCGCCGACTTCGATCCGACCCAACCGGCGCCGCCGCGGCCCTCCACCGTGCAGTTCTCCCCCGACGGCTTGTCGGCGCAGGGCCGCGTGGCCGCCGTGGACCCCGTGCGCGGCGACGTGGTGCTCGACGTGCAGCCGACGGACTTGGAAAACCTCGGGGTCGCCCGCGGGAGTTTCTTCGCCCTCGTGGTCGCCTCCCCGGACGGCACCGAGCGCGTCATCCGCGTCCTGCACGGCCAGAACCTGCGCGACGCGAAGCGCGGCGACTGGATGGCGCTCCCGGAAGCCGAAGGCGGGCTCCTCCTCTTCGTCTTCCGAGGCCAGGCCGCCGCCAACGCGGGGCTGAAAGTCGGCGATACGGTGACCGTGCGGCGGCTGCGGGAGGGGTAGCGGGGAGGGGTTAGGGGTGATCGGTAATCGGTGATTGGTGAGGGTTGAAGGGTGAGCGGTGGTGCAGTCAGGACGAGGGGGAGCAGGGGGCCGGCAGGAGTGTCCGTCCTCCGTCCTCCGTCCTCTGACTTCCGTCCTCCGCCCTCCGCCCTCCGCCTTCCGTCATCCGTCATTCGAGCCATTGGCCGCGAAGAGGAACAAGAGGCGCAAGTTTCGAACCGATTCTCACAGGAGGTCGCGGAGAGCGCAGAGGGTGGATCGGGTTACTGGGTCATTGGGTTACTGGCCAATCTTTGTGGCTGAGCCCGTGAGGGCTTGGAGGTGCGGCGCTGCGCGCCGCGAGTTCCCGGACGATTGCCCGATTGTCGTAGCGGAACCCGTGAGGGTTTCGCGGAGCGGCGCTCCGCGCCGCACGGGCAGGTTCCTGGGTCGTTGGTTGATGTCCTCCGTCGTCCGGCCCCTGGGGATGCGCCGCCCTCGGCGCGTCGGCCGCGACCCACCGGGGCGGGGGCACCCCGGCTCCACCAGCGCTCCGCGTTCAGCGAACGCCGGGCCGCGCCATCGTCCGGCTGGGCACGAGCACGCAGGGCATGCCGGCGGCGCGGGCGGCCTCGACGCCGGGGGTCGCGTCCTCGAAGACGAGGCAATCCTCCGGGGCGACTCCCATGAGCCGGGCCGCGAGGAGGAACATGTCCGGGGCGGGCTTGCCGCGGGTGACGTCCTCGGGCGTGACCACGATGGGGAAAAGCTCCGCGAGTCCGACCCGTTCCAGGGTGTGGCGCACGATCGGCTTCGGGCCGCCCGACGCGACGCTCACGGGAAAGTCCCGGGCGACGCGCCGGGCGAATTCCACGACCGCCGGAATCACGCGCAGCTCGCCCTGCAGCTCGAGGAAGATCTCCTCCTTCTCGACGAACATCCGGTCGGCGTCCACGGCGAGCCCGTAGTGCGCGCCGAGGAGTTCGGCCACGCGCCGCGTCGGCACGCCGCCCAGCGAGTAGAAAAGGTCCTCGTCGAGCTCCCCCCGCAGCCCGGCGCGCTGCAGCGCGAGGCTCCAGGCGCGGTGATGTAGGGGCATCGTGTCCACGAGCGTGCCGTCGCAATCGAAGATGTAGCCGGCGAATTCCCCGGGCGGGATCTGGAGTTCCATGAAAGGGAAGCCGCCGAGCGAACCGCCCCCGCCGGGACGCGCAACCGCTTTCTCCGGCATGGAGCGGACACGGCGGTTGACCCCGTCTCAGCCGCCGGGCATCTAATAATCATGAGCAAACTCCTCGGGAAATGCGCCCTGGTCACCGCCGGGGCCCAGGGCATCGGACTCGCCATCTCGAGGCACCTGCTCGAGGCGGGCTGCGACGTTTTCGTCCACTACCACTCCAGCGCCGAGGGCGCCCGTTCGCTCGCGACGGAGGCGGCTCGCCTCGGGGTGCGCTTCGACGCCGCGGCGGCGGACCTCACCGACCCGGCGGGCGCCGCCGCGCTCGTGGAGAGGGCCGTGGGCTTCCTGGGCGGACTCGACATCCTCGTGAACAACGCCGGCTCGCTCGTCGCTCGCCGGACGCTCGCCGAGGGCGACGAGGAGCACTGGGCCCGGGTCATGGCCCTGAACGTGGATAGCGTGCGCCGCGTGACCCGCGCCGCGCTGCCGCACCTCACGGCCGCGGCCGCCAAGTCCGGCGGCGCCTCGATCGTCAACCTCGCCTCCCTCGCCGGCCGCAAGGGCGGCCACGCCGGCTCCCTCGCCTACTCGACCGCCAAGGGAGCGGTGCTCACGTTCACGCGCTCGCTCGCCGCGGAGCTCGGTCCGCAGGGGGTGCGCGTGAACGCCCTCGCGCCGGGCCTCATCCTCGGGACCAGTTTCCACCAGACGCACACGACGCCGGAGTCGGCGCAGGCGACTGTCGCCGGCATCCCGCTCGGTCGGGCCGGCACGCCCGCGGACGTCGCCCGGGCCGCGGTCTTCCTCGCCGGCGAGTTCGACGGCTTCATCACCGGCGCGACCCTCGACATCAACGGCGGGGTGTACGCGTGCTGAGCACAGCGCCCGTCGAGGTTGAGGGCTCAGGTTGAGGTTGAGGACAGGGGTTTCGCGGACGCGGGAAGAACGTCCAACGCTGAACGCTGAAGTCCGGCCCACTGGAGCCGGGGCGCCCTCGCCCCGGGGATCGAGGC
>CAYWTK010000127.1:0-8661 GCA_964460895.1 uncultured Opitutaceae bacterium
CCATCTCTCTCAGCTTCGCACCAGAGGGACAACCTCCTGAAAGTTCACAGCTAGGGCGCGCCGGCCGGGGCGGACGCCCATCGCTCCAGCCGACGGTCCGCGTCGGCGGCGAGGCTGCGGAGCTTCGCGAGGATGTCCTCCACGTTCTGGATCCGGTTCGCGACGGTGAGCGACGTGGCGGCGCCCTTCTCCGCCCGGACGCGGAGGTCGGCCTCGAGGGTCTTCTCGAGGGAGGCGATCTCCGCCCCGAGGCGCGCGCGCCGCGCCCGCCAGCCGGCGACCTCGACGGCGCGCACGGTGCGGCCGTGCACCTGCCCGAGCATCGCGCGCGCGCGGTCCTCGGCGGTGGCGAGGCCGGTGTCCATGCCCGCGAGCTGCAGCTCCTGGATCGCGGTGTCGAAGTCCGCGAGCGCCTCCGCGGCGAAGCGCTGCCCGAGCTCCGCGCGGAAGGCGGTCAGCTCCTCCGCGCCCGCGGCGCGGACGACGGTCGACGGCAGGTCCGGCCGGGCGCAGCCGGCGGCGAACGCGAGGAGCAGGACGGCGAGGGCGGACAATCTCCGGGACACGCCCGCAGCCTTGCCGTCCGCCCCACCGGAGGGAAGGCCGATCCGGCGGCGCCGTCAGGCGGCGGCGACGCGCACGACGACGCTCCCGCGCTTGCGGCCCTCGTCGACCCGGGCGTGCGCGGCCGGCAGCTCGGCGAAGGGATGGATGGAGTCCACCAGCGGCCGGAACACGCCGGCGGCCGCGAGGCGCGCGAGCTGGCGGAAGTCCTCGGGCCGCTCGGACGCGGGCCCGACGATCGGCCGGCGCGAGCCGGCGCGCCGCGCCAGCATGCCGCGCAGGTCGGCCGCGATGCCGAGGTGACGGCCGCCGTCGCGCAGCAGGGGCAGGCATTCCGCGAACGTGGTCGCGCCCACGGCGTCCGCCACGATGTCGAAGCGCCGTCCGAGGGCGCGGAGATCCGTGCGCGTGCGGTCCACCACGTCGGTCGCGCCCAGGCCGGGCATCAGCTCGAGGTGGCGCGGCGACGTGACGGCGGTGACCCGCGCCCCGCCGTGGCGCGCGAGCTGGACGAGCGCGCTGCCGACGGTGCCGGCGGCGCCGAGCACGAGCACCTCCTCGCCCGGGGCGAGCCGGGCGCGGCGCAGGTAGTCGAGCGCGGTCGAGCCGCCGAAGCCCAGCGCGGCCGCCTCCTCCAGCCGCAGGCCCGCCGGCCACGGCGCCAGCGCCCCGTCCGCCGGCAGCACGCGGTATTCCGCGTGGCAGCCCATCGCCAGGCCGGTGAACCCGACGACCGGGTCGCCCGCGCGCCAGCCATCCGCGCCCGGGCCGACCGCGGCGACCGTCCCGGCGAACTCCGTGCCCAGCACCGCCCGGCGGGGTCCGGTGAAGCCGAGCGCCAGGCGGCCGAACGGGCCGAAGCCGCGCGGCAGGCGCAGCGCGCGCACGCGGGCGTCGCCCGAGGAGACGCTCGTGGCCCCGATCCGCACCAGCACCTCGCCCGGCCCGGGCCGCGGCACGGGTCGCTCGACCAGCGCGAGCACCTCGGGCCCTCCGTAGCGGGGGCAGGTCCAGGCCATCATCGTGGCGGGCAGGCGGGGCGCGGGCGGAGTCATCGGGTCGGACACACGGGCAGACACGCCCCGCCGCGGCAAAGGGGCAACGACCAATGCTGCGCCCGTCGCGCCCAGCCGTCCCGCCGCGGCGCCCAGCCGATTACAGCCGGCGAAATTGACGCGCCCGCGGGCCTTCCCATGCTCCGCGCGCCCCGCTGGTTCCCCCACCACCCACTCACCGGAGGTCCCCCATGCTTGCGCTCTGGCTGCCGATCCTGCTCTCCGCCGTCGCCGTCTTCGTGCTGAGCGGCTTCATCCACACCGTCCTGCCCTGGCACAAGGGCGACTTCCCCAAGATGCCCGAGGAGGACAAGGTCCGCGCCGCGCTCCAGGGCACCGACGTGCCGCCCGGCGACTACATGGTGCCGTCCTGCGACGACGGCAACTACCGCTCCCCCGAGTTCAAGGCCAAGCTCGACGCGGGGCCGAACTGGGTGGTGACCGTCCTGCCGAAGGGCGAGTTCGCGATGGGCCTCACCTTCGTCCAGTGGTTCGTGTTCCTCGTCGTGGTGAACGTCTTCGTCGCCTACGTCGCGCGCCACGCGGTGGCGGCGAACGCCCATTACCTGGGCGTGTTCCGCATCGTCGGCGCGACGGCCTTCCTCGCCTACGCGGGCGCGCAGTGGCCGCAGTCCATCTGGTACAAGCGGAAATGGTCCACCACCGTGAAGTGCACCGTCGACGGGCTCGTCTACGCCCTCGTCACGGCCGGCATCTTCGGCTGGCTCTGGCCGCGGTGACGGGTCGGCACGGAGTGGAGGCATCGATTGCCGGGCCCTGGCCGGGATGAGGAGGCCGCCTGGCGTGGGTCGCGCGCGGCGGTCGGGCGCGGCCCTCTTTGCCTTTGCGCGCTCGCGGACCGCTCCCGCAGCATCGGGACGATGAACGGCGTCCCCTCCGGCGAATCCCCCGTCCCCGCGACCGCGCGACCGCGGCTCGCGTTCGTGGACAACCTGCGCGGCGCCCTGACCGTGCTGGTGGTGACGCACCACGCCGCGCAGGCGTACGGGCCGACCGGCGGCGCCTGGCCCGTCGGGGAGGCGGTCCGCTCCCCGCTCCTCGGGTTCATGATCAGCGTCAACGCGATGTTCTTCATGGGCCTGTTCTTCTTCGTCTCCGGCTACTTCCTGCCCGCCGCGCTGACGCGGAAGGGCCCGGGGCCGTTCGTCCGCGACCGCCTCCTGCGCCTCGGCGTCCCCTGCGGGCTCGTGCTCGCGGCCACCGGGCTCGCGATGGACCGCCCGCAGTTCCTGCACCTGTGGTTCGTCGTGGACCTGCTCGCGCTCAACCTGCTCGCGGCCGCGGCGGTCCGGTTCCTGCCCGCGGGCGAGGCCGCCGCCGCGCCGCGCCGCGACCCGGGCGCGGGGGCGATCGCGGGCTTCGTCGTCGCCCTCGGCCTCGCGACCGCCGCGGTGCGGATCGCCTACCCCGTCGACGCGTGGGTCGACTTCCTCGGCGTGCTGCCAGTCGAGCCCGCGCACGCGCCGCAGTACCTCGCGCTCTTCGGACTCGGGTGCTGGGCGGGACGCGGACGCTGGCTCGAGCGCCTGCCCGACCGGATCGGCCGCGGCGCGCTGCTGGTCGCCGCGGCGACGATCGGCGCGTACGCCCTCTACCGCTTCTGGCCGGGCCGGACCGTCGGCTGGTTCGCGACCGGCGGGTTGAACCCCGGCAACCTCGCGCTCTCGGTGCTCGAATCCGTGGTCTGCGTGACGCTGGGACTCGGCCTGCTCTGGGGCTTCCGCGAGCGGCTCAACCGCGAGTGGCGCGTGACGCAGGCGTTCTCGGCCGATGCGTACGGCGTCTACCTCGTCCATCTCCCCCTCGTCGTCCTCGCGCACCACCTGCTGCTCCCGCTGCCGGCCGGGCCGCTGGTGAAGTTCGCGCTCGCGACGACGGCCGGCGTGCTCGCCTCCTGGCTCGTCACGCGCGTGCTGCTGCGGTCCACGGCGCTGGGAAGGCGCGTCTTCTGACGCGCGGAGACGGCCGCAGCGGGGCGCTCAGCCGCTCCGCGCGACCCGGTAGCGCAGCTCGGCGAACGTGTCGCCGTGCACCCGCGCGGACACGAGGCGCAGCGGCGCCGCCGCGAGCGAGCGGGGCAGGAACGGCTTGCCGGCGCCGAGCGTGAGCGGGGCGACGTGCACGATCAGCTCGTCGAGCAGGCCGTGGTCCCAGAACTGCGCGAGCAGTCCGCCGCCGCCCACGATCCACACGTTGCGGCCCGCGGCCGCCGCGCGCATCGCGGCGTGGGCCGGCCGGACGTCGCCCGCCACGAAGCGCACGTCCGCGCCCGGCGCCACCGGCAGCTCCCGGTGCGTGAACACCCACGTCGGCACCGCGTAGGGCCACGGCTGCGCGTCGGGCGCGCCCGGGCGGACATGGTGCCGCAGGAGCCATTCGTACGTGCACGCCCCCATCGCCACGGCGCCGAGTTGCGCGACGAACTCGGCGTAGCCCGGCGCGTCGCCGCCGAACTGAAGCAGCCACGCGAGGTCGTCGTCCGGCGTGGCGAGGAAACCGTCGAGGCTCACGGCCCCGTAGAACTGCGTCTGCGGAAGGGTCATCGTGGGAATCTAGCCGACCTCCCTGACAACCCTATGGCAGGAGCCCCGCGCGCCCGCCGGGCGAGAGCGGTACCTTACGACGGGGAGGGGGCTCCGCCGGAGGTGCGCGAGGGAGTCCGCGGCCGGCCGCGAGTCCGCGCTCGCCTCGACGGGTCTCCGTGCCGAACGTTGGCGCGTTCCCAAGCCCCTTACCCCCATGCCCAAGTACGTGATCGAACGTGAAATCCCCGGAGCCGGCAACCTGACCGCGGAGCAATTGCGCGGCATCTCGCAGAAGTCCTGTTCCGTGCTCAACGGCCTCGGACCCCGCATCCAGTGGGTCGAGAGCTTCGTGACGCCCGACAAGGTCTATTGCGTGTACATCGCGCCCAACGAGGAACTCGTGCGCGAGCATGCGCGGCAGGGCGGCTTCCCCGCCAACCGCATCTCCGAGGTCAAGTCGGTCATCGACCCGACGACGGCGGGTTGACGGAATCGGGAGCTTCGGGCGCCGGATCCGCGAGGCAGTCGTCGGGGAAGGCGGGCTGGTGGCGCAGCCACGCGTCGAGGCAGCGCGGATTCGTCAGCGCCTCGTGCAGGGCGGAGCCGAAGTCGTAGGCGCGCTCGTCGTAGCCGGCGGCCTCGATGGCCTCGTCCACCCCCAGCATCACCGCGAACATCCGCGCGCGCAGGGCGGGGATGTAGGCGTCGGCGATCGGGTGCGAGGGGTCGGCGAGGTGCGCGGCGCACGCGGCGGCGTCGCTCGTGTGGTGGGCCCGGCACGGCTGCGGGCGTCCGTCGTAGATCGAGCAGCGGCCGTCCTGCAGGAGCGCGCAGGGCTGGCGGCTGGACTCCCGCGCGCCGGGCGCGAGCGCGGCGACGCGGGCGCGGTGGGCCGCGAGCCGCGCGACGGCGGCCTCGAGGTCGGCGGGCGCGAAGCGCGTCAGCAGGTGGTCGGCCGCGTAGAGGACCTCGTGCGCCTGGACGTCCACCGGCACGTGGCAGCACGCGGCGCAGCCCGGCCCGCACGCGACGGACGCGCGCACGCGCGCCGGGGCGTCCGCGTAGGCGCGGTCGAGTTCGCCGAGTCCCCAGCGGAGGGCCGCCATCAGCTGGTCCGCGGAGCGCATCCGGCGCAGGCGCGGGGTCATGCCGGCGATGGCGTGGTCGAACAGCTCGAACCTTCGGGCGACCGGGAAACGGGCGGGCATGGGAACGCCAGCGTCGCAGGCGCGCGGCGGATGGCGATGCCAATACCGCCGCCGCCGTGCGGCCCCCGGTCCGGCCGCGCTCCGGTGTTGCGCTCCCCGCGGTCGCGCGGTCTGTGTCGGGCGGCGCCGCGCGGATTCCCCGCGCCCGGCGCCGCCTCCCCCTTGCCCTCTGACCCACTCGAAGCTCTCTGCCTCGCCTGCGGCCTGTGCTGCGACGGCACGCTCTTCGACGAGGTGCGGCTGGAGCCGGGCGACGACGCCGCGCGCCTGCGCGCCCTCGGCCTGCCGCTGAAGTTCCCGCGCGCGCGGCGGCCCGTCGGCCGCTTCCCGCAGCCCTGCGCCGCGCTCGGCGCCGACTGTACGTGCCGCCTCTAAGCCGAACGGCCGCGGCAGTGCCGGGTCTTCGAGTGCGGCGTCTACAAGAAGACGAAGGCGGGCGAGCTCGATCCCGCCGCCGCGCTCCGGCTGGTGCGGCGCGGCCGGCGCTTGGCCGACCGGGTGCGGCGCCTGCTGCGGCGGCTGGGCGACGCCGACGAGCACCGCGCGCTCGGCGAGCGGTTCTTCCGCATGCAGTGCCGGATGGAGGAGGAGCGGCCCGGACCCGAGGCGCTGGCGACGTTCGCCGACCTCAGCCTCGCCGTCCACCAGCTCAAGCTCCTCACGCAGGAACGCTTCTACACCCGCTCGTCCGACTCGAGCGCCCCACCGAAGGCGACGTGGCGGGAGGACTAGGGCTCGTCTGCCCACCTTCGAAAGACTTGATCGCGGATGGCTTCGCCGACCGACGATGCCAAGGAGTGCCGCTCCGCCTCATCGGATCCGCCCGGGGGTTTCGAGGGTCGGCTGATTGCCGACAAGAAACGACCGGCTCTGCGGCCCGATCTTCGCGGCGATCAGCCGCGGCCCGGAACCGACACCGGAGCCGATGAGGCGGTGGGGATTCCTCGGCGGAACCGGTGGTCGAAGCCTGAATGGTTGATGAAGGGCGGGCATTTCTTCGCCTCGGAATCGCCTGCGAGCAGGGCTTGAAGACACGCCCAAGTGGCCAGGCCGCGTCGTCGGCCGCCCGCGCTTGCCCGGACGGGCGGCACCCGTAGGTTTCGCCCGTGCGCCGCGTCCTCGTTGTCCTCGCCTGCCTCGCCTTCGTCGTTTCCGCGCTTCGTGCCGAGGTCTATTTCCCGCCGGCGGGGACGTGGGCGACGATTCCTCCGGAGGAGGCGGGATTCGACGCCGCGAAGCTCGCGGCGGCCGTCGCCTGGACCCGGGACCACGAGTCGGCCGCGCCGCGCGACCAGGCGCAGGCGCTGCTCGAGACCTTCGGTAAGCGGGAACCGGGCTACCGCATCCTCGGCCCGACCGCGGTGCGCGGAGACGTCACCGGCATCATCGTGCGCCGCGGCAAGGTCGTCGCGGTCTGGGGCGAGCCCGACCGTCCGGACATGCCGCACAGCGTGGCCAAGACCTTCCTGTCCACGGTCGTCGGCCTCGCCTTCGATCGCGGCCTGATCCGGCGGCTCGACGACCGGGTGGCGGATTATCTGCCGGCGACGGAGCGCGGGCTCTTCGCGGACCCGCACAATGCGCCCATCACCTGGGACCACCTCCTGCGCCAGACGAGCGATTGGTCCGGCACGCTCTGGGAGATTCCCGACTGGGCCGACCGTCCGGTGGGCGCCACGCCCGCCGACCACCCGAACCGCCCGAAGCACGCGCCCGGCACGTTCTTCAAGTACAACGACGTCCGGGTGAATTTGCTGGCCCTCTGCGCCCTGCACGTCTGGCGCGAACCGCTGCCCGTCGTGCTGCGCCGCGAGGTGATGGACCCGATCGGTGCCTCGTCCACGTGGCGGTGGCATGGGTACGAGAATTCCTGGATCACGCTCGACGGCCAGCGGATGCAGTCCGTCTCGGGCGGCGGGCACTTCGGCGGCGGGCTGTTCATCAGCGCCTGGGACCTGGCGCGCTTCGGCTACCTGCACCTTCGCCGGGGCGAGTGGGCCGGGCGCCGGATCCTTTCCGAGGAGTGGCTCCGGCTCGCCGCGACGCCCGGCGCGGTGAACCGCGAGTACGGATTCATGAACTGGTACCTCAACCTCGACGGCGCCGCGCGGCCCGGCACCCCGGGGACCAGCGTGTGCTTCGTCGGCAACGGCCGGAACATCGTCTACGTCGACTGGGAGAACGACCTCGTGGTCGTCATCCGCTGGCTCAAGGACGACCCGGCCGTGGCCACCTTCCTCGCCCAAGTGGTCGCCGCGCTGCGCCGCTAGGGCCGCGCTCTCGCGAGCAGGGGTCAGGCCGCTGCTCGCTTTCGTAAAAAGGGGTCAGGCCGTTGTTCGCTGCTGAGGTCCGCGCTTTGCCCTCGAGAGGTAGCATCGGAGGTTGGACCCGCTGCCCAGCTGGAGCCGACGGGCGAGCCAAGCGAGGGAGGCTCCGCTCGCCTGCCGCACGTGCACGGCCAACTCAAGCTTCCACGGCTGCTTCATCGGCCGGGTGTTGAGGTCCTCGGGCCGACGCCCGATTGCGGCCAGCGCCTCGGTCAACGTCGCCTCCCACAGGCTTTGCCGGAGGTCGAGCACCTGCTCGAGTGTGAGGTCGGGGGTCAGCGCTCGACCACTGAGCCTCCTGGCCACCGCGCGTTTCCACCCGGTAGTACCGATCGCCCAACCGCGGGAGAGTCCCGCCACGCCCCGTCTGTCCCACTCGGCCTCGTCGCGCCCTATCTCGATCAGGTGTCGCTCGTACGCCCTGCGTCCGGCCGCATCGTCGGTGAAACGTTCGCCGCCGCGCCAGCCGCCGCCGTCGGTCCATCCGTCGCCCTTGAGGATGCCGGGCAGGCTCGTCCAACGGTAGCTGCGGACGAGTTCGGGCGGCACGATCTTCGCGCGGACCGGGTTGAGGTGGAGGTAGTCCACCACGCGCGCGAGCGCGGCCGCGTCCTCGACCAGCAGCGCCTGGTAGCGACCCTGGAAGAGATGCCCGCGCTCGTCGCGGAATCGATTGAAGCGCGTGGCCCACGTGCTCTGCAGCCAATGCATGCCCTCGACGAGGTTTGGTTCGGGGGTCTCGAGGGCGAGGTGGTAATGGTTGCGCATCAGGGCGTAGGCGTGCGCGCGCCAGCCCATCAGCGCGACCACCTCCCTCAGCGCGGTCAGGAACGCGAGGGCCTCGGATGGCGAAAGGAACAGGTCACGGCGGTAGTTGCCGCGGTTGATGACGTGGTAGATCGCGCCCGGGTACTGGATGCGGAGCTTGCGGGCCACGGCGGACAATCTGGTGCCGCAAAAT
>CAYWTK010000128.1:0-8434 GCA_964460895.1 uncultured Opitutaceae bacterium
TGATGGCGATCTTCACGCCCTTGAGGTGGCCGGTCTGCGCGCGGATGCGCTGGGTGGTCGTCTGCAGGTCGAAGAGGGTGCGGCCGCAGCTCGGGCACGCGACGAACTCGGTCTTGGAGATGCGGGCGCCCGCGCCCTGCAGGACGTTGTAGGCCAGCTTGGTCGCGCGGATGGGATCGGCCTCGGTCTCGAGGCTGACGAGGTCGCCGAGCCCGTCGGCGAGGGCGCCGCCGGTGAGCACGCTGGCCTCGAGGAGGCGGCCGAGGAAGGTCGGGTCCGGCGTCACCGCGGTCGCGGCGGTGTTGCGGATCCACACCGGCGCCGACGAGCCGAGCGCGCGCAGGAATTCGCGCAGGCGCCGGTATGCGCCGGGGGCGTGCCCCGCCTCGGTCCCGACGGTCGAGCGGGTGAAGACGAGGCCGGCGTCGCCCAGCTCCCGGAGCGTCGCCGCGAGCGGGGCTTCGGCGGCACCGTCGAGGTCGACCGCGAGCAGGTGTCCGGCGCCGCGCACGACGTCCGCGAAGGCCCGGAGCTCCGCGGCGTCGCCAGGCCCGAAGCGCCGCGCGACGAGCAGGCGGCCGCCGTCGGGCCGCAGGAGCGGCGCGAGGTCGCGCGCCGTGAGCAGCGGGCCGAGCTCGAGGACGAGGAATTCGACGGGCAGCGTCAGCCGGCGCACGGCGTCCGCCAGCTCGGCGAGGTCGCTCGGCGTGTCGGCCCGGACGAGCAGGCCCTCCGCCGTCGTGTCGCGCAGGGTCGGCCCGGCGAGCGCCGCGGCCGTCTCCGCGAGGCGCGCGATCGGGCCGGCGGCGACGATGACGCGCGGGGGCTGGTCGGCGGCGACCGGGCAGCGCGGCGAGAGGGCGACGGGAGCCACCGGGCGGCGGGCGTAGACGAAGGGATCCACCGCGTCCGTCACCGGCGCGGCCGGCGCCGCGGCCCCCCACAGCCGCATGGCGCGGTCGGCGAGGGCGCGGGCGACGGGGATCTCGTACACCGAATCCTCCGTGAGCGAGACGCGGATGGTGTCGCCGAGACCGTCCACGAGCAGGGAGCCGATGCCGATGGCGCTCTTGATGCGGCCGTCCTCGCCGTCGCCCGCCTCGGTCACGCCGAGGTGGAGCGGGTAGGGACGGTGGACCGCGTCCATCCGCGCGACGAGCAGCCGGTAGGCCTGGATCATGACCTTCGGGTTGCTCGACTTCATCGAGAGCACGATGTCGTGGAAGCCGTGGTCCTCGCAGATGCGCACGAACTCGAGGGCGCTCTCGACCATGCCGAGCGGCGTGTCGCCGTAGCGGTTCATGATGCGGTCGGAGAGCGAGCCGTGGTTGGTGCCGATGCGCAGGGCGCGGCCGAGTTCCTTGCAGCGGAGGACGAGCGGCGAGAACGCGGCGTGCAGGCGGTCGAGCTCGGCGGCGTAGGCGTCGTCGGTGTACTCCTTGACGGCGAACTTCTTCTTGTCGGCGTAGTTGCCGGGGTTCACCCGGACCTTCTCGACGTGCTCGACGGCCTCCATCGCGGCGCCCGGCAGGAAGTGGATGTCGGCCACGAGCGGCACGCCGCCAAAGCCCGCGGCGCTGAGGCGCGCGCGGATGTCGCGGAGGCAGCGGGCGGCGGCGACGTTGGGCGCGGTGACCCGGACGATCTCGCAGCCGACCTCGGCGAGGGCGATGGCCTGGCGGACGGTGGCCTCGACGTCCTGCGTGTCGCTGGTCGTCATGGACTGCACCCGGATGGGCTGGGTGCCGCCGAGCGCGACGGAGCCGACCTTCACCTCGACGGTGCGGCGGCGGATCGTGCGGAAGCGGGAGGCGCAGTAGGACATCGGTCGGGCAAGTAACAAGTCACCGGGCTCGGGGACGCAAGTGGCAAGGCGGCCGCCGGCCGGAGCCTCCCGATGGAGCCGGGGCGCCCCCGCCCCGGTCGGCGAAAGGACGCGGCGCGGGCGCCGCATCCCCAGAGGGCGCCGCATCCCATCGGGGTCCGGACCGGCTACGGCTTGGCGGGGGCGGGCGGCGGGGGCTCGGCCGCCTCGCGGGCCTGCGCGTCGGCGCGCACGTCGCGGGCGATGCGCTTCACGTCGAAGAAGGTGACGTAGATGATCATGCCGAAGAGCAGGACGATGAAGACGCTCTGGAGGCTCGCGATGAAGTTGGGCGACAGCGTCCGCCCGCGGATGCGGCCGATGGTGGCGAAGAGCATGTGGCCGCCGTCGAGCACGGGGATGGGCAGGAGGTTGAAGACCGCGAGGTTCACGTTGACGAGGATCGCGATCCATAGGACGTAGCGCAGGCCGGCCTCCGAGGCGTCCCAGAAGATCTTCCCGATGCCGACCGGACCGCTGAGCTTCGAGACCCCGATGTCGGAGTCCGGGTGGACCAGGCTCCAGAGCACGCGGAACGTGGCGGCGACGTGGGTGGCGATCTGCTCGAACGGGTCGTGGTGGACGAGGCCGACGTTGGTGCGGAAGCCGGCGCCGAGGATGCCGCGCGTCTCCGCGGGGCGGTCGGCGGGGATGGCGACCGTGACCCGCGCGCCGTCGCGCTCGAGGCCGAGCTCGTGGGCGCGCGGCGCCTTCTCCTGCAGCGCGTCGAGGAGCGCGACGAGGTTGAGCAGGGGGGCGCCGTCGAGGGTCTGGAGCCGGTCGCCGGCCCGCAGGCCGAGCGTCGCGGCGAAGGAATCCTCGGGCACGACCGCGACGATGGGCGTGTAGGCGGAAAGGATGCCGACGCGGCGGACCTTCTCGTCGCCGGAGAGGCGCGGGTAGACCGTGAGGTCCACGAGCTGTCCGTCGCGCTCGACCGTGAAGATGGCCTGCCGCCGCCCGTCCTCGGTCCGGCCCGCGCTCGTGACCAGCGTCTGGAGCAGGTCGGGCCAGTCGTCCACCCGCTGTCCGTCGATGGCGCGGATGACGTCGCCGACGCGGAGGCCCGCCTCGCGCGCCGGGCTGGGGACGGACGAGCCGTCGGCGAGCGGCAGCGTGGGGGAGACGTAGCCGATGCGGGTGGTGGCGAGGTCCTCGCTCGTCGGCTGGCCCACGAGCCAGAGGATGGAGGCGAGGAGGAAGGCGAAGAGCAGGTTGAAGACGGCGCCGGCGACGAAGACGATGATCTTGGTCGCGTAGCTGATCGGCGGCAGCGCCTCGCGCGGGCCCGAGCCGCCCTCGATCTCTCCGAGGTCGGCCAGCTGGGGCAGGGCGACGTAGCCGCCGAGCGGGATCCACGACAGCCGGTACTCGACGCCGTCGCGCCCCCGCCAGCCGAAGATGCGGGGCCCGAAGCCGATGGAGAACCGCTCGACCTTCACGCCCCGGCGGCGCGCGGCGAGGAAGTGCCCGAGCTCGTGCACGAAGATCGAGCCGCCGAAGAACAGCACGATGAGGAAGATCGACCAGGCGCCGCCGAGGGCGGAGGTGAGGATTTCCATGGGATCAGCGGGAAGGGAGGGCGGGGGCGGCGAGGAAGCGGTGCGCGAGGCGGCGGGCCTCGGCGTCGGCCTGCAGCGCTTCGTCCAGCGAGTGGGGTTCGAAGTTCCGCAACGCGCCGAGAACCTGCTCCACCACCCGGGAAATCGCAAGGAACGGGAGGCGTCCGGCGAGGAACTCCGCCACCGCGACCTCGTTCGCCGCGTTGAAGGCGGCCGGGGCGACCCCGCCCGTCGCCATCGCGTCGCGGGCCAGCCCGAGCAGCGGGTAGCGCGCGGGGTCGACGGGCTTGAAGTCGAGGGACAGGCGCCGCTCGAGGTCGAGGGGCGGGTCGGTCGGCACCGGCGCCCGGTCGGGGTGGAGCAGGGCGTGCTGGATGGGGAAGGTCATCGACGGCGGGCAGAGCTGGGCGAGCAGGGAGCCGTCGCGGAATTCGACGAGGCAGTGGACGATGCTCTGCGCGTGCAGGACGGCCTGGCACTGGTCGGCGTGCAGGCCGAAGAGCCACTGGGCCTCGATCAGCTCGAGCCCCTTGTTGGCCAGCGTGGCGGAATCGACGGTGATCTTGGGCCCCATAGCCCAGTTCGGGTGCTTGAGCGCGTCGGCGGGCGTGGCCTTGGCCAGGGCCTCGAGCGGCCAGTCGCGGAAGGCGCCGCCCGAAGCCGTGAGCACGATGCGCCGGACGTCGGACGCCGGGCGTCCCTCGAGGCACTGGAAGACCGCGTTGTGCTCGCTGTCCACCGGCAGGAGCCGCACGCCGCGCGCGCGGGCCGCGGCCATGACGAACTTGCCGGCCATGACGAGCAGCTCCTTCGAGGCGAGCGCGATGTCCTTGCCCGCGGCGATGGCGGCGAGGGCCGGGCGCAGGCCGGCGGTGCCGACGACGGCGACCAGCACGAGGTCGGCCTCGGGCAGCGTGGCGACCGCGGTCAGGCCCTCCTCGCCCGAGGAGAGCACCGTGCCCGGGGGGAAGGCGCCCGAGGCCCGCGCGGCGGCGCAGGCCGCGGCGTCGTGGATCGCGACGTGCCGCACGCCGTGCTCGCGCGCGATGGCGGCCAGCCGTTCGTGGCGGCTGTGGGCGGCGATGCCCACCAGCTCCAGCCGGTCGCGGTGCGCCGCCAGCACGCGCAGGGTGCTTTCGCCGATGGAACCGGTGGCTCCGAGGAGGACGAGTCGGCGCTTGGCGGGAGGGTTCACGGCGGGGGAACGGGACATATGGCGCCCGTCCGGGCGCGGGGACAGCACGAAATCGCGCGCCGCCGGCGCCCGCGCCTCACTCGACGAACAGGAACATCACGTAGGCCACCGGCGCCGTCAGGATGAGGCTGTCCGTCAGGTCGAAGGCGCCGCCGATGCCCGGGATGACGCGCCCCGTGTCCTTGATGTCCGCCCGGCGCTTCATGGCCGACTCGATCAGGTCGGAGACGATCGTGACCATGGCCAGGGGCAGGGCGATGGTCGCGGCCACGAGCGGCGTGAGGGTCACGGGCAGGTGGTCGGCCGCCAGCCACGCGATGCCCGCGCCGACGCCGGCCGAGGTGAGCACGCCGCCGACCGCGCCCTCCCAGGTCTTCTTCGGGCTGATGTTCGGGGCCATCTTGTGCCGCCCGAAGGCGAGGCCGGAGAGGAGCGCGCCCACGTCGCAGAACTTGGACACCGCGACGACCCACAGGCAGACGACGAGCCCCACCGTCGGCTCGCTGTAGAGCAGCATCAGCCGCACGAGGAAGTGCAGCATGAAGGGCACGTAGACGATGCCGATGACCGTGGCGATGAGCGACTCGACGCGGTTGCTCGTGTCGCGCTCGCCGAGGATGCGGATGCAGAAGGCGACGATGGCCAGCGCCAGCACCGCGGGGCCGAAGCCGGCGAACTCCTCGCCCTCGAACACGTACTCGGTGAGGTAGTACGGGCCCGCGGTGAGGAGCACGCTGAACGTCAGGCTCATCCAGCGGAACGGCCGGAACCCCATCTTCTCCGCGAGGAGGTAGAACTCGTGCAGCGTCAGCGCCGCGAGGAGCGTGAGGATCGCGACCGCCGCGTGCGGGCCGAAGAACCAGAGTCCGCCGAGGACGACGCCCCAGAGGAGCAGGGTGCTGAGGATGCGGGAGGCCACGCGTCAGGCTAGGCGGCCGCCTTCAGCGCGCGCCAGTCTGGAGTTGCTCGGTGGTCAGGCCGAAGCGCCGCTCCCGCCGTCCGTACTCCTCGACCGCCGCCACCAGGTCGGCCCGGCCGAAGTCCGGCCAGAGCGTCGGGGTGAAGACGAGTTCGGCGTACGCCAGCTGCAGCATGAGGAAGTTGCTCAGCCGGAGCTCGCCGGAGGTCCGGATCAGCAGGTCGGGATCGGGCAGGTCCGCGGTCGAGAGGTAGCGCCGGAAGCGGTCCCACGACGCCGCGGCCGGGTCCTCGCGGCCGTCCCGCACCGCCTCGGCGTAGGCCCGGGCGGCGTCCGCCGCCTCCAGCTGCGCGCCGTAGTTGAGGGCGAGCACGAGGTTCCACTGCTCGAAGCCGGCCGTCGCGGCCTTCACCCGCTCGAGCTCGCGCCGCACGTTGGCGGGCAGGGCGTCGATCCGGCCGATGGTGCGGAGCCGGACCTTCTCCTTGATGAGGTTGTCGAGCTCGCGCTTGAGGAAGAAGTCGAGGAGGCCCATCAGGCCCGCGACCTCGTCGCCCGGCCGCTTCCAGTTCTCGGCGGAGAACGCGTAGAGCGTGAGGTAGCGGATGCCCAGCTCGCGGGCCGCGTCCACCACCGTGCGCACCGTCTCGACCCCGCGCCGGTGGCCCTCCAGCCGCGGGAGGCCGCGCTGCTTGGCCCAGCGTCCGTTCCCGTCCATGATGATGGCGACGTGTTGCGGAACTCTGGCCGGCCCGGGTGCGCTCATCGAAGGGGGGATTCAGCGCCCGGGCCGGGCGTTTGACAAGGCGGAAGGCCTGCCGTGGGCTCGGCGCATGGTCCCGTCCCTCCGTCGCCGCCTCCGCCGCGGCCTGGCGCTCGCCGCGCTCGCCGCCGGCGCCGCGGCGTCCGCGTCCGACCTCCCGGCCCCGCTCGCCGGCTCGCCCTTCGGCGACCTGCTCGTGCGGGACGCCGCCGCGCCGGCGCCGGTCCACCGGGCGGCGCGGCTCGAGGTCGGGCGCGACGCGCTCCTCGTGCGCCTCCACCTCATCCGCGCGGCCCGCCGCTCGGTCGACCTGCAGACGTTCATCTGGAGCAACGACGAGGCCGGCCGCCTGCTCCTGTGGGAGCTCCTGGAGGCCGCGCGGCGCGGCGTGAAGGTGCGCGTCATCGCCGACCAGCTGTTCTCCGAGACCGACCCGGAGACGATCGCCTTCGTCGCCACCGCGCACCCCAACCTCGAGGTGCGCCACTACCGCCCCGCCTTCGGCCGGATCGACCCCGCGCTGTGGCGGCAGGCGCTCGCCGGGCTGCTCGCGTTCCGCGCCACCAACCAGCGCATGCACAACAAGGTGATGCTGGTGGACGGCGCCGTCCTCCTCACCGGCGGGCGCAACGTCGAGAACGCCTACTTCGACCACGCGACGGAGTACAACTACCGCGACCGCGACGTCCTCGTGACCGGCCCCGCCGCGGCCGAGGCCGCGGAGGTCTTCCGCCACTACTGGGAGTTCCGCCACGCCGTGCCCGGGCGCGCGCTCAAGGACGTGGCGCGGGAGATCGCGCGCGGGAAGTTCCGCCGCTACGAGCGGCGCGAGGACTGGGACTTCGGCCCGAGCCTCGGCGCGCTCGCGGCCGAGGCCGGCGACGCGGCCCTCGTCGCGGCGCGCTTCGTGGCGCCGCTGCGTCCCGTGCGCGCGGTGTGGTTCATCAGCGACGAGCCCGGCAAGGCGCGCGGCTGGCTGCGCCGCACCGCGCCGCGCGGCACGCTGGCCCTGCGGGCCGCGGTCGAGCGCGGGGAGGCCGACATCCTCGTGCAGACGCCGTACCTCGTGCTCAGCCCGGCCGCGCGCGACCTCGTGCGCGACCTCCGCGCGAAGCGCCCGGGCCTGCGCTTCCGGGTCTCGACCAACAGCCTCGCCTCCACCGACAACCTGCTCGCGTACTCCGCCAACTACCGCCTGCGCCCCGTCGCCATCGGGCAGCTCGGCCTCGAGGTCCACGAGTTCAAGCCGCGGCCCGCCGTGCTGGCCGCGCTCTTCCCCGGCCACGCGGAGGTCGACCGGCGCGCCGCCGCGGAGCGGCCCGGCGTCCGGCCGCCGTACTTCTCGCTCCACGCCAAGTCGCTGGTCGTGGACCAGGCCGTCGCCTTCGTCGGCTCGTACAACCTCGACCCGCGCTCGGAGAACCTGAACACGGAGTGCGGGGTGCTGGTGGAGGACGAGGACTTCGCGCGCGGCCTGCGGGCCGAGATCGAGCGCGACCTGCGGCCGGAGAACAGCTGGGTCGTCGCCCGGCGCGACCTGCCGCTCGGGCTCGACGCCGTCAACGGGCTCGTCGGCGGCCTCCTGCGCCTGTCGCCGCTCGACATCTGGCCCGTCCAGAACACCTCGAGCTTCGAGCGGCATCCCGGCGCGCCCGACGTGGCGCCCGGCCACCCGGACTTCCACCGGCACCACCGGGACGTCGGGTCCTTCCCCGGCACCGAGGGATTCCTCGACCAGAAGGAGATCCTCGCGCGGCTCTACAAGGCCGTGGGGGCGCCGCTGACCCCGATCCTCTGAGGCGGCCGCGCCGTTTGACATCGTTCCGGCGGCGGACTTGGCTCCGCGCATGGCGACCCCCCCGCTCGCGCCCTCCGACGTTGCCGCCGCGCTCGCCGAGCTGCCCGGCTGGACCCTCGAGAACGACGCGCTCGCGCGCACCTTCCAGTTCGCGGACTTCCGGTCCGCGCTCGCCTTCATGGTGCGCGCGGGGTTCGAGGCGGACGCGATGGACCACCATCCCGAGTGGACCAACGTCTACCACCGCGTCTCCGTCCGGCTCACGACCCACGACGCCGGCAACCGCGTGACCGCCAAGGACGTCGCGCTGGCCCGCCGGTTCAGCGCGGTCGC
>CAYWTK010000129.1:0-8361 GCA_964460895.1 uncultured Opitutaceae bacterium
CAGCGTTCAGCGTTCAGCGTTCAGCGTTCAGCGTTCAGCGTTCAGCGTTCAGCGTCGAAAGATGGGCGTCGCGACGGCGCGACGCCCCTTGTCCACCCCCGCATCGGAGCACCGGATTCCCGGGAAGAATGGGCTTTGCAGGCGGGAAGGTCGGCTCTTTCCTGCCCCGGCGCACGGGCCAGCTGCGCCATGAAACAACCCCTCCACATCCTCTACATCGAGGACGACCCCCTTTGGCTGGCCACCATTCCGGGCGTGCTTCGCAACCTGCCCAAGGTCACGCGGGTGGACACGGCCCCGACGGGCGCCGAGGCGCTCGCGCTCGCGGAGCAGGTGCCGCCGTCCATCGTGATCCTCGACCTGATCCTGCCCGACTTCGACGGCCTGGCGCTCGCCCGGCGCTTCTCCGCGCGGACGCCGGCCCCGCGGATCCTGCTGCTGACGGCGCGGCACGACCCGGTGGCGCTCGCCGCGGCCAGCGAGGGGCACATCGCCGGGCTGCTTTGGAAGGCCGGGGACACGCTCACGCGGCTGCCCGTCGCGATCGGCGCGCTCGCGGGCGGGGGCGGCTACTGTCCGCATGAGGTGCGGGAGGCGACGCGCCACTTCCGCGCCGACCCCGACGCCTATTTCAAGATCCTCTCGCCGCGCGAACAGGAGCTGCTGCCCGCGATCGGGCGCGGGCAGTCCGACGAGGAGATCGCCGTGCTCGTCGGCCTGAGCGTCCACACGGTCGCCTCCCACCGGCACCACATCATGCGCAAGCTCGGCCTGCACAGCACGCCGCAGCTCATGCAGTGGGCGTTCGACCAGGGCTTCGTCGCGCTCGCGCCCCGCCGCTCCCCGCCCGGGCGGCGCACCGCCTGACGGGCGGCGGGGCGCCGGCGCGCTGTCAAGCCGGCGCTTTCGCCGATTCCGGGGAATCTCCCGGCTCCGCGGGCGGGTCGCGCGGTGGCACACTGGCCGCATGAACCCGCCGCTGCCGCCCGTCGAACTCGCGCGCTTCTCCGTCGAGGCGCTGCGGCTGGAGCGCGGCGCCGGCCGGGCCGGGATCCACGGCGTCCTGCTCCTGCTGGCCGCCACCGGACTGGGCGGGCTGGCGGTGGTGCAGGTGGACGTCGCCGTGACGGCCGCCGGGATCGTCCGTCCGGCCACCGAGCGGATTGAGCTGCGCGCGCCCGTCGCGGGCCGAATCGGCCGGGTCGCGGTGCGCGACAACGCGGCGGTCGCGGCCGGCGAGCTCCTGGTGGAGGTCGCGACCCCGGAGCTGGACGAGCGGCTCGCGCGGAACCGGCGGCTGCAGGCGGAGCGGCGCGGGCTGCTGGCCCGGCTGGACGAGCTTTCCACGGCGCGGGCGCCCGCGGGGCCCGCGTTGAACCCGTTCGAGGGCGGCCGCGCCGTGGGAATCCATCCGGCCCTCCGGACCCTCGAGCAGGAGCGGCGCGAGCTGGAGGCGCAGCTCGCCGCCCAGCGCGTGGCGACGGCGCGCGCGCGGGCCGAGCGCGACCGGCTGGAGGCGCTGGCCGCGGCCGGCCTGGCGACGGACCGGGACCTCGACGAAGCCCGCTTCGCCGTGGAGCGCGCCGAGGCCGAGACCGCGCTGCGGGTCGAGCAGGCGCGGACCCGCTGGCAGCTGCGGCGCGAGGAGACGGCCGCCGCGCTCGACGAGCTCGCCGCGGAGGCCGTGCTGCTCGAGACCGCGCGCGCCGCCGCGGCGCTGCGGGCGCCGGTCGCGGGCACGGTGCTCGGATTCGCCGGACTCGGCCCGGGCACCCCCGTGGCCGCCGGCCAGCCGCTCGGCAGCCTCTCGCCCGACGACCGCCTCGTGGTCGAGGCGCGGGTGGCCTCGCGCGACATCGCGGCCCTCCGCGCCGCCCAGCCGGTGCGGCTGCAGGTGGACGCCTACCCGTACACCGCGTGGGGCTCGCTCGAGGCCTCCGTGCGCGAGATCGCCGCCGACGCCGAGCGCGCCGGGCCCGGCGGCGCGCCGGTCTTCAAGGTGCTCGTCGAGCCGCGCGCCACCTGCCTCGTGCGCCCCGACGGCCGGCGCGGCGAGCTCGGACGCGGCATGTCCGTCACCGCGCGCTTCCTCACCGCCCGCCGCAGCCTGCTCGAGCTGCTCCACCAGCGCGCCGGCGACTGGCTCGACCCCCGACAGGCCGCCGCCCGCGGTTGAACGAACCCTTCCCGGCAATCCCGCCGGGTTTTTCCCCCACGACGATGCAGACCCTCGACATCCACGCCCTTGCCGCCGTCACGGGCGGCGGCCTGCCGGACGAACTCGACCGGCTGGTCTACGAGCGCTACCTCGCGCAACTCGCCGAGGCGCCCGCGGACTTCCACTGCGCCGCGCAAGACATGGCGCAGTGATCCGGGCGGGCGGGCGCGACCGGCGGCCCCGGAGACGCCCGCCCGCCTTTCCCGGCATCGTCCCCCTTCCCGGCAATCCCGCCGGGAACAACCCCGCAACCACCATGAACCCCTCCCTGGACGTCCTCTCGGACGCCGAACTCGCCGAAACCACCGGCGGCAACCCGCTCATCCTCGTCGGCGTCGTCGTCGGCGCGTGGACGGCCCTCGTCAAGAAGATCGAGGACAACCCCGACGACTACACCTTCCTGATGGACTGGTACTACGAGTCGAACGACTGAGCCGCTCGCGCCGCGCCGATCCTCCGGCGCGGCGCCCGGTTCCCGCCCTCCGTGTCCCTCCTGACGCGACTGCAGACCTTTCTCGAATCCATCCCCGACCGCCGGGGCTCCGCCTTCGTCGGCAGCTCCCTGCTGGCGTTCGCGGGAGCGTGGCTCGTCCTCCAGTTGATCTCGTTCGCCATCCTCGCCGTCTATCCCGGTCCGGCGACGTCCACCGACCTGTTCGAGAGCCGCAACGGCATCCTGACCGGCGTGTTCCTGGCTCCTCTGCTGGAGACCCTCGCCATGCGCGGCCTTTTCTGGCTGCTGCGCCGGCTCAGGCGCGGCAAGGCGGGGCTGTTGGGCTGGAGCACGCTGTTCTGGTGGATCAGCCACCTGCCCTCGGAGAACTGGGGCATCCCGGCGGCTGGCGCCTTTTGGGTGATGAGCGTCCTCTACCTCGCGTTCGAGCGGCGGTCGAAGGACGAGGCCATGGTGTACGTCGCCGTCTTCCACATGGGCTTCAACGCCCTCGCCTACCTCCTCTACCACCTTGTGAACGGCTGACGCCGCCGAGCCCGAGGGTGACCGCGCCGCGCCGTCCCCGAGACTGATGGGAGACGCGTCGCTCCTCGGCCGGCGATCGGCCGCCGGGATGGCCGATACCGGGCAAGCCGCGGTCCGCTGGGGGAAGCGCCCAACGGAGTGCGACGATTCCGGTGCTGGCACGAGCCGCGCTGGCCGCCGCGAACCCGATCGCGCCGGAGGAACACCGTGGCGGTTCGGTCGCGCTCTTGCCCGCGAGGACGTGGCTCGTGCCCGTCCCCGCGCCGTGGCGCTGCGCGCCGCGAGGGCCTCGACCCGGAAATCGACATCGGGAAGGCGTGAATGCCTCGCAAGTTCCGCGTCCGGAACGTGCGCGTTGGCGCCCCCGTTCTCCTGTCCTTCTCCATGGCGATTCCCGGTATCCGGCAGCGCGACCTCTCCGATTGCGGCGCGGCCTGCCTCGCGGCCGTGGCGGCGCACTTCGGGCTGCGGCTCGGCGTGGCGGAGGTGCGCCGGCTCGCGGGCACGACGGCGCAGGGTTCGACCGCGCTCGGCCTGGTCGAGGCCGCGCGCCGGCTCGGCTTCACGGCGAAGGGCGTGCGCGGGCCGCCCGAATCGCTGCCCGGCGTGCCCGTGCCGGCCATCGCCCACTGCCTCGTCGAGGGTCGGCTGCTCCACTACGTCGTGCTCGTGCGCTGGCGCGGCGACCACGCGCGGGTGATGGACCCCGCCACGGGCCGCGTCGAGCGCTGGCCGCGCGCCCGCTTCCTCGCCGCGTGGACCGGCGTGCTCGTGCTCGTCGCCCCGGCCGCGGATTTCCGCCCGGGCGACCGCGCCGTGCCGGCGTGGCGGCGGCTCGCCGCGCTCCTCGCGCCGCACCGCGGCGTGCTGCTGCAGGCGCTCGCCGGCGCCGTGGTGACCACGCTCCTCGGCCTCGCGCTGTCGTTCTACGTCGAGCAGATCGTGGACCGCGTCATCCCCGACGGCAACCGGCGCCTCCTCAACCTCCTCGGGGTCGCGATGCTGGTGGTGCTGGGCTTCCGCCTCGCGCTGGGCGCGCTGCAGTCGCTGCTCGCGCTGCGGCTGGCGCAGGAGATCGACGCGGCGCTCATCCTCGCCTACTACCGCCACCTGCTGCGCCTGCCGCAGCCGTTCTTCGACGCGATGCGCGTCGGCGAGGTGACGTCGCGGGTGGGGGACGCCGTCCGCATCCGCCAGTTCCTGCAGTCGACCCTGCTCAACCTCGTGCTCCAGCCGCTGGTCGTCGTCGGCTCGCTCGGCGCGATGGCTGCGTGGTCGTGGCGGCTCGCGCTGCTTTCGCTCGCCCTCGTGCCCGTCCACGCGGTCCTGCTCGGCCTGGTGAACTGGCGCAACCGCGTCTACCAGCGCGAGCTGCTCGCGCGGTCGGCAGACCTCGACGCCCACCTCGTCGAATCCGTCGGCGCCCACGCGCTCGTGCGGGCCTTCGGCCTCCAGGCCGAGGCCGAGTGGCGCACGGAGGTCCGCCTCGTGCGGCTGCTCCGCGTCGTCTGGCGCGCGGGCCTCGCCGCCGTGGCGACGAACTCCGCCGGCCTGCTGGTCGGGCAGGCCTACCTCATCGCGCTGCTCTGGGTCGGCGCCGGCCTGGTCCTCGACGCCGGGCTGTCCCCCGGGCAGCTGATGTCGTGCTACACGCTGGCGGGCTTCCTCACCGGGCCGCTGGCGGCGCTGCTCGGCCTCAACGGCTCCGTGCAGGAGGCGCTGGCCGCCGTCGAGCGGCTCTTCGAGATCCTCGACCTCGAGGTCGAGGCGGATCCCGGGACGCTGGAGTTCCGGCCCGGCCTCGCGGACGACCTCCGCTGCGAGGGCGTGGGCTTCCGCCACGCGGGCCGGGTGGCGGGACTGCACGACGTGACCGTCGCGTTCCCGGCGGGTCGCCTGACGGTGCTCGCCGGCGAGTCGGGCGGCGGCAAGAGCACGCTCCTCGCGCTGCTCCAGCGGCTGCACGCGCCGGCCGAGGGGAGGATCCGCGTGGGCGGGCACGACCTCGCGCAGTTCCGCCTCGACGGGTACCGCCGCCACCTCGGGGTCGTCGCGCAGCAGCCGCAGTTCCTCTCCGGGACCGTGCTGGAGAACCTCGCGCCGGGCGAGGCCGAGCCCGACATCGAGGAGCTGCTCGCGCTCTGCCGCGAGGTCGGCGCGCTCGACTTCATCGAGCGCCTCCCCGGCGGCCTGCGCGCCCCGCTGACGGAGGGCGGGGCCAACCTCTCCGGCGGCCAGCGGCAGCGGCTCGCCTGGGTGCGGGCGCTCCGCCGCGACGCGCCCATCCTGCTCCTCGACGAGCCCACGTCCGCGCTCGAGCCGGCGGCCGAGGCCGCGCTCGTCGGGGTGCTGCGGCGCCGGTGCGACGCGGGCCGGACGGTGGTGGTGGCGAGCCACGCGCCGGCCTTCCTCGCCGCCGCGGACCGGGTCGTGCTGCTGTCCGGCGGCCGCGTGGCCGAGGTGCGCGACCGCGCGCGGCCGCCGACGACAAGCGGCGCGCAGCTTTCGGCGAACGGCGCACAGTCTTGACGGAATTGGACGTTGAGTCGCCCCGGAGGCTGTCGTTCCCTGTGCGCCCCCGCCTCCGCGGGGAACCATCCCTTTTCCCGCATGAAAGAACGCATCGGAATCGTCACCGGCGGCGGCGACTGCCCCGGCCTCAACGCGGTCATCTCCGCCGTGGTCAAGACCGCGGACCGCCGCGGCTGGGAGACCCTCGGCATCTACGGCGGCTTCGACGGCCTGCTCACGCCCGTCAACGCCCGGCCGCTCGACTACCGCGAGATGGACAGCCTGCTCAGCGTCGGCGGCACCGTCCTCGGCACCTCCAACAAGGGCCGCTTCGTGGCCAAGACCGGCCACGGTGACAAGAAGGAGATCGACCCCGCGGTGCTCGCCGAGGCCAAGCGCAACTTCGAGGCCCTCCGGCTCCGCGCCCTCGTGGTGGTCGGTGGCGACGGCTCGCTCTCCATCGGCCTGCAGTGCCTCAACGCCGGCATCCCGCTGGTGGGCGTGCCCAAGACGATCGACAACGACATCGACGGCACGACGGTGACCTTCGGCTTCGACACCGCGGTCACCTTCGCCACCGACGCCATCGACCGGCTCCGCACCCACGCCATGAGCCACAACCGCGTGATGGTGGTCGAGACCATGGGCCGCTACGCGGGCTGGATCGCGGCCCACGCCGGCATCGCGGGCGGCGCCAGCGTCGTCCTCATCCCCGAGATCCCGTTCTCCTACGAGCCCATCGTGCGCAAGATCACCGAGCGCGAGGCCGAGGGCCGGCACTTCACCATGGTCGTCGTCGCCGAGGGCGCCCGCATGAAGGGCGGCGACTTCGTCACCCACGGCGGCCAGACCGAGACCAACCGCGAGGCCCGCCTCGGCGGCATCAGCAGCGTGGTCGCCGACGAGATCGAGAAGCGCACCGGCAAGGAGGTCCGCACCTGCGTGCTCGGCCACCTGCAGCGCGGCGGCGTGCCCACGACCTTCGACCGCCTGCTCTGCACGCGCTTCGGCGCCGGCGCGGTGCGGCTGATCGACGAGGAGAAGTACGGCCGCATGGTCGCGCACATGCCGCCGGACACCTCCGACATCCCGATCGCCGAGGCGGTCGGCAAGCTGCGCACGGTGCCGACCGACGGCGACCTGATCCACACCGGCCGCGCCCTCGGCATCTGCTGGGGCGACTGACCCCGCCCCCGGCGCGCCCCGCGCCCATGGCCACGATCCTCGGCATCGACATCGGCTCGTCGTCGGTCATCGCCGGCATCCTCCGCGGCGACCGCGTGCTCGCGGAGGCGCCGCGCGCGTTCTTCCGGTCGCGCTGCGACGGCCCGAAGGTCGAGGTGGATCCCGACGAGCTGCTGCGCGCGCTCCGCGCCGCGGTCGCCGGGCTCGGCGGGCGGGCGCGCGAGGTCGACGCCATCCACCTCGCGGTGATGTGCCCCGCGTGGGTCGCGCTGGACCGCGCGGGCGGGGCGCTGACCCCGCTCGTCACCCACCAGGACCGCCGCAGCGTGGCCGAGGCGCACGAGCTCGAGGCGCGCCTTGGCGCGGACCGCCACCTCGCGCTCTGCGGCTGCCGGCCCTTTCCGGGCGGCATCAGCTCGACCACGTGGGCCTGGTACCGCCGGCACGAGCCGCAGCGACTGCGCCGCGCCGACCTCGTCGGCCACCTCAACACCTTCCTCCACCGCCGCCTCACCGGCGCGCGCGTCACCGACCCCTCGAACGCCTCGTTCACCGGGCTCTACGAGACGCTCACGCTGCGCGGCTGGAGCGACGAGCTCTGCGCCAACCTCGGCGTGCCGGCGTCGCTCCTGCCCGAGGTGCGCGAGGCCGACCGCGTCGGCGGGCGGATCACGCCCGCGGCGGCGCGCGCCTTCGGGCTGCGCGCGGGCACGCCGATGATCACCGGCCTGATGGACGGCTCGGCCGGCATGCTCCTCGCCGGCGCCAAGGTCGGGCAGCTGTTCAACGTCACCGGCTCGACCGACGTGCTCGCCCTCTGCACCGACCGCCCGCAGCCGCACCCGCGCCTCCTCACCCGCGCCCTCGGCGTGCAGGGGAAGTGGCTGCAGGTCAGCACGCTCGCGGCCGTGGCCTCGGCCATCTACTGGGTCCGCGACCAGATGTGCCCGGGGATGCCGATCGGGGAGTTCCAGGCGCTGTTCCGCCGCCTCGCCCGGCAGGGGCCGCGCGCGGCGGGCTCGGTCCGCTTCGAGCCCTACCTGGCCGGCGAGCGCACGAGCATCGAGCAGCGCCAGGGCGCGTTCACCGGGCTCACCCTCGCCAGCACGCGCGACCAGATGCTGTCCGCCGTCGTCGAATCCCTCGTCGCCGCCAGCGCGGCCCGCCTGCCGCTCCTCGCCGCGACGGGCACGCCCCTCCTGCGCACGGTCGCGGTCAGCGGCGGCTCCGACCGCCTCGACGCCATCCTGCGCCGCGACTGGCCGGGACGCTGGACGTTCCGGCCGGTGACCGACGCGACGATGCGCGGCCTCGCGACGCTGACCGCGCGGGAGTGACGCGCCTCATCCCAAGCGCCCCGGGCTCTTCGACTGTAGGGCGGGGTCTCCCGACCCCACCGTCGTTCGCGCGCGATGTCACGAGCGCATCCTGAAGCGACGTTCGCGGCGGGGTCGGGAGACCCCGCCCT